>NZ_CAXBDN010000079.1:0-15837 GCF_963974375.1 uncultured Marinobacter sp.
CCATACCAGCGGGTTCCACCCTCCCCGGGATAGCCCAGGTAGAATTTCACCGAAATTTCATGGTGTTCCAGTTCACCGGTGTACGGATTACGCACCACACAATCCAACTCTCCCAGGGTTCGCTGCGCCCCTCTGACCGGCAGGTTGCGAACCAGCACCTGCCACCCCAGCAGGTCCCGGAGCAAACATTCATACAAAGTTTCAAAATAGAGCCCCAGCCTGGGGTGCGCCGGTCGGTTCAGGGCTTCCGGTGCCGTCGCGGGGGAGCGGTCCCATTCAGCAAGGCGCTGGCAGATACTATCTGTCACATAGTCCGAGGGTCTGAACGTCAGGATGTCGTCCAGCAATTGCGGCGCTTTCAGCATCCAGGCCAGATGTCGAATGGCAGGATGCTGAAAATCGAAAGGATTTGGCTCAGCTTTCATTCTTACAGGATAACCCGTAACGGCCTCTCACCTGAAACCACAAGGGCGACAGCAGATTACGAACGCGCCTGGTTACCGGTCAGGTAAAACCATCAGACCCCGGCCACCCGATGAAGCGGCCGGGGTCTGAGCGTTCCGGTTCAACCCATGGGAACCCGTCAGAACTGCTGCCGGAGTCAGCAGCAGTGGTCGTGCACAAGAGGGATCAGTTGGTGGCACGATCCTTCATGTCCTGAGCACCTTCCTTCATATTGTGCCAGGCAGACGAAGTAGCCTGCTTTGTGCTGTCCCAGGCACTCTCGGTGGTATCTTTGGTGTTCTCCCAGGCCTGACTGAGGCCTTCCCGGGTCTGGTTCCACCAGCTTTCATCGTATTCCGGCAAGCTCTTCACGGCGTCCTGCCCAGCTTCCATGTGAACCTGGTAGTCGACGTCACCAAAGGCGCTGTCATCCTTTTCGGTCTTGACGGTAAACGAACCTCGCTCCGCTACCACATCAGTGCCGCCCATACCGAGCACATCACCGGTTTTGATCACCAGGGCATGTACGGACATGTCATTGCCCAAAAGAATGTCCTGTACCTCGCCGATTTCCTCACCACTGCGATCGTATACGTCCGCATCAATCAGGTCCTTGGCGGAGTACAGGCCTTCTGCGGCAGAAACAGAGAAACTGAGAGCCATGCTGCTGGCCAGCAGAGATATGCCGACGGTGTGAATCATACGTGTGCGCATAGTAAAACTCCTGTAAAGGTCAGACTTCCAGTTAGAGCCCGGCGACTATAGACAGCCTACCGGGCTGATCAATGCGGATACGATACTGACTCCAAGCCCTGAGACGAAAAAACAGGCTTATCGACATCCATCACACCTTCACGCTAACAAATGGCCTGAGCTGCACCTAGTGACGTTGTGGCAATGAATTTGTACTAAAAATACGGCATTAATCCCGACTTACCGCGCTGAGGCCCTGATCAGAAAGAGAAATACCCGGTTAATCATTCGCACGCATTATGCCGTTTGCCGATACCGCCGGATCCCCGCCTGCGGCAGCCTGGACCGCCATGAGATCCTCACGCAGCACCATGGCTTTTTCTGAGCGGGCCAGGGCAACCCTGCTCTGGTAGCGTGCCGCGCTGGCCACCTCTGCATTGCCGCAGTCCACCAGGATTTTCAGGCAACGCTGAAGCGCTACAGCCGCCTCAACAATACCGGCGGCATCTCTGCCAATGCCCTGAAACGCGTCATCCAGCAAGCCATCGACGGACATATCAGGCACTTCTACCCGATCACAGACCGGTGTCTCCTTGCTTTCCGGTTCCGGTGGCTGGCACCAGATATCCAGCAACCGCACCATGGTTCCGACCACCTTGATGGCGGTACCCGGATCGTTCACTGCAGACGACAGCGCCCGCTTTGCGATCTCCGAGAGCACCACAAATCCGAAGCGAGGATCCTGATCAAACACCCGGTCCTGATCAATGCTGAAAAAACTGAGCAAATCCGTTTCCCACTGCTTCGGCAACCCGTTTTGACCAAAAGACAACCAGGCCAGTTGAGTTCCCGACGCCATGAAATCGCCCGGCAAAGCCACAATGCGGACCCGGGCATCATGTTCGACAGCCCAGGCCTGAAGGTCTTTGACATTGATCTCCTGCAGATAACCCACCCGACACGCCCGCAAGGTCTGATCTGCATGAAAATTCGGTGACACCGGCACCCCACCCAGATGAGGTGTATCCCGCCAGTTTTTCAGCACGACACTGGTTGCCGTTTCAACACGATCAATCACCGGCCCAAGCAAACCCAGACGGGCGACACTGTCCACCCAGTAAACGAATACCACGATCACCATAGCAAATACGGCCATGGCCTCGACAAAAATCATGAAATAGCCGGTGCCCTCGAAATAACCCTCCTCCAGTGCAACCCGGGCCACCACACTGAAGATAAAGGCGCCCACAAAGGTTGAGTGGGCGGTCTGGGAAACATCGTCCCGCAGAACCAGAGTCAGGGTCCGGGGCGTGCCACTGCTGGCGGCCGAGGCATAGGCTGACACCATGGAGCCCACCGCAAACGTCGCGATGACCAGCATGCTGGCGGCGAGGATGGAAAGCAGTGTCACCACCGTGTCGCGCCCGATGTCAGGCAGGAACTCAATAATTCCGGAACCATCGATCCAGCCGGCAGCAAACACACCAACCAGGGAGGCGAGGCCAAACGTCGCTGGCCGGAACCAGAGCCTCTCCCGCAATCGATTGACATGGAAAATGAGCGACTTTCCCTTACTATTCACCAATATCCTCTCCGTAGCCGTGAAGCGGCTGATAGTCTGGTCCGTCAACCGATCTTTCAGACCCGGGTATCCCGGGCTGACCGACAAAGAATAGCACCGATTGCGCTTGTCCCATGCTTATCCCGGTGATCGCGGGCACCGTGAATACGGTTCGGTGTGAGCACACGGCCCTCCTTCCTTAAGGCGCATGTTTAGCGACCTGCGGGTATTTGCTACGCATTTCTACGTCGATTCCCTAAACACCTCATTTATTCATTCTTTTTTTATTAGCCAGTTTATTATTCAAATCAGTTCATTCTAATACCCGAAATGCCATTTATTGGGCATTTTTAGTCCCGCTAAAGGCGTCCCCGAGGACACGTATAGTTAATACTGCTGTCGATAAAAATTACGACTTTCCTGAAATTCGAACTTCAAGTTATTGTTTTAAAACACAACATCAGTTCGGCACGGATATAGCATAGAGAACCATGTCACATTTCACCGAACCGGGGCCTCACGTTAGAACCCCGGAATCCGGTGAAGAGTCATCAAACGGTCTCCGATGTACAGGCGTAGAGACAGACGGATCACACAAGGATCATATAGAACATGGATTTCAATGGAGAATTATCATGAACCTGAAACTGATCGTTACAGCCATCGCTCTGACAACCTGGGCCGGCTCTGCAAACGCAATCTTTGTCAGTAACGCCACCGGAAACGGCCTGCAAACAGTCCTGGACAATGTCACCTTAGGCCCCGTTCCCGGAGCTTCGTCGATCGACGTCAACGCCGACCAACTCAGTGAGGATCAGGACAGTTACTGGCAAACCGTGGGTGGCGCCAGCGCCACTACTCTGGTGTTTGAACTGGCAAACAACCGCAACGTCAATACCTTCGGTATCTTTGACCAATCCGACCCCACCCAGTACGTGGAACTGTTTGCAGGTCCCGAAGGCGTCGCCACCCAGAAGTCTCTGTCCATAGCAGGTGATGGTACGGTGTCGATTAACGCCGTCGATACGGGCGTCACCTTTAACTCGGATGTTTTCGGCTTCTATCTCGGTCGGGCATCAGGTCCGACCTTTTATTCCGACAGCAGCCTCCACGGCGGTGTCGATCAGATGGCAGCCCTGCAGGGCAACAATGTCGACACACTCAATCTGGCGGGGCTTGGCCCCACCCTCTGGACGGACGACAGCTATATCATTGCCTGGGAGGACCTTGGCTACGCTGTTTCCGACAAAGACGTCAATGATCTGGTGGTCTTCGTGAGCTCGATCACCCACCAGATTCCTGAGCCTGGAACCCTGGCATTGCTGGGTCTGGGTCTGGTAGGCCTCGGGGTTGCCCGACGCAGGAAAGCCTGAACATGCAGGGACATGCAGACCTGTGCGCTTGCATGTCCTTGCCGTTCAAACAGCAACCGGCCACTGGGGTGCCGGGCCCTCCGGAAGTTCCGGTTCGGAACGGGCGGTCAGGTACTCCAGGATGGCGGCATTCAGGTCAGAGCCCTGACCCAGCCCCTGGTTACCGAACAGGCGGTTGAACTCAAGCACGTAGGGATAACCATCCACCAGTGCAATGTCGAAGCCGGCGTGATCAACACCCAGTGCCCGGGCCAGCCGCAGCGCAAGTGCCGTAGCCACCTCTGGCACCGGAGTGGCGTTGTCGATGGTTCCGCCTTTGGCTACATTGTTGTAGAAGCCCCGGGGCGCCTGGGTCCGCCAGTAGGCAGTCACGACCTTGTCCCCGACGATGACCACCCGGACGTCCCGGTCCAGAGGCAGGTACTCCTGTGCGTAGAGCACATCGGTGCGGTCGCAATACCGACGCCAGTCCTCCCGGGTTTCGATCAGCCAGACGCCGTCCCCCATACTGGCCTTAGGCAGTTTGGCGACGAACGGATGGGTCATGGCCTCCCACAGCTGATCCCGCTCCCGGGGACCATTGCCCTCAATGAGCGTCCATGGCGTATGCTCCGGAGCTATCGCCTGAAACGCCCGGGTCATCTCCACCTTGTCGTGACCAATGTGATAGCTGGCAACACTGGGAAACACCCGACAATTTAGGCCATAGACCAGAGCGTTAAGCTGCCAGTACTCAGGGAACAACACCCAGTCCGCTTCCCGCAGCAACTCCTTGTGGCGCAGAAAATGTTCGGGCTTCAGGTTGGTGGTATCGGGAAATCCAAGAGTTCGAAAGACGTTAAACGACACCATGTGCATGATGGATCAGCGGCGCTCCCGCAGGGTGAAAGCGCGCATTTTATGCTCAATCTTTCAGCAGTAAAGTGATTTCTCTGGATTTTTGGACTGTCAGGATGTACTCAGGTCTGAACACTGCACCTGATCACCCTGCAAAGCCCGAACTGGATGTCTGTACCGCAGTCGACATGCCTCGCGGGATCCGTTGCCAACCGGCGCAAACTTCATTCCACTCTGACATCGATTGTCGAGTCAGTCCGGAACGGAATCTGCTACTTTAAAAGGGCCCTGACTGCCACCCCAACGGAGCCCTGATGACAAACCGGATTGTTGTGTGCCTGATGCTACTGGCATTTTTTCTTCCTGCAGCCCACGCCCAGGTGACGGGGGACTCGGAGCCCGAAATTCAGGTTCAGGATGTGCCCCGGGACCAGGCAATTGAGCAAAGGCTGACGGCGGTGATGGCCGCCATCGATGGCCTTGAGGACATTGGCGTTACCGTGCAGGCCGGGGTAGTAACGTTGGCGGGCGAGGTGTCCAGCGCGCGCTCGGCGCGGGAGCTGATCGCCATTGCCCAACGGGTGGAGGGCGTGGTGTTCGTGCAGAACCGGCTGGTGGAAAATGTGAATGTGCCCGCCCGCCTGCAGCCCGCAAGGCAGAAAATCCAGGAGCTGAGCGCCACCGTTATCCGTGGGCTGCCGCTGATGCTCATTGCCCTTGGGCTGGTCGTGGTGTTTGCACTGCTGGGACGCTGGGCCAGCCATCGTGCTGGCTGGTTACAACACCTGGGGTTCTCGGAGTTGGCCACTCACCTCGGCAAACGGGTGATCCGCCTGATCATTACCACAGTCGGCATCCTGCTGGCACTGGAAATACTCGATGCCACAGCTCTGGTCGGCGCGCTGCTGGGTGTGGCAGGTATTGTGGGTATCGCCGTGGGTTTTGCGTTCCGCAATATCGTTGAGAATTACCTTGCAGGTGTTCTGCTCAGTGCAAGAAATCCGTTCAGTATCGGTGACATCGTAAAGATGGGCGAGTTCACCGGGAGCGTGGTCCGCCTTACGTCCCGGGATACCGTGCTGATGACTGCTGAAGGCAACCATCTGCGTATCCCCAACAGTATGATCATGACCTCCCCGCTGACCAACTTCACCCGTAATCCCCTGCGCCGGTTTGACTTTTTGGTGGGCGTTTCGGTGGATTTTGACCCCGCGATCGCACGCAGACTCGGCGCCGCCACCCTGCGTGAAATGGACGGGGTACTCTCAGACCCGGACCCCATGGGCGTCATCGATGCCCTGGGAGACAGTACCGTACAGTTGCGCTTTTTTGGCTGGATCGACCAGCGCAACAGCGACTTCCTCAAGGCCCGCAGCGAGGCCATCCGACTGGTGAAAGCGGCCTTTGACGAGGCCGGAATTGAGATGCCCGAACCCATCTACCGCATTCAGATGCGCGAGCAGCCCTCAGCACCAGCGCAGGCGCCCGGCGCCGGCAAATCCTCCGCGTCATACGAACCGGTAGACGTGGCTGCGGACGACACCATCGGGAAGCAGGTGGCGGATGAACTGCGGATTTCGGATGAGGAGAATTTGCTGAAGAGAGGATGAGCCCGATCAAGGAGAGCCCCCAGCAGGACTTCTAATTTTTCAATGATTTATTCTTGGACAATCGCCCAATCTCAAAGGCAAAATAAGAAGGAGCAATGGTCGCTACCGACACATTGAATACCGAACTCTCAAAATAGCCATTTTTCAGAAGAATCAGCGGCACTATTCCACTTAAAATTCCGGTCACAAAAAAAACAATCCAAAATAAAGCACCTTTACTCAGATAATCAGAAAAAATGCCCATCATTAACCTTGAGAATACCAAAATGATCAAAACAACATAAAAGCTCATTCGCCATCCCCCACTAGCAAAGCATCAACTATAGCACCTGGAAGTAATCATTCCATTGATCGAAAGACCTGTTCTAGTAGCCTGGGTAATAGAAGCCTCGTAGTTACGAGGATCATGCCTCCACCAAGAGCGCTCGGGCAAATTTTTTACGCCCCCTACCCCCTATGGAACCTGTGCCTCATGACTTACTACTTATCGCTTCTTATATCAAGATATTGCCAGGTTCTGTAGCTCAAACAAATAACAGGAAAGAAAAACAACACCAAAGCTAAAACTCGAGGCCAGAAAATGAGCGGAGCCAAAATAAGGAGCTTCAATCCAATCACCTTTACAACATCCGCGATTAACGAAAAATAACCTATACCTATCAGAATCATGAATGCGAAATCGCCATTATCAAAACATTACTTTCAGATATAGTTTTTCAAAAGAAATAGGTCAATGGAGACAGAACAACCATTAAAGAAATAGAACCCCAGTAAAATACCAACCTTATCTCAATGTGATTCACCCGTACTTTTCGAACCTATAAACGGTAATTTCCTACATTAAAATTTAGATCATCGATCACTCTTGATCTTACTTTATTCCGACCCGTATATAGAAACGAAATTTTTAAAACTTATTCAATATCCTTTAACGGTGCAGCCTGCTTATCTTGAAAAATAGAGCTCTAATACCTTTTTAGAAGATCTATCAATGACGCACCGGCCGTGCCCTCCACCCAACATCATCTCGCTTTCTTTTTTCTTTAGGAAAATCTCCACAGTATCCGGCTTGTTAATTATTGTAACTCTGTACCTTTCTAGGTCAGTTTTTTTATTGTCCGGTAAAGCATCGTAGCAAATCTGCCACCATGTCAGATCGCTTCCTTCAACAGTAGTCATTTCGTAATTGTCACTGGCATCAACACCGCTCATACAAACTCCTGAATAACTAATTAGCATCACTATCGACAGAGCGCTTCGTAGACACCTTGCCCAATGTAGAGACTTCGTCATTTTTGACCGAGTAACGCTTAAAACTCCCTTCTGGAGTTGAAACATAGCCATCAATATTATGATGTTTTGCATAGGGAATGTCTCCATACCATTCACCATCAACCGGATCATATTCGTTTGAGAAATTCTCGGAGTCATAGTAAGGCTCATAGGCACCATGAGAATGGTAATAGGCAACTGCCTCTGTACCTTCAGGAACAGAGCTAGGGCCGCCTGGATTTACTCCATCGATAGTGCCTCTGATTGGTGTAGTGTATGAGTACTCTCCGGTACTTGTTCGATATACCATACCTCCATACTCTAGGTTCTCTTCAATCGAAATAGGATTGATCCTTTCAGAAGCATGCCTCGCAGCGTCATCGGCCGAAGGGAAGAGCCCACATGGGTGAAGCTCTTGCATTTCGGTTGAATTTTCACTAACCGCAGCCTGCTCAGTGCCTTCGGCGTCAGCAGGGCCAATGCCATTTTTATCGCATTCAGCCAAGCCAAGTGGATCAACATAGTCTATGGGATTTCGTGTATATCGATAGCTATTAAACCCACCCTTGATCCCCAACGGATCCGCCGTCAAATACCGACCACTCTCCGGCTCATACTCCCTGAACCGATTCTGCACAATCCCGGTCAGTTCATCCTCAAACTGCCCCGGCATCCGGATCGGCTGATGGATATGGCCTTTCGGCATCTCCGGCTGGCACAGGCCCCAGGCATTGGCATTGCCCTGCCACAGTATGTCGCCGCTCTGATCCCACAGCCGCACCGGCATCATCCGATGGTCCAGCTCGTAGTAGTAAGCCTGACCGTTGATCAGTGTGATCAGCGGCTCGTCCGTTTTCGGGTCACGAATGTAAAACTGCCACTGCCCTTCCGGGGTCTGTTCTCCCAGCAGGACGTCGTTATGCCACAGGTAGGTGGTGGTGCCGGCTTCGCTCTTGCGCCAGGCTCTGCGGCCCAGGGCGTCGTAGCCGTAGCTGACGCGCAGGCCAGGCTTTCTGACGTCGATGAGCTGGCCTTCGGCGTCGAATTGTCGGTGTTCGCTGTGTTTGCCAGTAACCCGGACTTCTGCACCCAGGGCGTCGTAGTCCCGCTTGTCGGTGGCGGTCTGGTGCAGGCGGTCCTGGCGCAGCTGGCCGCCTTCGGGGATGCGGTTGCCGCCCAGGTCGTAGTGGTATTCGGTGTCGTTTTCTCGGGTCAGTTGGCCCTGGGGATCCCGCTGATAGTGGGTGTCTCCGGTGACGCTGTCGAGGGCAGCTTCCAGGCGGTTTTCGGCGTCCCATCGGTAGCGCCGGGTGGCGGGGGTCTGGCCCTGCCAGCGGCGTTTGATCAGGCAGCCGTAGCGGTCGTGAAGCTGGCTCTGGCGGTTAGCGCCGGCTTGGCGGTCGGTTTCCCGGCCCTGGTTGTCGAGGGTGCGGCTGATCAGGGTGTTGCCGTTGACGGTCAGGTCAATCCAGCGGCCAAAGCGGTCGTAGCGGTAGTGAACCTCTGTGCCGTCCGGCAGCTGGATCTGTTCGATGCGACTGCCGGGACCGTAGTGGTAGCCGATGCGATGCTGGTCCTGGTGGTGTTCGGTGACCTGGCCATGGCGATTCCACTGCCAGCTGAGTTTGCGGTCGGCGCAGCTGGCGTGGCTGCGGCGGCCGTTGGCGTCGTACTGGAAATGGCGGGTGACGGCTTTACGGTCTTTGCCCTGGCTGGTCTGGCTCAGCACCCGGCCGGCGGCGTCCCGCTCCAGGGTCTGGACCCAGGTACCGGGTTGCTCCCGGCGGGTGATATCGCCGGCAGCGTTGTAGTGGAAGCGGATGTCGCGGCCATCCGGGGCGGCGCAGCGTTCCACCTGGCCCCGGGCGTTCCAGCCCAGTTGCCACTGCTGGCCGTCGGCCCGGGTGATGGCGGTGAGGCGCTCCGCCAGGTCGTAATCGTAGGCCACGGTGTGGCCATCGGGACGGCGGTAGGCGATGGGTCTGGCCAGGGTGTTGTAGTCGTAACCGTGGGCATCGCCGGTGGCGGTGATGTAGCCGGTCAGTCGGCCCACCTGGTCGTAGTAGTATTGACGGCTACGGCGTTGTTCCGGTGCCTGTTCCGGGTATTGATGCACGGCCAGCAGTTTTGCGCCCTGGTAGTCGTATTCGGTGACCAGGTCCTGCTCCAGGCGCCCTGCCACCCGGCCTTCCGGGTTGAAGGCGAAGCGCTGCAGGTGGCCGTCCTGTTCCAGGGCCAGCAGGTCACCGCTTTCACCGTAACCCAGGCGGCGAACGTCGCCGGCATCGCTGGTGGCTTCGTTGAGCCAGCCCTTGGCGTCGTAGTGGTATTGCCACTGGGTGCCATCGGGGCCGGTGGCACTGAGCAGGCGGCCCAGGGGATCAAACAGGCGCTGGATCTCGCGGCCGTCTTCCAGGCGTTCCCAGGTGCAATGGCCAAGCTCGTTGTAGCGCCAGTGATGTTCGCGACCGTCCGGCTGTTGCTCCGCCACCTTGCGGCCATAGTTGTCGTAGGCGTAGCGGGTGGTGCGGTCGTCCGGTTGCTGGTAAGCCAGCAGCAGGCCCTGGTCGTTGTAGTGCCATTGGTAGAGGGCACCGTCCGGCTCCTGGCGGGCGGTGATGCGGCCCTGGTCGTCGTAGTGGAACACCTGGGTATTGCCAAAGGCGTCGGTCACCCGGGTCAGGTACTGATCCGGCTGGTAATCGAAGCGGAAGTCGTGGTGCCCCTCATCGCCTTTGGCCCGCAGGCAGCGGGCCTCCGGGCCCTGGCCCTGCCAGTCGAAGGTAAAGCCGTAACCGGTGGGCAGCTCCCGCCGGGTCAGCAGGTGGCCCTGGTACTGGTAGCGCTCACGGCCATGGTGGCTGTCGCTGGCAATCAGATTGCCAACGCTGTCGTAATCGTAGCTCGCCACCAGACTGCGCTGGTCGCCCTGTTTCACCCAGATCTGGGCGATGCGGGCAGGCTGGCCGGCGCCAGTGGCGACCCAGGCCAGCTCCAGAAAGCGTTCTGCGGCCAGCTCGATGCGGCTCAGGCGCTGCCGGGCGTCGTAATGGAAGCGCCACTGATGGCCCTGCAGGTTCTGTACGGTCACCGGGTACCAGGTCACGTCATCCACGGTGGCCATGATCCAGGCGCGGCCGTCCGCCTCGGTCAGCACCATGCGGTTGTCCTGGCGCCGCTCCAGTCGCAGGCCGGCACGGGCCTGCCAGGTCAGCTCGCCTCGGTTCAGGCGGGTCAGCGGAATCGCTTTGGCCTGGCTGTCCAGTACCCAGATCTGTTCCTCGTCCTGCCACACCCGGCGCAGGCAGTCCGGCGTCCAGCCGGCCCCCAGGCCCAGGTCGCGATCGCAGTAGCCGGAGCGGTAGCTGCGCACCCAGGTCATGGCCATGGGGGCGGCAACGGTGAAGTCTTCGAGTATCAGGATTTCTTCGCCGGTCACCGGGGCTACCGGGTCGCCCACGCACTGTTTGTCCTGATCGGCCGGGCCGGTGTCTGCGGTGCTGGGGTCTTTGGCTTCCGGCGCGCCACTGGCGTCTGCCCCTCCACCACCTTCCGGTTGCCGGGAACGGGCTTCGCTGCTGCCCTCAGTGGCCGGTGCGGCCGTTGGTGGCACATCCGGGGCAGGCACCAGCAATGCTGATGCCGCGCCATTGTTCAGCCACTGGGCCACCCGTTTGAAGGTCTGGTTGGGCACCTGGGCCATCTGGTCAGTGTCGGTCACCTGGTGGAGCAGGTTTTCCCAGCGCACCTGTTGCTCTGAAAAGCGCACGGTAAAATGCTGCTGCAACCAGGCTTTCCAGTCGTTCAGGCTGCCGAAACGGATCGGGGAACCGGAACGGGCGGGCACCTCTGCTCCGGTCGCGCCAAACAGATAAGCGTTGCCGTCGTCTGCAATAATCTCAATCAGACCTGAATTGCTCATGCGTTCCCTGCTTTTCCCTGTCGCTGTCGTCTGTGACACATTTGCATGTCATCCAATAACCCGAATGCTGCTGTTCGCTGTCCCTGAACTCAGATAGCTCTATTTCAGATAACCGTGGCGCCTCAAACGCCGTTCCGGGGGCACCCCTGACCAGAGTGTCTTGCTGGCCATTACCGCGGCCAGCCCGGCCACATCATTAGCGACCACCGGGGGCTGAACCTGGTGGCTGTTGGCCCCGGTGTAGTCGCCCCGGACATACAGGTCCACAAGCACGTCCTGAATCCGACTGTCCAGCGTCGGCCAGTGGGTGGGGCCATAGCTGCTGACCATGTCCGATCTGGCGCAGATTTTCTGCACCTCATCGGCGGCCGCCCGGTAAACCAGCTCAAACAGCCGTAGCTGAACCTCCGGGCTGATTTCGTAATCCAGCAGATCCTCAGCAATGATGAATTGCCACGCGGCGTCACCCTGCAGATGCACGGCGCCGGCAATTTGCAGCGCCTTTGCCGACTCTACCCCGGCCGCCGCCAGATCACGGCTTGCCTCAACCCTGCTGCGCAGGCGCAGGTCGTAACCCCGGCCCACCCTCAAACCGGAAGCCGCAGAAGGAACCTGTAACACCCGGCTGTGATAGCGGCCACCTTCCTGGCCCTCGGCTTCCCAGGTCAACCGGCCGCGCCCCGGCGGAACTATGGGCTGAAGGGTCCGGGACGCGTCCAGGCTGTCCAGTAACCACTGCCAGCTATGGCTTGCCGGCTTGATCAGACCGCTGGCAACACTGACACCATGGGCCACCTGGAAACGGGCGATGGCAGCCGCCAGCTCCTGGCCGGCGCTACCATCGACGGCCAGGGGGGTGTCCCCCTGTTTGCGGCGTACCACGTTCAGCAAGGCACGTACGAATTTCACGTCGTCCGCCTGGTTTTGTCCGCCCTGCCCGACACTGGCCTGTAACATCAACATCATGCTTACCGGATTCCTATGGCCTGAAATTAACCAGAGACAGCCCTACCAGGGGGCTCTGGTCCATATCGATGATGGCGGCCATGTGCCGCCAGTCTCCCAGGCGGTAGCCCTCATGCAGCCAAAACCAACTATAAAGTCCGCCCACCACCCCCATGGGGCCAACCCTGGCTTCGGCAAACTCCCAGCGCACCGCGGGTCCCGCCCAGCTTGCCAGCGACCCCATAAACGGCAGCAGGCGTTCGATAGCGCCGTCGCTGACATTGCCCGGGCAAAGAATGACCTCCGGATCTGGCGCGGCGCTGCAGGCCTGCTCCAGCATCGCGCCGACGTCGGTCTTGCCGTCAAGGCGGCCATCCACCTGTGACCAGATAAACTCCAGTCCCTGCCTTGCCGGCTGCCAGTCCAGCGCCAGCACGTTGTCTGTCCAGCCCTCGTCCAGCGGCACCCGGTCCACTGCCAGTAACCGGGCCGGTTGCTGCAAGCTGGTCATCTGCTTCAGGGCCAGCGCAACCTGGGCACGGCCAAAGCCGGGTTCCGGTCCACTGCCTGCCAGGTTCTGCCACCAGTCACGGTGAGCCCGCTGGGCTTCCGGCAAGATCAGCCAGTTATGCACGTCGCCCCGCCAAAAGGGCGCCAGCCTGTCTGCCAGGCTGGCCGGATCAGTAGCCTGTCCGGCGTCAACGCTGGCCGCTATCGGAGCGTCATCCAGCACGCCGCCACAGGCCATGACGGTGGACAAAGGGCGGCCTGCCAGTACACCCTCTGCATGGGTCAGCTGCCAGCGCACCAGCGGCCTCCGAACAACGAACCCGGACCACCGTCCAGACACCAGCTGCGCCAGTACCAGCAGCGGTTGCGATAGGCCAGCGGCAGCGACTGCAACAGTCTCTGCCAGTCCTGATCGTGCAGGCCACCGCCCCAGGCTTGCCGGCCCCACCAGGCGGGTTTTTCGTCCCGCTGATCATCGACCTCTTCCGATGCCATCGCCGTTTCCAACTGATCACCTTTCAGCCAGCGCAACTCGCGACTGGCGGCCTCGGCCAGCGCCTGATTTTCCTGCGTGCCTGCCAGAATGGCTTCCAGCCAACCCAGAAAACGGCGGGCGCAGCTGATACCCATGGCTTCCACCGTGGTCAGGGTATCGGCGCGGGCGCTCAGCCAGTTCACCATCCACAATTGCCACTCATCCGATACCCGGGTCAGCAAGGGGTAGAACCAGGCTTTCCAGTCATCGCTGCTGTCGCCCTGTTCCCAGAGCGCGTCCAGCAATTCCGCTGACGGCTCCCGGGTGGCCGAGAGCACGTCTGCCCAATGGCGCCAGGGCTCCGGCAGTTCCGCAGCACGGCCACGGCGCCAGTGTGCCAGGGCGGCCCATACCTGCAGCGACGATGCCTCTGGGAAATGCTCGCCCACCGGCACCGCCGGGTTATGGGCCGCCAGCCACCAGACCAGGGGCGCATCCGGCTGACGTATCACCATGGTTTCAACCGCCTGCGCAGGGTCAGCATCGGTGAGTGTCGCGGTAATCTCGAACCACAACACCGCCTCGTCCAGCGGCATGGCCAGCAGCCGGTCCAGTGCCGGTTCTGAAAAGTCACCAACCGGCGCTTCGCTTCCGCCGTGCTCCACCTGGGTCAGCAGCTGTCGGTCGAGCTGATGAAGCATCGCCAGTGTGGCCTCGTCACTGGCCAGCAGGGCCTCCCGTTGGGCCAGCAACAGGTTCATCTGCTCCATGGGCAACTCAGTTCAGGCTGATCTTGGCGGCTTTCAGGGCGATGGTGGTGCCCTGAACCGAAATACTGGTGCCCTTGATGGAAATATTGCCCGAACTTTCCATGGTGAGGCTGGCCGCACCGGTTTTGAAGGTGATACTGGTACCCGCGTCAACAGTAATGGTCTTGCCGACGCTGATTTTCTGGTCGTTGCCCACCTTCAGGGTGTCATTATTGCCAATGGTGCCCTGACGGTTGTTGCCGACGTCGTCAGTCTGGTCATTTTCAACGGTCAGTTCGTGGTCTTTCTCGGCGTGGATGCGCAGCCATTCATTGCCGAGGGTGTCGTCGAAACTGATCTCGTTGTAGTTGGCGCCGTTACCCTTGGTGGTGGAGCGCGACTTGATGCCGGAGGTGTTCTTCTCGGACATGGGCTCATAGGGCATCTTGTTCTTGCCGTTATAGACGGCGCCGGTGATCAGCGGCTGGTCCGGGTCACCATTGACGAACTCCACCAGCACTTCCTGACCCTCACGGGGAATAAACTGGGCGCCCCAGTTTTCGCCCGCCCAGGACTGGGCCACGCGGATCCAGCAGCTGCTGTGCTGGTTGCTCTTGCCTTCACGATCCCAATGAAACTGAACCTTGATGCGGCCATGCTCATCCACATGAATTTCTTCACCGGGCGCACAGGTGACGGTCGCGGTCTGCAGGCCCGGCATCACCGGTTTGGCAATTTTGACGGGCACAAAAGGTCGGTCCAGTGGCATGCAGCGGAAGGTATTGCTGTAATTGAAACGGGCACCGCCGGGCTGGTTATCACTGTCCAGCGGCACACTGGCCTGAATGCGCACTTCGGTAATCAGAAACTCATTGGGGCTGGGCAGACCGTCTTCGTGGGCGCTGAAGCTGAATACCAGGCCCGCGCCGAAAGACCGGTAATCGGACTGGCCTTCCCGCATTTCGTTTTCCTGGGTGACCGCCTGCAGGTGCCGACCGGCCAATCCGGCCTTGTCCTTGAGAGGGCGGTCCTCGCCAATATAGTCAAACAGTTCACGCTCACCGAACGGATCGCCGGGAACCGTTTCCTGACTTTTCTCGTCCACTTTCTCGGCGGGACGGGTGAAATCATAGCCATGCTCAACAATGGCGTTGGAGGTTGCCCGGGCACTGCAATACCAGTTGCTGATTCGGGCTTCGCCCCGCGGTCGGGAGCTGAAAACCACTTCGGCTTCTGCTGCCCTGGCGTAGGCTTTTTCGTTATCGGTAATCACCAGCGTGTGGGAGCTGCTGGTGTGCTCGAAGAAAAAGGCCAGCCCTTCATGGGCCAGTACCCGGCACACAAACTCCCAGTCGGTTTCACCGTACTGGACGCAATAGCGATAGGTGTACAAGGCATTGTTCAGTTTCTTCTTCAGGCTGACAGAGTGCTCGCCCAGTATGGTCT
>NZ_CAXBDN010000080.1:0-15819 GCF_963974375.1 uncultured Marinobacter sp.
TTGCAACAGCCATTATCGGTGCCGGAGCTGACCGAGCCATTGCCAGTGGAGACCCTGGGCCGGTTTCTGCAAAGCCCGGTGGCGGCCTTTTTCAACCAGCGCCTGCAGATCCGCTTTTCCGGGGTTGAGGTGAGCGACACCGACAACGAGAATTTCCAGCTGGACGGCCTCAACCACTGGCGTCTGGAGAGTGAACTGATCCAGCAGGTGGTGACGAAGGCGATTGATGAAATCGAGTTTCTGGAGAAAACCAGCGCCTGTCTGGAAGTCATGGCGGCCCGGGGTGACCTGGGTATGGGTATCACCGAACGCCAGCTGCGCCGGGATCTGCAGGCCCGGTTGCCGGACATCTTCCGGCGTTATCAGGAGCAGACGGCCCTCTGGCCCCAGCGGGTGATTGACCCTCATCCCTTCAGCTACCGCTATGACAGTAAGCATGGCCCCATCCTTCTGGAAGGCGCTTTGGACCGGTTACGTCAGAACGCGGAAGGCCGGTGGTGTCGTCTGGTGGTGGCCAGCAGCAAATTGCTGGAAGGTTCGGGCCGCAACGCCCAGGTCCGCTACCACAAACTGCTGACGGACTGGGTGCTGCATCTGGTGGCCCAGGCTGAGGGCTACGACCTGCTGACCACGGTGATTGCCAAGGAGGAGGGCAAGATCATCCAGCTGCCGCCACTGCCAGCGGAACAGGCGGTGGAGAAGCTGAACTGCCTGCTGGCGGCCTGGCAGGAGGGCATGACCCGACCCTTGCCGGTGGAGGCGGAAACCGCCTATGCCTGGCTTGGCGGGCTCTATAAAACCAAAGGTGGTGGCGACGAGGAAGCCCTGGCTCAGGCAGAGGCCAGATACACCGTTATGCTGGCGCGGGACCCGGGGTATCTGAACGGGGCCTGGCCGGATTTTGACGGGCTCATGGCCAGCGGCGAGTTTGGCGACTGGGTGCGCCGGCTGTACGAAGATGTCCGTCAACTGAGTCAGGGGTAAACCGAACCATGTCCGAAGCAAGAATGCTCGATGCCCTGACCCAGTCCCTGCGGGGCGATCATCTGATTGAGGCCAGTGCCGGTACCGGCAAGACCTTCACCATTGCGTTTCTTTACGTGCGTCTGGTGCTGGGTCACCAGGGGCCTGACCAACAACCGCTGGGTCAGGGACTGACCCCGGCGGATATTCTGGTAGTCACCTTTACCGAAGCCGCCACCAAGGAGTTGCGGGACCGGATTCGCCAGCGCCTGACCGAAGCGGCCGACTACTTTGCCATTGCCCCGGAGCAGGCCCCGGCCGAACCTGCCCAGAGCGACCTGCTGGCAAGGCTGAGAGCCAGCATTCCGGCAACCCTCTGGCCGGTCTGCCGGCGCCGGCTGATGCTGGCGGCCGAGTCCATGGACGAAGCCGCCATTTCCACCATCCACGGCTGGTGTAACCGGATGCTCAACGAGCATGCCTTTGACAGTGGCAGCCTGTTTCGTCAGACCCTGAAAACCGACGAACTGGAATTGCTGGACGAAGTGGTGCGGGATTACTGGCGCACCTTCTTCTACCCCCTGGGCGAAGACCTGATGGACGAGGTGCTGACCCTGTGGAAGCACCCGGAAGCCCTGCGGCAATCCCTGCGTAACCTGCTGCCCCTGGTAGATGCCTTGCCCGCCCCTGAGCGCGAAGACGACGTCGAAGGCGTGATTCAAGCGGTGATCGCCCAGCGCCAGCACCGGGCCAGTGAACTCAAGGCCTTGCCCTGGGCGGACTGGCAACCTGAAGTCACTGATCTGCTGAACGAACTGGGCAAGGCCAAACGACTGAACGGCAACAGCAAGAACGCCATGCTCAAGGTCTGGGAGCCGCTGCTGGCCTGGGCCGGTAACGATGAGCTGTTGCCGGATAAAATCACCGGTGCCGGTTACAGCAACCAGACCCCGGACGGCCTTGCCGAGAAAGTGACCGGGGAGGGCGAGATACCTCAGCATCCGGCCTTCGATGCCTTTGCCGAACTGCTGGCTTTTAATGCCAGCATGCCATCGCCCCGCCAATCCCTGCTGATTCACGCGACCCGCTGGGTGGTTGCCCGGGTGGAGCAGCAGCAACAGCAACGGGCGGAAATGGGTTTCAACGACCTGCTGACCCGCCTGGACCGGGCCCTGCAGCAGCCGGAGCAGGGCGCGCGCCTGGCCACCCGGATACGCCAGCAGTTCCCGGTGGCCCTGATCGATGAGTTCCAGGACACCGATCCGGTACAGTTCCGGATTTTCCAGACGGTCTATCGCATTGGTGGCAACAGTGCAGAGTCCGGCCTGTTGCTGATAGGTGATCCGAAGCAGGCCATCTACGCCTTTCGCGGTGCCGATATCCATACCTATCTCAAGGCCCGCGAAGGCGTGGCGGAGCGGCTTTATACCCTGGGTACCAATTTTCGCTCCAGCGCCGCCATGGTGGACTCGGTGAATGCCCTGTTTGCGGCGGCTGACGATCAGTTGCCGGAGGGGGCATTCCTGTTTCGTGCCGGGGCTTCCAACCGGTTGCCGTTCTTTGCCGTTGATGCCAACGGCCGCCCGGAGCAGTGGCAGGTGGAGGCCGGTTCGCAGCCGGCGCTGACCTTGTGGAGCCACAGCGACGACAAGGCGGTGGGTGTCACTGAAAGTCGGATCCTGTTGGCGGACGCCTGTGCCAGTGAAATCGTGCGGCTGCTGATGCTGGCCCGGGCTGGCAAAGCCGGCTTCGGCGACGGCAGTCAGCCACTGAAGCCATTGAAACCCAAAGACATCGCCATACTGGTGAACGGGGTGACCGAGGCCAACGCGGTGCGCGCCGCCCTGTCCCGGCGGCGGGTCCGCAGTGTCTATCTGTCGGATCGCAGTTCGGTGCTGCATTCGCCGGCGGCGCTGGATGTGCTGCACTGGTTGCGGGCCTGCGCGGAGCCGCGGCAGTTGTCATTGTTACGGGCGGCCCTGGGGACCTCTATGCTGGCTTTGCCCTTCGACCGGCTGGAGCGGCTGCTCACCGACGAGCAGGCCCTGGAGCAGGAGATTGACGCATTTCTGGTTTATCAACAGATCTGGCAAAGCCAGGGCATTCTGCCCATGCTACGCCGCTTTCTTATGGAGCACCGGGTGCCGGAAACGCTGCTGCGGGGCCCTGACGGTGAGCGACTGCTCACCGACCTCCTGCATGTTGCGGAACTGCTGCAGCAGGCTAGCCAGCAACTGGACGGAGAACAGGCGCTGATTCACCACTACGCCGACATGCTGCGCAACGCCGACGATGAGTCCGAGCACCTGCACATGCGGCTCGAAAGCGATGCGGACCTGGTGCAGGTGGTGACCATTCACAAGTCCAAGGGCCTGGAATACCCGCTGGTGTTCCTGCCCTTTGCCACCAGTTTCCGGGAACAGGACCGCAAGGCGCCGTTCCTTAAAACCCACGACGATCAGGGCAATGTCCAGGTCTGGCTGGAACCGGACGACGACACCCTGGCCCTGGCCGACCGGGAGCGGCTGGGGGAGGACATCCGCAAACTCTATGTGGCCCTGACCCGGGCCCGTTACGCTACCTGGGTGGGCGCTGCGGCGATTCGCGGCTGGGAGAAAAGTGGTCTGGGCTATCTGCTGGGCAGTCACGGCGGACAGCTGGAACCGGCTCTGGAAAGCCTGGCGGCGCGACACCCGGCCATCACCACCACACCGGTGCCCACGCCCACTGACGCCCGGTTCGAACCGCTGCCACAGGCGGAACCCGGGGAGGCCCTGCGCCCGTTGAGACCGGCGCGGGAGCACTGGTGGATCGCCAGCTATTCAGCGATCAGCTACGGCGCGGTCAATGATGCTTCGGCCCTGGCGGAGCTGCCGGTGGAGACCGAAAGCGCCAGTCAGGAAAACCTGCGGGACGAAGATCCGGTGGCGGATGCCGGCCCTCGTCCGGTGCTGTTGGCGGCGAATCACCACGGCTTTCCGGCTGGCCCCGGCCCTGGTACTTTCCTGCATGATTTGCTCGAATGGTGTGGTCATCAGGGGTTTGCCCATGTGCTGGCGGATCCGCAACCGCTGAGGGAGCTGCTGGAGCGCCGTTGCCGGTTGCGGCAGTGGGACGACTGGGTCGAGCCGTTGCAGCATTGGCTGCTGGCGCTGCTTCGCCTGCCAATGCCCTTGCCGACTGCTGATGGCAATGGCGGCGAAGCCCGCGCTCTGGCAGAACTGACGAAAGTGAAGCCGGAACTGGAGTTCTGGTTCGAGAGCCATCGGGTCGATATCCCGGCCCTGGATGGTCTGGTGTGCAGACACATCCTGCCCGGCCAACGCCGGCCGGCTGCGGTTCCGGCCCTGTTCAACGGCATGCTCAAGGGGTTCATCGACCTGGTGTTCGAAGTGGACGGCTGCTACTACCTGCTGGACTACAAATCCAACCGCATCGGCGACGATGATGACAGTTACACCGCTGACGCCATGGAGCAGAAGATTCTGGAAAGTCGCTACGATCTGCAGTACGCCCTCTATACCCTGGCTCTGCACCGGTTGCTCAAGGCCCGGTTGCCGGACTATGACTATGACCGCCATCTGGGCGGAGCCATCTACCTGTTCCTGCGGGGGCACGAGTCACAGTCTGCGGGGGTCTACCGGCACCGGCCACCGCGGGAACTGATTGAAGCCATGGACCAGTTGTTTGCGGGTAAGGAGCAGGCGGCATGAGCAGAAAAAAAACATCTGCCAACGACAGCTCCGGTGATGCTCCGCAACTGGACCTGTGGAATGCCGAGCCGGAATTGCCGCAGCTACTGACCCCGGAGAAACTGGACAGCCTGTTGCAGGATTGGGTAACGGCGGGCTGGCTGCGGCCCCTTGATCTGGCTTTTTCACGGTTTATCGAAGAAAACGCGTCGCAGGCTGACGCTGATGCACCGGACCGAACCACGGTGATGCTGTTATCAGCGCTGTTGTCACACCAGGTGGGGCGTGGCCATGTATGCCTCGATCTGGATCAGTTGCTGGGTGACCCGGAAACCACCCTGGCTCTGCCCCCGGAAGGCTATGACGAGCGCAGCCCGGAGCTGGGCCTAGTGCTGCCATCCAGTCTGTTCGAGGGACGCTCAACGGATGAGCTCAGATCTGCCCTGATCAGCAGTTCGGCAGTGGCTGAGGACATTGGGGCCAGTCGCCCGCTGGTACTCGATGGCAGTCGCCTTTATCTGCATCGATACCGCGCTTACGAGCAGCGTATTGCAGCCGGTATTCTGAACCGTTTGCAGTTGCCAACGGAGCTTTCGGATGCGGATTCCCCGGCGGGCAAGATCCTGTCTCAGGCGCTGTCGGTATTGTTTGGCACCGGCCCGGAGCCGGATTACCAGAAACTGGCCTGTGCCCTGGCGGCCCGCAGCCGCTTTGCGGTGATTACCGGCGGCCCCGGCACCGGCAAGACCACCACCGTGGTCCGACTGCTGGCGGCCATGCAGTCCGTTGCTGAACGCCCCTTGCGCATCCGGCTGGCGGCACCCACCGGCAAGGCCGCAGCCCGGCTCAGTGAGTCCATCAGCGGGGCCGTAGCCGACCTTCCGTTGTCGGAACTGCCGGGCACGCCGGCTGCTGACAGTATTCCTGGCCGGGTCACCACCCTGCACCGGTTGCTGGGCAGTCTGCCGGGCAGTCGCCGGTTCCGCCATAACCCGGATAATCCGTTACCCCTGGATCTGCTGGTGATCGACGAAGCCTCCATGGTGGACGTGGACCTGATGGCTTCGGTCTTCGATGCCTTGCCCGCTGGTGCCCGTCTGATCCTGCTGGGTGACAAGGATCAGTTGGCATCGGTGGATGCCGGGGCAGTGCTGGGCGAGCTCTGCCAGCGCGCAGCGCTAGGCCATTACCGGGAGGATACGGCGCATTGGTTGAGGGCGGTGACCGGCTATGAGCTGCCAGAGAGCTATATGGATCAGGATGGAAACCGGCTGGATCAGGCCGTGGCCATGCTGCGTCGAAGCTACCGTTTTGATGGCGGTAGCGGCATAGGTCTGCTGGCCGGCGCGGTGAACGAAAACCGGCTCAGCCGCGAGCTGATCGACACCTGTAAAAAGTCTGGTTTTGAAGATGTGGCCTGGCTGAAGGTTAGTGCCCCGGGGCCAGAGCAGCATGATGCCGAGTTGCTGGACCACTGCCTGGACGGCAGTCCGGCCAGGTTCCGCAATGAGGGCAAGGGTCGGGTGATCAATGACCGCCCAGTGCCGCCACCGGTTGGCTACCGCCATTACCTGACCCTGATGGCAGAGGGTGCCGCCACGGCCGATGCCTCCGCACAGGCGAGGGATCAATGGGCCCGTGTGATACTGGACGCCTTCGGCCAGTTCCAGGTGCTTTGCGCTCTGCGCCGCGGCCCCCTGGGTGTCGAGGGCATGAACCAGGCGATCGCCGGGGCTCTGCGGCAGGCGGGACTGATTGACCGGGACGAAGGCTGGTACGCAGGCCGCCCGGTGCTGGTGACCGGCAACGATTACAACCTGGGCCTGATGAACGGGGATATCGGCATCACCCTGCCAGTGTCCGCAAATGGCGAGACGGTTTTACGGGTGGCCTTTCCGGCGTCTGATGGCAGCAACGACATTCGCTGGATCTCCCCCAGCCGGTTGCAGTCCGTGGAGACGGTTTTTGCCATGACGGTGCATAAGTCCCAGGGTTCCGAGTTTGGCCACACCTGTCTGGTGATTCCGGACCGGCTGACTCCGGTGCTGACCCGTGAGCTGATCTACACCGGTATTACCCGGGCCCGCCACTGGCTAAGCCTGGTGGTGACTGACGATCGGGTGCTGCAGCAGGCGGTTCGCCGGGGCGTGATCCGGGCCTCCGGCCTGGCGCCGGCGCTGGGTGCCTGAATTTCTGTCTATGTGCCTGTTTACTTTGCGAGCCATTGGCAAGCAGGCATCAGGACTTATTCTTGCGGTTGCGCAGGTTGCGGTATACCGCGGCCCGCATCACCAGCATGGCGGAGACGGGGGCGGTCATGAAGATGAACAGGGTGATCAGTAACTCGTGAATCACCGGCCGGCTCTGCAGGCCACTGAACAGCAGCATGGAGGCAATCAGTACGCTGCCGGCACCGAAGGTGATGGTGATGGCCGGTCCGTGAATCCTCTGCATGAAGTGGGGCAGGCGCACCAGGCCCAGGGCTCCGATGACCGTCAGCACGCTGCCGAGCAGTAGTAACAAAATCACCGGCACAATAATCCAGGCCGGTAGCTGGGCGGCGGTATTCATTCGATGATTTCTCCCCGCATCAGGAATTTGGACAGGGCCACGGTGGACACAAAACCGGTCAGGGCAATCAGCATGGCCAGCTCAAAGTAGACGTCACTGCCGAATCGCATGCCCAGTGCCAGAGCCAACAGCATGCAGCAGATCCACAGGGTGTCCAGTGCCAGCACCCGGTCCTGGGCGGTGGGTCCCCGCAACAGGCGGTAGCTGCACAGGATAATGGCCAACGCGATGGCGGCCTTGGTGAAGTAGAGTGCGAAATCCAGGGCGACCAGCAGCATCAGACCTTTCCCTCGAAAGCTTCGATCAGAGGCTTCTCATAGCGATTCTTGATGGTATCCACCCACCAGTTCTGATCATGCAGATCAAACACATGCAGCAGCAGGTCGTGGCTGTCCGGCAACACCTCGACCCAGACCGTGCCAGGTGTGCAGTTGATCAGGCAGGACAGCATCGCCAGGCCGTAGGGGTCACGGAGATCCAGGGGAATACGGATGAACTCGGAACTGAGGTCCTGATGCCGCCGGAACAGGATGATCCGGCTGACGTTGAAGCAGGAGCGGCCAATTTCAGCCACTGCCCAGCCGATAAGACGTGCCAGTGCCAACGGACTGTGCAAGCGCATCCGGTGGGGCATCATGGAATCGGTAAAACGGGGAACCGCAATGGCAATGACCGCACCCAGCAGCAGGTGTGCCGGGGCCAGGGTCTGGTTCAGCAGCAGCCAGATAATCAGCAAGCCTGCAGAAAGCAGGGGTCTGGGTAGCCATCCGGCCATTATTGATCTCCTGCCCGGGTAAGTGATGGCACCGGCCGGTGGCCCAGTACCTGATCGATGTAATTCTGCCCGGACGAAAGGTCGGCACCGGCGCGGTCCATGTAGCCCCGCACCGGTCCTGCACTGACGGTCATGACCACACAGAGCAACAACAGGGCGAGCACTGGCGAGGCCTCGGTCAGCTGAAGTCTCGGTGATGTGGTCTGGGGAGATGACCAGAAGATCCGCACCCCCAGCCGCATCATGGCGATAATGCCGAACAGTCCGGACAGGAACAACAGGGCAATGAACAGCCAGCCGGTGGTAGTCGGTCCGCCTGCACCGGATACGGTCAGCAGGCTGGTGACAATGCCGAACTTGGCAATGAACCCGGACAGGGGTGGCATTCCCACCATGACCAGAGCACAGCCGGCGAACGCCAGGCCGAGAAAGGCCATGGCGCCGGGAATGGCTACGCCCGCGCTTTCATGGGCTTCGTCGTCACTGGCGAAGGCCTCCATGGTAATAGCCAGCAACCGCGAGGTGGGCGAGTAGATTCTCTCGGTCAGCTCGATCAGCAGCACGAAGGCGGCCACGGCAAGGGTGGAGCTGACCAGGTAGAATAATGCGGCGGCCGCGATTTCCGGACGATTGAAACCCAGCAGTGCCAGCAGGGTTCCGGAAGACAGAATGGCGCTGTAACTGGCTACCCGCCGTGCGTCCTGACTGCCCAGCATGCCGGTGGCGCCGTAAATTATGGTGAGCAATCCGCCCCAGAACAAAAGAGAACCGCCAAAACCGGTCGAGCTGCCGGCATCCTCAGCAAACACGATCAGCCACAGCCGGTAAATCACGTAAATACCCACCTTGGTCACCAGCACCAGTAAGGCGGCTACCGGCGGCGCAGAGGCTCCGTAAGCCACTGGCAGCCAGAACCCGAGGGGCCAGATGGCACTCTTGGTGAGAAAAGCCACTGCCAGCACCGCCGCGCCGGTTTCGAACAGGGCCCGGTCGGCATCGTTGAGGGAGGCAATGATACGGGCCAGATCTGCCATATTCAGGGTACCGCTGGCGGCGTAGATCAGTGCTATGCCAATCAGGAAGAAAAACGAGGCTACCAGATTGAGCGCAATGTACTGCATGCCGGCACGGATCCGGACGGCGTTCTGACCATGGAGCAGCAACCCGTAGGAAGCCGCCAACATCACCTCGAAGAACACGAACAGATTGAACAGGTCGCCGGTGATCAGGGCGCCGTTAATGCCCATCAGCAGAAACTGGAACAGCGTATGGAAGTGCACCCCCACCCGGGACCAGCGCCGGTAAGCGAAGGTGAGGGAGGCGCAGGATACCAGGCTGGCCAGCACCAGCATCATGGCGGCAAACCGGTCGATGACCAGGGCGATGCCGAAAGGAGCGGCCCAGTTTGCGGCCAGATAGACGCCGGTATTCCCTTCAAACCGGCCGTTGTCCACCAGCCACATGAAGGCAATCGCCACCATCAATGTGGCCAGCAGGCCGGCGGCGTTCAGCCACAGTTTGAACTCATGTCGACGTTCGTTGATGAAGATCAGCAGGGTGCCGGTGATCAGCGGCAGAATGATCGGCAGGGATATGAGATGGTCAGGTATCGCGTGTGCAGGCCAGAAACTCACTCCTGTTTCTCCCTTTCCTTGCCATCCACATGGTCCGTTCCGGTCAGGCCCCGGGAGCCAAGAAGAACTACCAGATACAGAGCCGTTGAGGCAAAACCGATCACAATGGCGGTCAGCACCAGTGCCTGGGGTAACGGATCAGCGTAGAGTCCCGGATCAATGGGGCCAGGCTGGGTGGTCAGGGGGGGCTTGTCGAGCCATAGCCGTCCGGTAATGAATATGAACAGGTTGACCGCATAGGAGAACAGCATCAGCCCCATGATCACCTGAAAACTCCGGGGCCGCAGCACCAGCCAGATACCGCAGCTGAACAGTACGCCAATGGCGATAGCAAGGACCAGTTCCATCAGTGCAGCTCCCGGTCATGGAGTGGTTGATGGGTTGCGGTACCCGAGCCGTCACCGCTGTAGCGATGGCCACGAACCGACTGGTGTGCCAGTGCCACCAGAATCAGCATGGTGGTGCCAAACACCGTCGCCATGACTCCCAGATCGAACACAAACGCCGAGGGTAAATGGAGCTCTCCCAGCAACGGCAGGGTCATATGCACAGTATGGGTGGTCAGCAACGGGGAGCCGAACAGCCAGGCTGCCAGCCCGGTACCACAGGCCAGCAACAGGCCGACACCGACCCAGCGGTGGGGCTTGAGGCGCAGGTGACTTTCCACCCAGACCGTCCCTGCCAGCATGTACTGGATAATCAATGCCACCGACAGAATCAGGCCGGCAATAAAGCCACCGCCCGGCAGGTTATGGCCCCGCATGAAAAAGTAGAGCGCCACCACCGCAATCACCGGCAGCAACACCCGCAGGTAAATACCGGGAACCAGAAGATAGCCGCTGCTGGCCTGCTCGGCCGGTGACTGCTGGCTGGCGCTATCAATACCACTGAGCTGTTGTGGCGGCAAAACCGCGCTTTCCGGTGCCGGCCGGAACCGGCGTAGCAGCGCATACACGGTGAGGGCGACAATACTGAGTACGGTGATTTCACCCAGGGTGTCCAGGCTGCGGAAGTCCACCAGCAGCACATTGACCACGTTGGTGCCGCCACCTTCCGGCAACGACCGCAGCAGGAAGAAATCGCTGATGGTATGAGACGCCGGTGTCATCATGATCAGATAACTGACTCCCGCCATGATGAACCCGCCGGCGATGGCTACCACCAAGTCCCGGCTACGGCGGGCTCTGGCGCGCCGGGCTTCGGTTCTGGCGGCCTGAATGCTTAGGATCCGCGGTGGCAGCCAGCGCAGCCCCAGAAGGATCAGGATCACCGTAACCGTCTCGACCATCAGCTGGGTCAGGGCCAGATCCGGAGCTGACAACCACAGGAAAGACGCACTGGTCACAATGCCGGTGCCGCCGATAAGGATCAGTGCGGTCAGACGGTGGAATTTGGCCATCCAGGCCGCCGCTATCGCGCAGCTGCAACCAGCGACCCAGAGCAGGGTGAACCACGGATCGAAACTGGTCTGGTAGAGCGGAACCGGCAGACTCAGCGGTGCCTTCAGCACCAGCAACAGTGCCAGCAGGCCCGCGCTGATCATCAGGAACAGCTGGGGCTGCAGGCGGCGGGTACTGACCAGTCGTTCGAAACGGCCGGCCAGGTCGGCCATACCCAGCAACGAGCTTTCGAAGAATTCCTTGCCATTGATCCGGTGCATCAGCGGAACCCGGTCAATCTGGCGAAGGTTGCCAAATCGCCACAGCAGAATGAAACACAGGACGCCCCCCACCAGCGCCAGCAGACTCATCATCAAAGGCAGATTGAACCCGTGCCAGATAGCCAGGCTGAACTCCGGCATCTGGTCCGCCAACACCGCTTCTGCCGCCAGGTGCAGTATCAGGCCGATGCTCAGGGCCGGAACAATGCCGACGATCAGGCAACAGATCACCAGAAACTCCACCGGTACCCGCATCCAGCGGGGCGCCTCATGGGGCTCCCGTGGCAGATCGGTGGCCAGTGGCCCGAAAAATACCTGGATAAACCGCAACGAATAAACCACGCCGAAGACCCCCATGGCCAGCGCTGCAGCACTCATCCACCAGTTGGAGCTGTCACCCACGGCCAGGGCTTCGGCAAAGAACATCTCCTTGGACAGGAAGCCGTTCAGCAGCGGTACGCCAGCCATGGCGCCACTGGCCACCAGGGCCAGGGTCGCCGTGTGGGGCATGACCCGGTACAGGCCACTGAGCTTGCGCATGTCGCGGGTGCCACATTCGTGATCGACAATGCCTACCGCCATGAACAGGGAGGCCTTGAAGGTAGCGTGGTTCAGGGTATGGAAAATGGCCGCGACCATGGCCAGGGGCGTGGCAATGCCCAGCAGAAGCACGATCAGCCCCAGATGACTGATGGTGGAGTACGCCAGCAGCCCTTTCATGTCGTTCTGAAAAATGGCGGCAAAGGCGCCGATCAGCAGGGTGCAGACGCCAGCGCCACCGATCAGCAAGCGCCACTCCGGCGTGCCCGCCAGCACTGGCCAAAGCAGCATCAGCAGAAATATGCCAGCTTTTACCATGGTGGCCGAGTGCAGGTAGGCAGACACTGGAGTCGGCGCTGCCATGGCGTGGGGCAGCCAGAAATGGAACGGGAACTGGGCGCTTTTGGTAAACGCGCCGAGAGCAACCAGCACCAGCACTGGCACATACCAGTCATGGTTCCGCAGGGTGTCACCGGAGGCCAGCACCGTATCCACATCAAAGCTGCCCACCACATGACCGATGGCGAGAACGCCCATCAGCAGGCAGAGACCGCCGGTGGCGGTTACCGTCAATGCCATCCGGGCTCCACGTCTGGCGTCGACCCGATGATGCCAGTAGCCGATCAGCAGGAACGAGGTCAGGCTGGTGAGTTCCCAGAACATCACCAGCTGGATCAGGTTGCCGGACAGCACCACCCCCTGCATGGCGCCCATGAAGGCCAGCAGGAATGAAAAGAAGCGGGGCACCGGATCCTTGGGTGACATGTAGTAACGGGCGTAGAGCACCACCAGCAGACACATGGCCTGGATCAGCAGCGTGAACAGCCAGGTCAGGCCATCCATCCGCAGCACCAGATTCAGCCCGTAGTCCGGCATCCAGGGGATTTCATAGCGCATCACGCCACCGCCAGACACCGCACCGAAGTGGGCGAGGGTCAGCACCACGCCGGCCATTGCCACTGCCGCTGAGAACCAGGCCTCCCGGTTCCGGGCATAGGCGGGCATGCAGCCAGCAATCACGCAGCCTATGAACGGAAGCAGTATGAACAGAAGCAGCGACATCGACTGTGATCCGGTTGTTTGGCAAGCAGGTGAGGTGGTGGACCGGATGGACAATTGTCGCCCGGGGACCGTCACAGCAAGAACAGGCTGAAAAATATCAGAAAAGCTGTATCTCAGGCTATAAGGGGTTTTCGAATGTCAAAGGTACCGGTCGGGATGTTACGAAATCCACAGACCCGGTAAAGCGCCGTCACCTTTTACCATGAACCTGATAAACTGCCGCTTTGGGGGAAGTGACCCCGGACGCCTTGTATCAATCACCGGCATTCCCCGACCATAATCTGAAGAATACAGGGAGCGACTCCATGAAAGGACGATTACTGACACTGGGTTTGATGGCTGTTGCCCTGGTATCACTGGTGGGCTGCGCGGGCGGTCCGTCTGGCGGAATGGCCGGCGACCGGCCGGTGCCAACGGCTCCGCTCACCAACACCTACTGGGAACTGAAAGCTGTGGGCGACAGTGCCGTTGCCAAAACGGGCGGTGAGGCGGAACCTCATATGATCCTGCTGGATGACGGCCGGGTGCATGGCTTCAGTGGCTGTAACCGGTTTGTGGGCCAGTACCGGGTTGAAGGCTCCTACCTTCTGTTCGACAGCATGGCCAGCACCAAGATGGCCTGCCCCGGTGATGATGTGGAGGCGCCTCTTTACCAGGCCTTTGCGGAAACCGCAGGGGTGAATCTGCGAGGCAAGGTATTGAAGCTTCTGGATGAAAAAGGCCGTGAGCTGGGCCGGTTCGAGGCGGTTGCCTTACCCTGAGCCGTGTCTGCTGGCTGACTGCCCAGCCATAAGGCATGTGCCTGCCCGGCTGCCTGTCAATGCACTCTCGTTGTGCGGTCATCGTGCAACGAGGGGGCAGTCTCTATCTTGATACGCTCTGATATTCTCTCTTGATTCCCTATAAAACAGTAGTTTGGACATTTTCCTGAACGATTGGCCAGTTTTTTGCTCCCTGTTGAGAGTTGAAAGAGGATCATGCTGCCGCAGGATCTGATCCGGTGGTCAGAACAAAACGATATCGTCACTCAGTTCAGGAGAAGTATTCATGAGTCTAAAACGCAGTCTGGCGTTTGCCGCCGCCCTGACCCTGCCGGTGCCGGCCATGGCGGACGACCCCATGAAGGTGGGTTTTGTGTACGTAGGGCCCATTGGTGACCACGGCTGGAGCTACCAGCATGACCTTGGCCGACTGTCGGTGGAGGAGCATTTTGGCGACAAGGTATCCACCACCTATGTGGAAAACGTGAACGAAGGTGCCGACGCCGAGCGCACCATCCGCCGCCTGGCCCAGGCCGGCAACGACATTATTTTCACTACCTCCTTTGGCTTTATGAACCCCACCGAGCGGGTTGCCAAAGAGTTTCCGGACAAGACTTTCCTGCACGCCACCGGCTACAAGCAGGCGGACAACCTGGGCACCTATCTGTCGGTGACCTATGAAGGCCGTTATGTCACTGGTGTGGCTGCCGGACTGGAAACCAAAACCAACACCCTGGGCTACATCGCCTCATTCCCGATTCCCGAAGTGATCCGGGACATCAACGCGGTCTACCTGGGCGCCAAGTCCGTCAATCCGGACATTGACCTGCGGGTGGTCTGGGTCAACACATGGTTTGACCCGGCCCGGGAAGCCGACGCTGCCAACACCCTGATGGACCAGGGCGTGGATGTGATTGTCCAGCACACCGACAGCCCGGCTCCGCTGATTGCCGCCGAACGCCGTGGCAACTGGGGCGTGGGCCAGGCTTCCGACATGCGTGATTTCGGACCCAAAGCGCACCTGTTGTCGGTGGTGAACGATTGGGCACCCTATTACATCGACACCATCCAGCAAGTCATGGACGGAACCTGGGAATCCCAGGACTACTGGGGCGGCCTGGCGGAAGACGTGATCCAGATCGTCGGTGTCAACGAGAGCCTGAGTGCAGAGAACAAGGCGAAAATTGAAGCCGTTACCGAGTCCATCCGCAGCGGCGAGTTCCACCCCTTCACCGGACCCCTGAAAAACCAGGCCGGCGAACTGATGGTTGAGGACGGAGTCACCATGACCCGTGCCGAGCTGTCTGGCATGAACTGGTATGTGGAAGGGATGACGGCTAACTATCCGGAGTAGGTGCAAAACCTGAATTCCCGGGGGCGTTGAACTGCCTCCGGGGTAGGGGAATCCTACTCAGACTCCCGTTCGCCCTGAGCCTGTCGAAGGGCGATACCATATCTCCCGATCAACTTCTGTGTTTACGTCCTTCGATCCTTCGGCGAGCTCAGGATCAGGACGAACGGAACCAAGTAACCAAATCTTTATTCGCCCAGATCCTGAGCGTGCCGAAGGATCGAAGGGTGCTACCACCCTATTAATTTATGAGTTCACGTCCTTCGACAGGCTCAGGACGAACGGGGTTGGGAGAATGGAAGTTCGTTCGCCCTGATCCTGAGCCTGCCGAAGGACCGAAGGGCGATACCTCCAGGCTCCGCCTCACGCCAATAACTTCGCCACACTCTCCTGCACATTCCGAGTCAGTTCACGAACATCCAGTCCCGCCACCTGGCCATCGCTGACCACCTGTTTGCCATTCACAAAACTGTCCCGTACCTGCACCGGCTCGCCGCACATCAACGGTGCCATCAGCGGGCTGTGCACGCCGGCAAAACGAGGCTGGTCAATGTCATAGAGAACCAGATCCGCCGCCTTGCCCACTTCAAGTACGCCGGTATTGTCCAGCCCCAGCAGTTCGGCACCGCCGCGGCTGCCCCAGTCCAGAATCTGCTCAAGGGTAGTTGCCTGGGGGCCATGCACTGCGCGGTGAATCAGCCAGGCCAGGTTCAGCTCCTGCAGCATGGAACCGGATTCCGCCGAGGCCGAGCCGTCCACCGCCAGTGACACCGGCACTCCGGCTTTCGCCATATCGATGACCGGCGCAAT
>NZ_CAXBDN010000081.1:0-15761 GCF_963974375.1 uncultured Marinobacter sp.
GCCCAAACACGTCCGTGACACCCTTGGTGATGCGTTCGCGGCGCTAGGCTACCTGCAGCAGCGCCCGGACATCGACCCTGAGCGGATCGGTCTGATGGGTTTTTCCTGGGGCGGGGTAGTTGCCATGCTGGCGGCGGCAGAAGACGCCTCCGCAACAAACGCACCGGGCTTTAATTCGATGGCCGCGCTCTACCCGGTCTGCTGGGGCTATAACCGGGTCCCCGGATATGACCTGACACAGGTCCGGGCCTCACGATTATTGATCATCAGCGGTGCCGATGACGACTACGATGCCCCGAACGACTGTGAGCAGCTTGTCGGCAACCTGGACGAATCTGAGCAACCAAAGATCGACCTGGTCCAGTTGCCGGATGCGACCCATGCCTTTGACCGCAGGGCCCCGGAAAGTCTGTTCTTCGATCCATACGCCTACAGAGGCAAAGGTGGCGATGTGCGGATACGCTATAACCCGGTCGCAACGAACAATGCCCTTGAACGAATCGCCGGGTTTTTCAGTGCCACCCTGACCCCGGATTCGTCCGGGGACGTTTCTCGTCGCTGAAGACCAATCCTGCTCGCAACAGCAGGCCATGACTATCAGGAAACGTCCATAACCCCGGCATTCATTTTCAGCTGGTTACGCATACCGCTTGGTGAGGTGCCGTATCGTTTGAGCCAGGCGTCGCGAAACGATCGGGTGCTCTGAAAGCCGGATTTTTCCGCCACCAGTTCCACGGAGTCATTGGTCAGCGCCAGCAGTTCAGATGCCCTTCCAAGCCTGAGGTCGGTAAGGTAACTCTTGATGGACACGCCAGTACTGGCCCGGAACAGTCGCTGTAGATGTCGGGGTGATACCCGGAAACGCTCCGCCAGGCGCGCCACGGTGACCGGCTGACACAGGTTTCTGGCGAGGACATCCTGTACTTCATGGATCAGTGGGCTGACATGATTGCGATTGCGGAAGTGCAAGGATATCTGCGGGTCGTCGGCCATTCTGCGGGCGAACACCACCAGCTCTCTGGCGGTATCGACGGCTTCCCTGGCACCGCGAAGCTGGCTGATCAGATGCAGGGTCAGATCAATGCCGGCGGTCACACCTGCAGAGGTGTAAAGATTGCCATCCTCCACAAAGATCCGTTCCGGAATCACTTCGGCCTCAGGAAACCTGAAGCGCAGCTGATTGAGCAGGCGGTGGTGGGTGGTACAGCGGCGGCCATTCAGCAAACCCGCCTCCCCCAGCACGAAAGCGCCGGTGCAGATGCCGGCGAGTTTCACGCCCTGATGGTGAACCGACTGCAACCAGCGCACCAGAACCGGGTCCGCCGCCGTTTCGCGGGAGCCATCGGTCAGTTTCATTCCACAAACCATCACCAGACTGTCGGCACCAATGGTTTCAGGCAAGGGTTCAAGTCTTGCCAGTGACAACCCCTGCCAGCTGGCAACCTGCTCGGCTACGCTAATGAAATGCATGTTGAAGCGGACGCCATGGAGCTCGTTGGTTTCATGAATGGCCTGCACCGGACCGGACATATCCAACAGGTGAACATCGGGTAACACCAGAAAATACACATCCATGATGGTTGGCAGACCTTATTGAACAGCGAAACGAAGAGCACATTTCCGGACTTCACACCGGATTAGGGATACTACCGTTGAGGGAACCAAATGAAATGTCGCACAAATATACAGTACTTCAAATCCAGCTTTCAGTGATCCATTTCTGTGTTCACCTTATTCTGGTTATGAGCGGTTAATGGCGATGCTTCCTTGCCTTATTCGCGGTCTTTTGTCAGTCTTAAATAGCGTTAATCAATTAGCCACGGCTGGTTTCGGATCTTTTCGCACCCGGACGGCAGGCCACTTAGAGAATAATAAAGCCGGTCAGACCCCAGCCGTGCCTCTCGAAGGACGATGGAGATGAAGGCATGACGAAGAACAAAACTCTCAGGAAACTGGTGGGTGCTTCCTGCCTGTCGCTGGCCGCCATGAGTGTGGTCAATCTGGCGTATGCTGATACCTGGCGTTACGCCCACGAGGAATACGACGGCGACGTACAGGATGTGTACGCGCACAAGTTCAAGGAATATGTCGAAGAGAACTCCGATCATAACGTTCAGGTTTTCCGCTTTGGTGAGCTTGGCGAATCTGACGACATCATGGAGCAGACCCAGGCGGGTATCCTGCAGTTCGTGAATCAGTCTCCCGGCTTTACCGGTTCACTGATCCCGGAAGCCCAGATCTTCTTTATTCCTTACCTGATGCCCACCGATATGGAGACGGTGATCACCTTCTTCCGCGAAAGTCAGGCCATTAACGAGAACTTCCCGAAGCTATACGCCGAGCAGGGCCTGGAACTGCTGAAAATGTACCCGGAAGGTGAAATGGTGGTCACGGCCGACGAGCCGATCACTTCACCGGAAGAATTCAGCAACAAGAAAATCCGGGTGATGACCAATCCGCTGTTGTCTGCTACCTATGAGGCGTTCGGCGCCGTACCAACGCCACTGCCCTGGGGTGAGGTCTATGGTGCGCTGCAGACCAACATGATCGATGGCCAGGAAAATCCCATTTTCTGGATCGAATCTGGCGGCCTTTATGAGGTGTCTCCGAACCTGATCTTTACCGGCCATGGCTGGTTCACCACCGCGATGATGGCCAACCAGGACTTCTTCAACGGGCTTTCCGAAGAAGAGCAGCAGTTGGTGCGGGATGCCGCCGATTATGCGTTCGAAGAAATCATCGAGCACATTGATGGACTGGCAGACGAAGCGCTGGCGAAGATCACCGAAGCCAGTGACAAGGTTACGGTTACCCGTCTTGACGAGAAGCAGATCGAAGCCTTTCGCGAGCGCTCACCACAGGTTGAGGAACGCTTCATCGAAATGACCGGCGACAGCGGCCAGCAGTTGCTGGACCAGTTCAAGGCAGACCTGGAAGCCGTGCAGTAAATCTGGCGCCCCGGCAGCTCGTTGCCGGGAATGACAATCCGGAGCCGCAAGCCAGGGTTCCGGATTGTTTTCAGAACCACTCAATGGGAAATCGCCATGAACGAGCCTGCCACAGAACCGGATGAAGCCACAGGCTACCAGTCCGGATTACCCGGAGTGCTGGGTACCATAGACGTAGCCATCAGCAAGGTGGAGGCCGTGATACTGGCTTCAGGTGTGATCCTGATGGCGCTCAACACCTGCATCAATGTCATCGCCCGGTTCGGTTTCGGTAAAGGACTGTTCTTTTCCGGCGAGATCAATCGCATCCTGATTATCATGATTACGTTTGCCGGCCTGGGTTATGCCGCCCGCCATGGCCGCCATATCCGCATGTCCGCATGTCCGCCATTTATGACACGCTGCCGGTGGCCGGAAGAAAAGCCCTGATGGTTCTGATTTCATTCGTCACATCGGCAATCATGTTTTTCCTCTGTTACTACGCTTATGAATACATCATGACCCTGTACAGCAGAGGCCGGATTTTGCCTGCACTCAGCATTCCGGTATGGACCATTTACCTGTGGGTCCCTCTTGGCTTTGCCATTACCGGTATCCAGTACTTCCTTACCGGCATAAAAAATCTGACATCAAAAGACGTATACCTGTCTACGGGAGTCGTCGACGGCTACGCCGACACGGAATCCGAAGTCTGACTGCCAGCGCGGACTGACTGGTCGGCATGATCTGCAGTGCTGACGGTTTCGCGGAGTGTAAAAAAGAACAAGGAATTATCATGGCCATAACCCTGATGACGATCATGATCGTGCTGCTGCTGCTGGGCTTCCCGATGATGATTCCCCTGATTACTGCCTCGCTGGTCGGCTTCTACATGACGTTTGACGGGTTCGGACAGATGGGAACTTTTGTCCAGCAGATGATGGGCGGAATTCGCCCGGCCTCGTTGATTGCTGTGCCCATGTTTATCCTTGCCGCCGATATCATGACCCGGGGCCAGTCCGCGGACCGGCTGATCGCCATGGTGATGGCGTTTATTGGTCACATCAAAGGTGGCCTGGCAATCAGTACCGCCACCTCCTGCACCCTGTTCGGCGCGGTTTCCGGTTCTACCCAGGCCACGGTGGTGGCTGTAGGCTCGCCGTTACGACCGAAAATGCTCAAGGCCGGTTATTCCGATTCCTTCACGCTCGCGCTGATTATCAACGCCAGTGATATTGCCTTCCTGATTCCGCCCAGTATCGGCATGATCATTTACGGGGTCATCTCCGAGACCTCCATTGCCGAACTCTTTATCGCCGGCGTCGGTCCCGGACTGCTGATCCTGCTGATGTTTTCGATCTATTGCCTGATCTATGCCTATCGCCACAACGTCCCCACCGAGGCAAAATCCAGCTGGCGGGAACGAGGCACATCGGTTCAGCGGGCGATCTGGCCACTGTTTTTTCCGGTCATCATTGTCGGTGGTATTTACGGCGGTATTTTCAGCCCGACTGAGGCGGCCGCAGTGTGCGTTCTCTACGCCTTTATTCTGGAATTCATCATCTTCAGGTCACTCAAAGCCGTCGATATCTATCGAATCGCCAAATCCACTGGTCTGATCACTGCGGTCGTGTTCATTCTGGTAGCGGTGGGTAATGGTTTTTCCTGGATTATCTCCTTTGCACAGATTCCGCAGGCCATTCTCGACGCGGTAGGCATCAGTGAAGCCGGGCCGGTTGGTGTGCTGGTGATGATTTGCGTAGCGTTTTTTATTGCCTGCATGTTTGTTGACCCCATTGTGGTGATCCTGGTGCTGACGCCCATTTTCGCTCCGGCCATTGCGGCAACAGGGCTCGATCCAGTGCTGGTGGGTGTGCTGATCACCCTTCAGGTCGCCATAGGCTCAGCCACACCACCTTTCGGCTGCGACATATTCACAGCTATTGCCATATTCAAGCGCCCTTACTGGGAAGTGATCCGGGGAACACCACCTTTTATTTTCATGCTGATTGCCGCGGCGGGGCTGATAATTGCCTTTCCCCAGATTGCACTATTCCTGCGGGACCTGGCCTTCCGCTAGGAAAAACCGGAAATCAGTCAAGGCAATGACCGGCGAGAGCAAAGGAGGAACACATGTTCAGACGCATACTGGTAGCCGTTGATGGCTCGAAACCCGCGCTGGACGCGCTTGAAAAGGCCGTAGGCCTGCAGAAACTGACCGGGGCAGAGCTTATTCTGCTCTGTGTATACAAGCATCACAGTCTGTTTGAGGCATCCTTGTCGATGGTACGTCCCCAGGAACTACAAATTCCCGATCAGGCGCTGTCCGAGTATGCCCGGGACGTGGTCGAATACGCCAAGCAATTTGCCATACAATGTGGAGCCCACGGCGTCAGGGGGTTTGTCAAAGGCGGTCGTCCTTCGCGGGTCATTATCCAGTTTGCCCGCGAACGGGATGTCGACCTGATCGTCATTGGTTCCAGGGGCACCCACAGCGATACCGACGGAATGATTCTGGGCAGCGTATGTCAACGAGTCGCCAATATGGCAGAATGTCCGACACTCGTTGTGTGAATATCAGGAGAATCCGCCATGGCCAGGTTACCGGATACCCAGGAATCGAAACCAGAGCAGCCCCAGCCCCCTGTGCCGGATAGGGTCCGGGACAACCAGAGGTTCTCGGTGTCAGCCAATCGCGGCAGAGCCCGGCACCATATCCGTTATGTGGAAACCGGCGGTGCAACCGTTGATCTGGGAGATTGTACGTTTTGCCAGGCAACGCCTGTACCCGACGACGGGCCTGAATAGACAACATCGGATCAAATAACGCCCAAATACATTACCGGAACGTAATCTTTTGATCTTTATTGAACCCCGGGCCTGAATTGTGGTCCTAATGGTTTGAAAGTACTCCCTTCGCCATTATGATGGTGAGTAGAAAGTTCATTTCCTCAGCGAAGCATGTAATCGGAGATAATGATGGAAAACAGACGTTTTAACGTCCAGCAGAATCAGGGAGCCTATTCCTCTTCTCAAACCGGTACGGGTATCAGCGCCGATGCCATGAAGGTTCTGCGTAATACCTACGCATTGCTTGCCATGACCCTGATGTTCAGTGCTGTCACCGCAGGCATCTCGATGGCTATCGGCCTGAGCCACGGTGTGGGCATTGTCTGCATGCTGATTTCCCTCGGCCTGATCTGGCTGGTTCTGCCCAAAACCGCGAACAGTCCTGCCGGTATCGGTGTGGTGTTTGCCTTCACCGGCTTGTTAGGCCTGTCTCTGGGACCAATCCTGTCTCATTACCTGGCGTTTTCCGGCGGCGGCACCATCGTCATGCAGGCCCTGGGCGGTACCGCGCTGGTTTTCCTGTCGCTGTCCGGTTATGTCCTGACCACCAAGAAAGACTTCAGCTTCATGCGCAGCTTCCTGTTCGCTGGCATGGTAGTGGTCATCCTGGCCATGGTTGGCGGGCTCATCGCCGGCATGATGGGCGCTAACGTCAGCGTTCTTCACCTCGCCCTGAGCGCAGCGATCGTTCTGCTGATGTCAGGTTTCATGCTGTACGACACCAGCCGCATTGTGAACGGTGGTGAAACCAACTACATCATGGCCACGACCGGGCTGTACCTGAGCATCTACAACATGTTCACCAGCCTGCTGCACCTGCTGGGCGTTTTTGGCGACGACTGATATCCGGTTGTGCCCATCCGGTAGCATTAACCGGTAACACAGAGCCCCGCTTCGCGGGGCTTTTGTGTTTTGTGGCATACTCTTCCGAAACTTTAATCCCGGAAACACCTCCATGAAGGCAAACCATAAGGACGCGGTCCTGAGCTATACCCTGGTGATTACCGGAGCGCCCTACACCTCACAGGCGCCACAAACAGCCCTGGCCTTCGCCGAAGCCCTGGTGGCAGCCGGACACCACATCGACCGGGTGTTTCTTTATGGTGATGGAGTGCAGCTGGCCTCGGCCCTGATCACTCCACCGTCCGATGAAGTGAACTGGACCCGACACTGGTGTGACTTCCTGCAACAGCATCAGGTGCCAGCCGCTGCCTGCATTGCTTCGGCCCTACGCAGAGGGGTCCTCGATAAGAAAGAACAGGAAAGATACGGCATGGCATCCCATAATCTGGTGCAACCGTTTGTGATTGCCGGTCTCGGCGAATGGGTGGAAGCCACCGGGCAGTCTGACCGCCTGATTCATTTCAACGGAAGCGTCTGATATGACAGCATCAGTTCTGATCATTATTGATCAGCCTCCCTACGGCAGCTGGGCGGGGCGAGAGGCACTGGATATGGCGTTTGCCCTGGCAGCCTTCGACAGGCCGGTCAGTCTGCTGTTTCGCAGCAGTGGCGTTCTCTGGCTTGCGCCAGACCAGGATGCCAGTGCTATCAGTCAGAAAACGGTGCTGAAAAATCTGGGGGCGGCCACCGTCTTTGGCGTTGAAGCCCTGCTCGCCGATACGGTGGCGCTGGCGGACTTCGGCCTCAGCACCGCGGGCCTGCCCGCAGGCAGTCAGCCGGTCACCATCAGTCCTGAACTTTACCGCCAGTATCACCAGGTCATCCAGCTATGAGCGCGACACTTCACCTGCTGAACAAAAGTCCGGAGCACCCCAGGTTCGCAGCCTGCCTGGCCGCTCTGGCTAATGGCGACAAACTGGTCCTGATAGAGAACGCGGTGATCGCCCTCAAAAACTGTCAACTGGTACTGCCGGCAACCTGCGTCGTCAGTCTGGCGGATTGTCAGGCCCGGGGCATCAACCCTGAGCGGCCCGAAACTGCGCTGGACTACCCTGCACTGGCAGCCCTGACAGCAAGCCACACCCGAATCATCAGTTGGTAATCCAATGTCACTACCACCACGAAACAGCGAAGGTTTTCTGGAGAATGCGGCTGACTGGGCGCCGGAAACCGCTATCGCCATTGCCCGGGAAAGCAACATTGATCTTTCCGATAATCATTGGGAAATCATAGAATTGCTTCGATTATTTTATAAAGCACATGAAGTTTCTCCTCCATCAAACCGACTGTTCGTAAAGGCTGTAAAAGAGCAGCTGGGCGAAGATAAAGGCAACAGCATCTACCTCATGCAGTTATTTCCCGGCACTCCGGCAAAAACTGCCTGCCGCATTGCCGGCTTGCCCCGCCCCACCAATTGCCTCTGATCCGAACCACCGAAAGCGCTCCGGCGCGCCTGCAATAAAAAAGCCCCGGAGGGCTAAACGCCCGGCCGGAGCTTTCAGGATCAAACGGGAAACACGGTTACTGGTAGTAAGCGTTTTCCTTGACCGAATGGTCGGTGACATCACGAACGGCGGAAATCTCCGGAACCCGCTCTTTCAGCGTGGTTTCAACGCCCTGCTTGAGTGTCAGACTGACGGCACTGCAACCCTGGCAGCCGCCCCCGAACCGCAGTACAGCAACCGACTCGTCCACCACTTCCACCAGGGACACCTCACCGCCGTGGGAGGCAAGTCCGGGGTTGATCTCGGACGCCAGAACGTAATTGATACGATCATTCAACGGCGCGTCGTCATCAATTTTCGGCACTTTGGCGTTGGGTGCCTTGATGGTGAGCTGGCCTCCCATCTGGTCCTTGGAGTAGTCCACATAGGCCTCTTCCAGGAACGGCACCGAATTGTGATCCAGATACAGCGTAAATTTGGTCAGGTCCACCTGCTCATCGGTCGGGACGATTTCGTTGGGCGGACAATAGGCCAGGCAGGTTTCCGCATGCTTGGTGCCCGGCTGGGTGACAAAAATCCGGACGCCCATGCCCTCGACATCCTGCTTGCCAATCAGCTCTGCCAGGTAGTCTCTCGCGGAATCAGTAACGGTTACCAATGCCATTTCATCAACCTGTATTGTAAATGTAGGTCCATTTTAATGGAGATCGTCTGAACATGAAAGACCAAGTAAAATAGTCAGACTTTATCTGTGCCATAGCGCCGGCTTTGCGGGAACCGCTCAGAAGGTGAAGAGTAGACGAACCCTGCGCCAGGTGATGAGACCTTACGCCCGGACTTTGGTACCATGAGCGGCTGACCGGGCTTTGCCCCGTCGCCAGATTATCAAGACTTCCTCTGACTTTCGGATTCATCTGACTATGACTGACCGTGCAACCCGACTCGCCCAGCTTCACCAGGCCGCAAGAGAACGTATTCTGATTCTTGATGGTGGTATGGGCACCATGATCCAGAACGAAAAACTGGACGAAGCCGCGTTCCGTGGCGAACGGTTTGCCGATTATGATCGGGAAGTCAAAGGCAACAACGACCTGCTCTGCCTGACCCAGCGTGCGCTGCTGAAGCGCATTCATGCGGATTATCTGGAAGCCGGCGCGGATATAATTGAGACCAATACCTTCAACTCCACGCAGGTATCCCAGGCAGATTACGGTCTGGAGGCCATTGCCCGGGAGCTGAACGTCGAATCGGCCCGCCTTGCCCGCGAAGTGGCTGATGAATTTACCGCGCTGAATCCGGACAAACCCCGCTTTGTGGCCGGTGCCGTGGGGCCCACCTCCCGCACCGCCTCCATGTCACCGGATGTCAACAACCCGGGCTTCCGCAATGTGGACTTCCAGACCCTGGTGGACAACTACTATGAGGCCGTCGGTGGCCTGGTGGACGGCGGCTGCGACCTGATCCTGATTGAAACCATCTTCGACACGCTCAATGCGAAAGCCGCAATCTACGCCACCCAGCAGTATTTCGAAGACAGCGGCATTGAGTTGCCCATCATGATTTCCGGCACCATTACCGATGCCTCGGGCCGCACCCTTTCCGGCCAGACCACCGAAGCTTTCTGGAATTCCGTTGCCCATTCACGGCCGTTTTCCGTGGGCCTGAACTGCGCGCTGGGTGCCGATGCGCTGCGCCCTTATGTGGAGGAACTCTCCAACAAGGCGGAAACCCTGGTCAGCGCCCACCCCAATGCCGGTCTGCCCAACGAGTTTGGCGAATACGACCAGACCCCCGAGGAAATGGCAGCCATCATTGAGGACTTTGCCCGGGAAGGCTTCCTTAACATCATCGGCGGCTGTTGCGGCTCCCGTCCGGACCACATTGCCGCGGTTGCGGCAGCGGTCTCGAAGTACCCGCCCCGCAAGCTCCCGGAGCGCCCGAAAGTGCTGCGCCTGGCCGGCCTGGAGCCCTTCACCGGTGACGAAAACACGCTGTTTATCAACGTGGGTGAGCGCACCAACGTGACCGGCTCCAAACGCTTTCTCCGGCTTATCAAGGAGGAGCAGTACGAAGAAGCCCTCAGTGTGGCCCGGGATCAGGTGGAAAACGGCGCCCAGATCATTGATATCAACATGGACGAAGGCATGCTGGACTCGAAGGAGGTCATGGTTACCTTCCTGAATCTGGTCGCCTCCGAGCCTGATATCTCCCGCGTGCCCATCATGCTGGATTCCTCAAAATGGGAAGTCATCGAAGCGGGTCTACGCTGCGTGCAGGGCAAGTCGGTAGTCAACTCCATCAGCCTGAAAGAGGGTGAGGAAGAGTTTCTCAAGCGTGCCCGGGACTGTATGCGTTATGGCGCTGCGGTCGTGGTCATGGCCTTTGATGAGGACGGCCAGGCGGATACCTACGAACGCAAGATCCAGATCTGCAAGCGCTCCTACGACACTCTGGTGGGCATCGGCTTCAATCCGGCGGATATCATCTTTGATCCCAATATCTTTGCCATTGCCACCGGTATTGAAGAGCATAACAACTACGCAGTCGACTTCATCAACGCCACCCGCTGGATTCGTGAGAATCTGCCCCACGCCTCCATTTCCGGTGGCGTCAGTAACGTCTCCTTCTCGTTCCGCGGTAACGATGCGGTGCGGGAAGCGATCCACTCCGTGTTCCTGTATCACGCCATCAAGGCCGGCATGAACATGGGCATTGTGAATCCCGGGCAGCTGGTGATTTACGACGAGATCGAGCCTGAACTGAAAGAACTGGTTGAGGATGTGGTCCTGAACCGTCGTCAGGATTCCACCGACCGGCTTCTGGAAATTGCCGAGCGCTTCAAGAACCAGGGCGGCAAAGCCCGCGAGGAAGATCTTGCCTGGCGTGAATGGCCGGTGAAAAAACGCCTTGAACACGCCCTGGTCAAGGGCATCACCAACTTCATCATCGAAGACACCGAAGCCTGCCGTCTGGAAGCCAACCGCCCTATCGAGGTCATCGAAGGGCCCTTGATGGAAGGCATGAACGTGGTGGGCGACCTGTTCGGCGATGGCAAGATGTTCCTGCCCCAGGTGGTCAAAAGCGCCCGGGTCATGAAGCAGGCGGTGGCCCATCTGATTCCCTTTATCGAAGCAGAAAAGTCCGGCGAACAGCAGGCCAAGGGCAAGATACTGATGGCCACGGTCAAGGGTGACGTTCACGATATTGGCAAGAACATCGTCGGCGTGGTGCTGCAGTGCAACAACTACGAGGTGATCGACCTTGGCGTCATGGTTCCCTGCGAGAAGATTCTGGAAACCGCGAAGCGTGAGAAGGTAGACATTATCGGCCTCAGCGGCCTGATTACTCCGTCGCTGGACGAAATGGTCCATGTTGCCCGGGAAATGCAGCGACTGGACTTCCATGTGCCGCTGATGATTGGCGGTGCCACCACCTCCAAGGCCCACACTGCGGTCAAGATTGAACCCCACTACAAGAATGACGTCGCTCTTTACGTGTCTGACGCCTCCCGCTGCGTCAATGTGGCCTCGACCCTACTCAGCAAAACCGCCAAGCCGGATTATATCCAGGGTATTCGCACCGAGTACGAGGAAATCAGGGAGCGTCGCAAACACCGGGGTGAGCGCACCAAACTGGTCTCACTCAGTGAAGCCCGCGAGCGCGCACCGGCCATCAATTATGACGACTATACCCCTACCCGTCCCACCTTCCTGGGACTGCGCAGGTTCGAGTCCTATGATCTGAACGAACTGGTGGACTTCATCGACTGGACACCGTTCTTTATTTCCTGGGACATCGCCGGCAAATACCCGGACGTGTTCAAGGATCCGAAACGGGGCGAGGCGGCCCGCTCGCTGTTCGAGGATGGCCAGAAAATCCTGCGCCGGATGATCGACGAAAAGCGCATTGAGGCCCGCGGCGTGATCGGTTTCTGGCCGGCCAATCGTCGTGGCGACGACCTGGTGCTTTATACCGATGAAAGTCGTCAGGAAGAACTGATGGTGCTCCACCACCTGCGCCAGCAGGATGACAAGGCGCCAGGCAAACCGATGATGGCGCTGTCGGATTTCGTGTTGCCGGAAGAGTCCGGACGTTGCGATTATGTCGGTGGCTTTGCAGTCACAACCGGCATTGGCGCTGAGGAATTTTCGGTGGAGTTCAAGGACGCCAACGATGATTACAACGCCATCATGGTGAAGGCCCTGGCCGACCGACTGGCTGAAGCCTTCGCTGAATGCATGCATCAGCGGGTCAGAAAGGAGTTGTGGGGCTATGATCCGGATGAAACGCTGGATAACAACGAGCTGATCCGCGAACGTTACAAAGGCATCCGCCCGGCTCCCGGCTATCCCGCCTGCCCGGATCATACCGAGAAAGCGGCCCTGTTCGAACTGCTGCAGGCTCCGGAAAATGCTGGCCTTGAGCTGACAGAGAGCTTTGCCATGTTCCCGGCTGCGGCCGTGTCGGGCTGGTATTTTGCGCACCCCGAATCAAAGTATTTTTCAGTAGGCAAGATCGGCAAGGATCAGGTTACAGACTATGCCGAGCGCAAGGGTCTGTCGAAAGCTGACGCTGAGCGCTGGCTCGCCCCCAGCCTCGCCTACGATCCGGCTGAATGAACACAGCACATCCAACGACACGACGAGAACGGCCATGACAGACCATAACAAAAACGGCAATGCGCCTGACACTCAGAACCGCAAGCCGCCAGGCCTGCTGAAGGTTTTCCAAAGCGTACTGGCAGGGGCACTTGGTGTTCAGTCCAGCAAGCGTCACGAAGAAGACTTCACCAGTGGCAGTCCCTGGCCCTACATCATCGTGGGCATCGTTTTTACCGCTGGATTCGTGGTTACGCTGATGCTGATCGTCAAGTGGGTGCTGTCGGGCAGCTAACAGATTGAAAGGAAGCGAGGCAGGCCAGGGAGGCCCTGATTTCCTGTCGATGGACAGGGGTAACCGGCGCCAGGGGAGTAGCGCCGGCTTACACGGGTCAGCGGGTTGCGATCCAGGTAACAGCGAAAGCAACAACCAGTGCCACGATCAGGGTGAACGCAACAGCATCTACAGCACTGTCACTCATGGTGCTTTTTTTCATGGAATCTCTCCGGTTGGTTTTTGTTGTTCGGCACCGGGCACGGCGCCCTGACAATTCAAGGCCATAATTTATGCGAAGCCAACGCCCAAGTCCAGTCTGCTGACCCGCTACGCCAACCAGGCCGCCCGGGGCTGTTGGCCAATCCTCCGAATTGGCGGTACAGCTTCTGGAAAACCCCGGCGCAACGGCCCTGCTTATCGCTAAAATCGATTACCATATTTGGAAATAATCGTTTTGGAAATATAGGCTCGATGCTATCCTGCCGCCCATCAGCCTTTATAGCCAATACCAGGACGTTACACTATGTACGTTTATGACGAACACGACCGGCAGATTCTGGCAGAGCGTGTAGACCAGTTCCGTGACCAGACCCAACGGGCGCTCGCCGGAGAACTTGCTGAAGACGAGTTTCTGCCCCTTCGGCTGCAGAATGGCCTCTATGTGCAGCGGTTGGCACCGATGCTTCGCATCTGCGTACCCTATGGCATGATGCGTTCCGTGCAGTTGCGCCGCCTCGCCCGTATCAGCCGTGACTACGACAAGGGCTATGCGCACTTCACCACTCGCCAGAATGTGCAGCTGAACTGGCCGAACCTGGAAGATGTTCCGGACATTCTGGCTGAACTGGCGGAAGTGGAAATGCACGCAAACCAGACCAGTGGCAACTGTATCCGCAACACCACCACCGATCAGTTCGCCGGCGTTCAGGACGACGAGCTTGCAGACCCACGACCCTACTGTGAAATTATCCGGCAGTGGTCCACCTACCACCCGGAATTCGCGTTCCTGCCCCGCAAGTTCAAGGTTGCGGTGAACGCCAGCGCACACACTGACCGCGCTGCCATTCAGGTCCACGACATTGGCCTGCAACTGGTTCGTAATGAGTCCGGCGAGCTGGGCTTCCGCGTGCACGTGGGTGGTGGCCTTGGTCGTACGCCCATGGTGGGACCGGTGATCCGCGAGTTTCTGCCGGAGCTGGATCTGTTGACCTATCTGGAGGCGGTCCTGCGGGTCTACAACCGCTATGGGCGTCGGGACAACAAGTACAAGGCACGCATCAAGATCCTGGTGAAGGCACTGACGCCGGAAGGCTTCGCCGAGCGTGTCGAGGAGGAGTGGCAACACATCAAGGACTCCCCGACCCGGCTGACTCCGGATGCGATCCAGAACATACAGCGGTTTTTCACCGAGCCAGACTATCAGGCGCTGGAAAATAATCCGGCGGCACTGACAGAAGCCCGCGGTGAAAGCCGGGCCTTCGACAACTGGGTAACCCGCAATACCAATACCCACAAGAAGCCCGGCTACGCCATTGTCACCCTGACCGTGAAGAAGACCGGCGTTCCCCCCGGCGACGTCTCAGATCGTCAGCTGGAACAGATCGCCGACCTCGCGGACGAATTCAGCTTTGGTGAAGTGCGGGTGACCCATGAGCAGAACGTGGTTTTGGCAGACGTACGCCAGGATCAGCTGTTCGCCCTCTGGCAGGCACTGCGCCCCATCGGTTTTGCAACGGCCAACCTGAACACCCTGACCGATGTTATCTGCTGCCCCGGCGGGGACTATTGCGCCCTCGCCAATGCCAAGTCGATTCCTATCGCCGAATCGATCCAGCGCCGCTTTGACAACCTGGATTTCCTGTACGATCTGGGCAACATTGACCTCAATATATCCGGCTGTATGAACGCCTGCGGTCATCACCATGTGGGCCACATCGGGGTATTGGGCGTCGACAAGAAGGGCCAGGAGTTCTATCAGATCAGCCTCGGCGGCTCGTCCCGGAACGATGCGGCCATTGGCAAGATTCTGGGGCCATCATTCGCCGCTGACGCCATGCCGGATGTGATCGAAAAGCTGGTCAATGTCTTCGTTGAGCGCCGTACCGGGGAAGAAGAATTCCTCGACACCTATCGTCGCATCGGAATCGAGCCGTTCAAGGAGAGTGTCTATGCCTGATATCGTCAACCAGGACGGCAGCATTCGTGCCGACGACTGGACTGTGGTTGCCCACCCGGCTGAGGGCGAGTCGCTGGTTCTGCCTGATGGCAACTGCCTGATCCCGGCAGAACTGTGGCTGGCGGGCAAGGACCGCTTCCTGGGCAAAGCCGGCGTGGGCGTCTGGCTGGAAAGCCATGAAGAGCCACACCTGCTTGCGGAGGTGGTCAGCAAACTGCCACTGATCGCCGTCAACTTCCCGAAGTTCAGCGATGGCCGTGGCTACAGCACCGCCCGCCTGCTGCGGGAACGTTACGGTTATCAGGGAGAACTGAGGGCCATAGGAGACGTGCTGCTGGATCAGCTGCAGTTCATGAAGCGGTGCGGGTTCGACAGCTATGCCCTGCGGCCTGACAAGGACATCTCCAAGGCGGCCCGGTGTCTGAACTTTTTCAGCAACACCTATCAGGCGGCTACCGACAATGACCAGCCGCTGTTCCGGCGTCGCGCCGGCTAGTGTCCCGTCTGGTTAATTCGTTGATCTACTGAGCCCATTGAGAGCCTTGAGAGCAAGGCGCGGTGGCGAAGGTTTGGTGGCTCCAAATC
>NZ_CAXBDN010000082.1:0-15693 GCF_963974375.1 uncultured Marinobacter sp.
GCCCCATAACTGGACGCCGGTTATACCTGACAAGATGTGATCACCGGACGCTTACGATATACTTCATGCCTGATCAATTCAAACTGAATTTCCTCCCGATGGAGCTCATCATGTCCCCGAAAGACCATCTCGTCATTTTTGATACCACTCTTCGCGATGGTGAACAGAGCCCTGGCGCAACCATGAACAAGGCCGAGAAGCTCCGGATTGCAAAGATCCTGGAAAAACTGCGGGTGGATGTGATCGAGGCGGGTTTTGCAATTGCCAGTCAGGGTGACTTTGATGCTGTTCGTGGTATCGCTGAAAATGTCAGGGAGTCCACTATCTGCAGTCTGGCGCGGGCGCTGGACGGGGATATTGATCGCGCCGCAGAGGCCATTCGCCCGGCGGAACGGCCCCGTATTCATACCTTTATTGCCACCTCTCCGATCCACATGAAGCACAAGCTGATGATGGAGCCGGACGATGTCATCGCGCAAGCGGTTCGCTCGGTCAAACGGGCCCGTAACCATGTCGACGACGTGGAGTTTTCATGCGAAGACGCGGGCCGCTCAGAGCTGGACTTCCTGTGCCGTATTATCGAAGCGGCCATTGATGCCGGTGCCCGCACGATCAATATACCGGACACCGTAGGCTATGCGATCCCGGAACAGTTTGGCGACACCATCGGCAAGATCATGGCGCGGGTTCCGAACGCCGACAAGGCGGTCTTCTCTGTTCATTGTCATAACGATCTGGGTCTGGCTGTGGCCAACTCCCTGGCTGCGGTCCAGCAGGGTGCGCGGCAGGTAGAGTGCACCATCAACGGGTTGGGCGAGCGGGCAGGCAATGCCTCACTGGAAGAGATTGTCATGGCGGTTCGCACCCGTCAGGACCTGTTCACCGTAGACACCCGGATTGACACCCGGCATATTGTGCCGGCGTCCCGCCTGGTATCCACCATTACCGGGTTTCCGGTGCAGCCCAACAAGGCCATCGTTGGCGCCAACGCCTTCGCCCATGAATCCGGTATCCACCAGGATGGTGTGCTGAAGCACCGTGAAACCTATGAAATCATGCGGGCACAGGATGTAGGCTGGCATACCAACAGCCTGGTGCTGGGCAAGCACTCCGGCCGCAACGCATTTCGTACCCGACTGCAGGAGCTGGGTATTCAGTTCGACACGGAAACAGAACTGAACGAAGCCTTTACCCGCTTCAAGGCACTGGCGGATCTGAAGCACGAAATCTTCGACGAGGATCTTCAGGCCATCGCCAGCCATACGCGGCAAAGCGAGGAGGACCAGCGTTTTTCTATGGTCTGTATGAAAGTCTGCTCAGAAACCGGTGTCGTTCCCAGAGCAAACGTCACTCTGCTGATGGACGGAAAAGAGCATACGGTGGAGGCGGAAGGTAGTGGTCCCGTGGATGCCACCTTCAAGGCCATCGAATCGCTGGTGGACTCGGGTTGTAATCTGCAACTCTACTCTGTCAACAACATTACCAGTGGTACCGATGCCCAGGGCGAGGTGACCGTCCGTCTTGAACGGGGTGGTCGAATTGTTAACGGTGTGGGCGCTGATACCGACATCATCATTGCATCGGCCAAGGCCTATATCGAGGCCCTCAACCTGATCAGCCGTGGTGGAATTCGTCAGCATCCTCAGGCTGCCGATGTCTGAGCCACAGATCCGGCAAGGAGATGGGGCCCCCGTGTCCATGATGAATGAAGCTCGGCGCCAGTTTGTGCTGGGCGTCGCCGGTGTCCGGGTCTGGTACGCTCGCAAGCCCCTGCCCGCAGCGGCGCCCAGTCCCTGCTATGAGTTTCCGGAGGAGCCAGCTCCGCCGTTGCCCGGCGATGCTCCGCCAGTCAGCGCAAGAGCGCAGTCTAAACATGAGGCGGGCAGCAGAGCAGGCACCAGCCGGTCGGGAGAGGCACCGGCCAGCCTGGCCAGAATCCAGAGCCTGCTCGCCGACGGGGCTTCACCGAAAGTCACGGTGCCAGAGCGGCTCCCGGGCGCCGAAGCTGGTGACATTACTCTGCAGCCCCTTGCCGGGCCTGCGCCTGTCAGTGTCCCGGTGGTCGGTTCTGTACCGGCAGAAACGGCAATGGAGTCGCCGCCGGCCGGGCAGCAGCTAGTGCCGGTGGCCGTTCATTGGGGCTTCTGGCGCGCCGGTTCCTGGTTGCTGGTCAGTGCGCTCACAGAAGGTGCCAGCCGCGATCTTGAGGAGCGTCTGGCCCGGGGTATTCTGGCGGCGCTGGGTGAAACTGTGGTTACCTCAGTCCAGGTGCGGTGGCCGGTGTTCAGCAATCCTGCGGTACCCGGTGGGGATGCAGGCGGTCTTGCGGAGGTTCTCCAGCGGATCAAAGAGAGCGCCGGGGAGTCCGGCCGGGTTGTTTGCCTGGGGCTTCTTCCGGCAGCGGATTCCCCGCAGCGGGAAGTCCTTGAGCCATTGGCGAAGTCGCTGGGAGACATCGTGTTCCAGGGAGAGGTGAGTCTGGCCGGACTGGCCTCACTGCCCATGGAGAAAAAGACCCTGTGGACGGCGCTCCGACCCCTGGCCGCCAAGAGCGCGGCCCGGTGAAGGCTGGTTACGCCACGGCAGATTTCATTGTTCGGCCTTTGGCAGAGGCAGACTTGCCGCAGGTCATGGAGCTTGAGCATCAGGGATATTCTCACCCATGGAGTGAGTCGGTCTTCAGAGATTGCTTCCGGGTCAATTACCGTTTGCTGGGTTTGGCGGAAGGCGAATCCCTGGCCGGATACGCGGTGTTGGCCCTGATGTATGATGAGGGGCATCTCCTGAATCTCTGTATTGCTCCACGTCACCGCCGTCACGGCCTGGCCAGGGTGCTATTGCGACATGTGCTCAAAGAAGCCGTGAGTGGGGGCATGGGCAAGGTGATTCTCGAGGTTCGCGCCGGCAACCTGAGTGCCCAGAGGCTCTATCTTTCGGAGGGCTTTACGGTGATAGGCAAGCGTCCCGGCTATTATCCTGATCCGGGGGGCAGGGAAGACGCGCTTGTTATGTCCCTGTCTTTTTCCGGGGACTGACCGCTACTGTTTGTGTCCGGGATCAGTATCGGCGAAAATACGGCACTTGAAATTTCCTGTGGCTTGCCTTGCTGCCCGCCTCCGGTAACCTCCGAATACATCCTTCTTCTGATATGTGAGTGTATGTCCAACAGTCGAATTGCCAAAGAAGTGTCCAACCGGCGCACCTTCGCCATTATCTCGCACCCGGATGCCGGTAAGACCACCATTACCGAAAAGGTCTTGCTGTTTGGACACGCTATCCAGAAAGCGGGAACGGTGAAAGGCAAGAAGTCCGGCCAGCATGCCAAGTCTGACTGGATGGAGATGGAGAAAGAACGGGGTATATCCGTAACCACGTCCGTTATGCAGTTTCCTTACGGGGGGCGTCTGGTTAATCTGCTGGATACGCCGGGGCACGAAGATTTCTCCGAGGACACCTATCGAACACTGACGGCGGTGGATTCCTGCCTGATGGTAATCGACAGCGCCAAGGGTGTTGAGGAACGTACCATCAAGCTGATGGAAGTAACCCGCCTGCGGGACACCCCGATTATTACCTTCATGAACAAGCTCGACCGGGATACCCGTGATCCGGTGGATCTGATGGACGAAGTTGAAGACGTTCTCAAGATCGCTTGCGCCCCCATTACCTGGCCCATTGGTATGGGTAAGAGTTTCAAGGGTGTTTATCACCTGCTCCGGGATGAGGTTGTGCTCTACCAGAGCGGGCAAGGGCACAGGATTCAGGAAACCCGTGTGATATCCGGTCTCGACAATCCGGAACTGGACACTGTGCTTGGCAGTTACGCCCAGGAGCTGCGGGATGAAATTGACCTGGTAAAAGGCGCATCCAACGAGTTTGATCAGGCGTTATTTCTGGCGGGCGAGCTGACGCCGGTTTTCTTTGGCACCGCTCTGGGCAACTTTGGCGTCGATCATATGCTGGATGGTCTTGTGGAGTGGGCTCCGCCGCCGCTGCCAAGAGCAACCGATCAGCGCACTGTGGAGCCTGACGAGGAGCAGTTTTCCGGTTTCGTGTTCAAGATCCAGGCAAACATGGATCCGCAGCACCGGGACCGGGTGGCATTTTTACGTGTGGTCTCCGGTGAGTACTCCCAGGGCATGAAGGCCCGTCATGTGCGTATCGGGAAAGACGTGCGTTTTTCCGATGCTCTGACTTTCATGGCGGGCGATCGTGAGCATGCCGAACAGGCATTTGCCGGCGACATCATTGGTCTTCATAACCACGGCACCATTCAGCTTGGGGATACCTTTACCGCAGGTGAGAATTTCAAGTTCACCGGCATCCCCAACTTTGCTCCGGAGCTGTTCCGACGCATTCGCCTGAAGGACCCGCTCAAGACCAAGCAGTTACAGAAAGGCCTGATCCAGCTGTCAGAGGAAGGTGCGGTCCAGGTGTTCCGGCCGCTGAAGAATAACGACCTGATCGTTGGTGCGGTCGGTGTGTTGCAGTTTGATGTGGTGGTCAGTCGCCTCAAGACCGAATACAAGGTTGAGGCCGTGTACGAGCCCATCAACGTCGCCACGGCACGCTGGGTAACATCCACGGATGACCGCAAGCTGGATGAATTTGAGCGTAAGGCCAATGATAACCTGGCCCTTGATGGTGGTGACCGTCTGGCGTACATCGCGCCCACCATGGTAAACCTTCAACTGGCTCAGGAACGGCACCCGGATATCCAGTTCCATAAGACCCGGGAACACTGAAAACAGACCACGGTCCCAGATGAGAGGTGTCGGTCATGAGCTTTATGGATGCTCACTGCCACTTTGACTTTCCGGTCTTTGACGGACGCCGTGAAACCCTCTTGTCCGCAGCCCGTCAGGTGGGTGTCAGCCGGCTGGTGGTGCCGGGGGTGCGGGAAGCCGACTGGCCGCGGGTGGTGGCGGTCGCTGATCAGTTCCCCGAGGTGGCTTACTGTCTGGGTATTCATCCCTGGTTTGTGGACGAGCACGGGCCGGGTGCCCTGGACCGGCTGCGGCAGGCGGTAAGCGTCGGTTCAGGCTGCCTCGGTCTTGGTGAATGCGGGCTTGATCGGTTACGGGGTAGTCTGGACCAGCAATTGCCCTGGTTCGAGGGTCAGCTGGATATTGCCCGGGATCTGAAGCTGCCGGTGGTGGTTCATTCTGTGAGAACCCACGATGAGGTTGCGGCGGTTTTGCGCCGCAAACCGCTGACGGCTCCCATGCTGGTGCACGGGTTCGCCGGCAGTTACCAGCAGGCCAAAGTGTTCGTGGACCAGGGTTGCATGCTGGGTATCGGCGGGGTAATTACCTATCCGCGAGCCCGCAAGACCCGCAACGCAGTTGCCGCGTTACCGCTCGATGCGCTGGTTCTCGAAACAGATGCACCGGATATGCCGCCGTCGGGTGTCGCGAAAGGGGCAAACGAGCCGGCGCGACTGGCTGACGTGTTCAGGGCACTGCTTGCGTTGCGACCGGAACCGGCGGACGTTCTGGAAGAGGCGCTGTGGAATAACGCAACCCGACTTTACTGCCGGGCTCAGTAATTTGCGACGCTGGTCTGAACAGAATCCGCTATAGGCTTGGTTTTCTGTGGTCATTCAGATATACTCCGCGCCCTGGCTTTTCATGACGGAAATATCATCTCAGCCCCGAATGATGTTGACGTCCGCCGGCAGCCAAAGTGGCTATCGGCAATCAGGTACAAACCTTCACCGGGTCACTCCCACATCCCGGTGGTGAGGTTTTATAAACGTTTATTTTTATGTAGCGTTCAAGGCGGATTCAATGAAGACTCTGAGTGCGAAACCAGAAACCGTACAGCGTGACTGGTACGTTGTAGACGCAGCCGGCAAGACGCTGGGTCGTCTGTCAACCGAGATCGCCCGTCGTCTGCGGGGCAAGCATAAGCCTGAGTACACCCCCCACGTAGACACTGGTGATTACATTGTTGTGATCAATGCAGGCCAGGTTCGGGTAACGGGCAAAAAGGCTTCTGCAAAAATGTATTACAGCCATACCGGCTTTCCCGGTGGTATCAAGTCCATCAACTTCGAGAAGCTGGTTGAAAAGGCACCTGAGCAGATTATCCAGAAATCTGTGAAAGGCATGCTGCCGAAGGGACCCCTCGGTCGCGCCATGTTCAAAAAGCTGAAAATCTATGCCGGTGCTGAGCATCCTCACACAGCCCAGCAGCCCAAAGAACTCGACATTTAACGGAAGGCGGATATGTCTGTAGCACAAAATTACGGTACTGGTCGCCGCAAGACTTCCACGGCTCGTGTGTTTATCAAGCCGGGTAGCGGTAACATTTCCATCAACGGTCGCACCATCGAAGATTTCTTTGGTCGTGAAACCCTGCGGATGATCGTTCGTCAGCCGCTGGTACTCGCAGAATCTGCGGATCGATTTGATATTTCTGTCACCGTCAAGGGCGGCGGTATCAGTGGTCAGGCTGGCGCAATTCGCCACGGTCTGACCCGTGCCCTGATGGAATATGACGAAACTCTGCGTCCATCTTTGCGTAAAGCGGGTTATGTGACCCGTGATGCCCGCGAAGTTGAGCGTAAGAAAGTCGGTCTTCGCAAGGCGCGTAAGCGTCCGCAATACTCCAAGCGTTAAGCTTGTTGCGAGACTGTACGTTCAAAAAGCCCGGCCCTGTGCCGGGCTTTTTGTTTGTGATTTGTGATTTTGCGTGCGCGGACCCAATGTGATCGTTGCCCCGCAGGGGTGCAGCCAAGGCCTTTCCGGCTTGTAAGGTGGCGGTAATTTCATTACCATTTGTCCGCTTATAATTTTGGGTTGTGAAGTCCTTTTCAATGCGCTGCCCGCGATCCGTGGGTGTAGTGTGTTGCCTGATGGGAGAAAACCATAATGAACAATGGCGACGTTAGCCAGGGCCGACGCCGGTTTCTGATCGGCGCGACTTCGGTGGTGGGTGGTATCGGCGTCGTCGGTGCAGCTGTACCGTTTGTGGCGTCCTGGAACCCCAGTGCCAAGGCGGAAGCGGCAGGTGCGCCGGTCACCGTCAATATCAGCAAGATTGAGCCGGGCCAGCAGATGACTGTTGAGTGGCGAGGCAAGCCGGTCTGGGTTTTGCGCCGGACACCGGAAATGAATGAAAACATTACCACGCTTGATGACAGGCTGAGAGATCCTGAGTCGCAAACTGCGTCGCAGCCCTCTTATGTGCAGGGTCCTCTGCGTTCGGTTAGAGAGGAATATGCGGTACTTGTGGGAATCTGTACCCACCTGGGCTGTTCACCTCAGTTCCGTCCGGAAGTGGCACCAGCGGATCTCGGGCCGAACTGGTTGGGAGGCTTCTACTGTGCCTGCCACGGTTCACGCTACGATCTCGCGGGCCGCGTATACAGTAACCAGCCTGCTCCGGATAACCTTGAAATTCCCCCCCATCGCTTTGATGACGATGTCACATTGACGATCGGACTGGATCCGGAGGCTGCGTGATGAACAAGTTGATATCCTGGGTTGATGAGCGGCTTCCTATTGTCGAGGCTTATAACAAGCACCTCGGCAAGTACTACGCTCCGAAGAACTTCAACATGTGGTATTTCTTCGGGTCGCTGGCGTTGCTGGTGCTGGTTAACCAGCTGGTTACCGGCATCTGGCTGACCATGAGCTACAACCCCTCAGGTGAGGGCGCGTTTGCTTCTGTGGAATACATCATGCGTGATGTGGAGTGGGGCTGGCTGCTGCGCTACCTGCACTCTACCGGTGCCTCTGCATTCTTTGTCGTCGTCTACCTCCACATGTTCCGGGGACTGATGTACGGCTCTTACCAGAAGCCCCGCGAGCTGATCTGGATTTTTGGCATGCTGATCTATCTGGTGCTGATGGCGGAAGCCTTTATGGGCTACCTGCTGCCCTGGGGTCAGATGTCTTACTGGGGTGCCCAGGTTATCGTTAACCTGTTCGGTGCCATTCCGGTGATCGGTGATGATCTGTCGCTGTGGATTCGTGGTGATTACCTGATTTCCGGAATTACCCTGAACCGCTTCTTTGCCTTGCATGTCATTGCCTTGCCCATTGTGTTGCTGGGCCTTGTGGTCCTTCACATCCTGGCTTTGCACGAGGTGGGTTCCAACAACCCTGACGGCATCGACATCAAGAAAAACAAGGATGAGAACGGCATACCGAAAGATGGTATTCCTTTCCACCCCTACTACAGCGTTCACGACCTTATGGGCGTGGGTGTTTTCCTGTTCGTTTTCTGTCTGGTGGTGTTCTTCTTCCCGGAAATGGGTGGGCTGTTCCTTGAGAAACCCAATTTCGAGCCAGCAAACGCGCTGAAAACACCGGATCACATCGCACCTGTCTGGTACTTTACGCCTTTCTACGCGATGCTTCGTGCCATCAACTTTGATCTGTTCGGGTTGCCGGCCCAGTTCCTGGGGGTAGTGGTAATGGGCGGAGCCATTGCGATCCTGTTCGTACTGCCATGGCTGGATCGCAGTCCGGTGCGGTCTATCCGTTACAAAGGCATGCTGAGCAAGATTGCACTGACTATATTCGCGATCAGCTTTGTGGTGCTGGGTTATCTGGGCATTGTGCCGGCAACCGAGGGCCGTACCTTGCTGGCTCAGTTCCTGACCGCGTGTTACTTCCTCTACTTCATTCTGATGCCGTTCTACACTCGAATGGAAAAAACCAAGCCAGTACCAGAGAGGGTGACAGGATAATGAAAAAGCTGATTCTGGGTCTTTTCATCGTACTCCTGCCAGCCCTCGGGCTGGCCGCCGGGCCGTCGGGTCCGTTGGACACCGTAGCGGTGGATCACACCAACAAGGCGTCCTTGCAGCGCGGAGTTGCGCTTTTCTCCAACTACTGCCTTGGCTGTCACTCCATGGAGTACGGCCGTTATGGGCGGATTGCGGATGATCTGGATATTCCTCGCCCGCTGTACGAGGAAAACCTGATCTTCACGGGCGTTCGTATCGGCGAGTTGATTGAAATCGGTATGGACAAGAACCAGGCTGCGGCCTGGTTCGGTAATGCCCCCCCTGACCTGACTCTGGTTGGACGCCTGCGTGGTGAAGACTGGTTGTATTCCTATTTCCGGGCCTTCTACAAGGACGACACCCGTCCTCTGGGCGTCAATAACGCCGTGTTCGCAAATGTGGGCATGCCACACGTACTGGTCGACATGCAGGGTCTCTGTGCGGTTCCGCCGCGCATTGGCACGGCGCCGAGTGTTGATCCGCTCAGCGGCAATGTCCGGAACGCAGATATCTGTCCGGAATGGGCGATTGAGGGTTCCATGGAGCCGGCCGAGTTCAATGCCGCCATGTACGATCTGACCAACTTCCTGTCCTACATGGGAGATCCGGTCAAGGTCGAGCGTGAGCGCCTTGGTATCCTTGTGCTGATCTTTATTGCGATTTTCTTTATTTTTGCGTACCTGCTGAACCGTGAGTACTGGAAAGACGTGCACTAGGGTTTTGAGGTATAATACGCGAAGCTAACGCCCCAGCGGGTCAGTGATGGCCCGCTGGTTTTTTGCGTTATATGGGTTTTGTCCGGTTTACTTAATCTTGGAGTCGTTCTATGGGCGTTGTGACCAAAAGGTCATCAATGACGTTTTTTTCAGACCCATCCAGTCATTACAGCCATCGTGTGCGTATTGTGCTGGCGGAGAAGGGCGTTACCGTTGATGTGGTAGATGTAGACCCTGATAACCCACCGGCGGAGCTTGCGGATCTGAATCCGTACAATGCGCTGCCTACGCTGGTCGATCGTGATCTGGTGCTCTACGAGCCCAATATCATGATGGAGTACCTTGATGAGCGTTTTCCTCATCCGCCCTTGTTACCGGTGTACCCGGTAGCCCGTGCAAACAGCCGCCTGATGATCCACCGGATCCAGAAAGACTGGTGTGGCATGGTTGATCAGATTCTTGCCCAGCCCGGCCAGAAGGCGTCTGAGGCGGCGCGCAAGGAATTGAGAGAAAGTCTGGTGGCGACGGCACCGTTGTTCGGGGAAATGCCGTTCTTCCTGTCGGAAGAGTTCACCATTGTGGATTGTTGTATCGCTCCGATACTCTGGCGATTGCCCGCTTTGGGAATTGAGCTTGATGACAAGCAGGCCCGTCCGATCCAGAAGTATATGGATCGTCTGTTTGCTCGTGAGGGTTTCAAGGCGAGTCTGTCTGATCTTGAAGAAGACATCCGCAGTTAAATTGAGGGTAAGGCCCCGGAGTCCGGGGCCCGATTGCTCGGGAGAGCTACGTGTCTGATCAGAAGGTAACCATGAGTTCCAGTCGTCCTTATCTGGTAAGGGCATTCAACGACTGGATTCTTGATAACCATTGCACCCCTCATATTGTGGTTGATGCGAGCATCCAGGGCGTTCAGGTACCGGCTCAGCATGTGGCCAACGGGCAGATAGTCCTGAATATCAGTCCGTCTGCGGTGAAGGCATTGGAAGTTGGAGATGTCGCGCTGGAGTTCAGTGCCCGCTTTGGTGGTGTGCCGATGCAGGTGTATATTCCACTGCATGCGGTCATGGCGATCTACGCCAGAGAGAACGGTGAAGGCATGGTGTTTGGCAGTGAGCCGGGTTCACCTGATCCTGATGGATCCGGTAAGCCGTCCGGAGCGCAGTCTGGCCCTGCAGACTCTGAACGCCCCAGCGGCAGGCCCAGCCTCAAGGTCGTCAAATAAGCCCCGTCAGTTGTCTGTTTGCCGATCGGTATTAGTCGGCAAACAGATTCTGTTCTACCAGTCGACACAACGCTCCGCTGATCACCATCATGACAGGCAGTGCAGCTGTGGGTGACAGGTCGGGCAGGGCGATTTCGATATCATCGGGCTGCAGCAGCGACGTGATGTCTGTTTTTTCCCGCGCACTCATTACCACTACCCTCATTTCCCGGTCATGGGCCGCCTGAATGGCCTGAATCAGATTGGCCTTGTGACCGTCATCCACCAGTGTGATCAGCAGGTCGCCCGGTTTTCCCAGAGCGGTTACCTGTCGCGCGAAGGTTTCATTGAAGCGGTTGTCACGGCATATGGCCGAGTAGGTGGTGCCATCGGCCCCCAGATTGATGGCGGGAAGCCCCGGGCGGTCCTGTTCCAGTCGCCCCAGCAGGGTGGTACACAGATACTGGGCTACGGTGTTCGCGTTGCCGTTGGCGCAGGACAGTATCTTGCCGTCCATCAGAAGGGTTTGCACCATGGCATCGGCCGCCCGGGGTATCAGGGGGCTGACCAGGCTCGCAGTCATGGCGGTGTGTTCCATATGGCTTGCGAACCATTGGCTGACGATGTCGTCGGTCGTGCTCATAGTTAGGCCTGAATCGCGTTTTTTATCCAGCGGATGTTATAGCGGGCAGTCACGCCGGGCGCCACTGCAATGACATCTATGCGGCAATTGTAATTCCATAGCTGATGGCGATGAATGTAGTAGGATGCAGCCCGGAGCATTCGTTGCTGTTTACGCCAGCTAATGGATTCGGCGGCGCCAACCAGGCTGCCCCGGCTTCGGTACCGCACTTCAAAGAACACTATGGTATCACCATCGCGGCCAACGAGATCGATTTCTCCACCCCGGCTGAACACATTCTGGTCGATGATGCCGATGCCCTGCTTTTGCAGGTAGCGGGCAGCGACTCCTTCCATGTGCTGCCCGGTTTCCCTGCGATCTGCCCCGGTATTTCCGGGAGAGCCTTCCCTGTTGTTCATTCTTCGCATCCTGCGCGCTGGTATGTGTCAGTCTGTGGCTATGTTACCTTCGTCCTGGTCGCTGACGGGTTTCAGGGTCACCGGGCTGCCGTTTTCGAATCGGGCCCAGAGTTGTGACCGGTGAATGCGGCCCTGGCGGTCCAGGGCCAGGGTACCGGTATGACCACTGTACCGGGTATCGTCCACTTGTTGCATCAGGGGCAGGCGGGAGCTGAGGGCCCAGGCGTCAGCGCCCATGGCGAATAGCCTGCCCAGCGGGCCATCGACACCCTGGAAATGCGTGCGGGTAGTGGCGCGAAACTCTGTGTCGGGTTCGAGGATCCAGGGGATGTCGGTAAAGCGGACACCGTTGAGGTCCCGGTCACGGGACGGGTCTGGTTGCCCTTCATAGATCACCGACGGTGAAAACACCGGAATGTTGCCGGCAAAGTAGAATCCGAACAGAGGGTTGAACTGGCGGGCAATGGTCGGTTGCGCAACCATGATAATGGCATCCGCGTCCTGGCGCCGGCGAGGTTCGAACTCGACGTTTCGACCGATGGTGCGTTGCAACTCCAGAGCCCGCTGGCGGCTGGTGTTTATGCCCAGCAGGTCGGCGGTAATTTCTCTGAAATTATCGGTACCAAAATAGCGGTCACTGTTCAGGATGATGCCACCGTGGTCACCCAGTCGCGCACTCAGTGCCTGTTCGATGCGATCCCCCCATTCTCCCCGGGGGATCAGCACCAGTACCTGGCCCAGGCCTTCTTCGATAACCTGGTCGGCGATCTGGCGTGCTTCATCTTCAGCGGACAGTCCGAACTGGGTCAGGTTCGCCGGTGTGCCCGAGGCGTCAGATGACACGTAGTTGAGAGCGAGCACGGGTACTGGCAGGCTTTCCATCTGACCCAGTGCCGTTACCGTTTCCTTTTCCAGGGGGCCGACGATCATATCCGGCGACTGCCGCATCAAGATCTCGAGCAGCTCACTGGCCGATTTGCCGTGACTGTCGGTGATGGTGATGCGAAGGCCATCGGCTGAGGTGCCATTTTCGTCGCTGGCACGGGCGGTTTCCGCATCGTAAAAGGCAGCCAGAAAACCGTCCCGCACCATTTTTCCGGCCTCCGCAAGGGGGCCGCTGAGAGGCAAGGTTAATGCAATATGGCCGGGTTGTTGCTGGAGCAATGTTGCGATCAGCCGAAGTTCACTTGGCGGCAGTTCCGCTGCGGGGTGGCCGAGCCAGTTAAAGCGCCATTCCCGTATAATGCGGCCCTGTGCTTCCAGGCTCAGTCCCGGTTCCCGCATTCTTGCGGCCAGCTCAAGCCAGCCCTGACTCTCGAAACCGACCACCGTGGTTGCGGCTTCATTCAGCAAGTCATCGTTACTGCGCTTTAATGCCTGCCAGATTCTGTCGTTGAGCTCCTGGAGCTCGAGCCCGCTGGTTTCCGGTGCTGCACCCATCAGTGTCAGCGCGGCTTTCATGGGTTCTCCGGCCAGATTGTACAGGCGGTACTGGGCGTCCAGTGCGGCAGGTTTCAGTTCGTCCGGGTAGCGCAGGTGCTGGTCTGGTGGTATCAGGGCCGCCAGGTTTTCGGCCCAGTGGTAATCCTCAAGAGCAACGGCGGATGACATGGCCAGCAGCCGGTATTGCGCTTCGACGGTTTCCTCCGGCGTCTGCAATGCCTCCGCCTGCAGGACCCGGCGGGCGGACGGGTGATCACCTGCTTTCTGGAAGTCGGCAGCCGCCCGCAGCAGGAAACGCTGACGTTCTGCGGTCGCACCGATCTGGCTGGCGGCATCAATCGCCTGCTCGGCCGTCCGGACATCTTCCGGTTTCAGGCTTACTGGTGCACAACCGCTCAACACCGCGGCAACTATCGCGGAGGCAAGGGCGAGTCGGCGCACGGACTTCAGATACTCGCTCATATCGGGCAGGGCTCCCTTGAGGTGCTGGCGTTTCGCCGGCATCATGTTGTTTCCGGGGTAAGATCTTCCAGAGCCGCAAGTTTACCAGCTCAACAGCTATTTCACATGACGTAGCTGTCATACCCGCCATATCGGAGGAATATCCGTGGTTTCAGATTCCGGCTCCCGTGAGCCAGGCTCGCTGTATATCGTAGCAACACCCATTGGTAATCTGGATGACATCACGGTCCGGGCAAGCCGGATTCTGGCCCAGGTGGACCGGGTCGCGGCAGAAGATACGCGGCATAGCGGCAAGCTGTTGCAGCACCTGGGTATCAGCAAACCGCTGCTGGCGTTGCACGATCACAATGAGCGGGACAAGGCCGCCAGTGTCCTCGATCGGATCGCCGCAGGAGAGTCCATTGCGCTGATTTCCGATGCCGGAACCCCACTGATTTCAGATCCCGGCTATGTGCTGGTCAGAGACGCCAGGGCCAGGGGAATCCGGGTCATTCCTGTGCCCGGGCCCTGTGCATTTGTGGCGGCCCTGAGTGCAGCGGGGTTGCCGACGGATCGATTCCTGTTTGAGGGTTTCCTGTCGGCAAAGGCCTCGGCACGACGGGCTGCGCTCAAGTCGCTGGGGCGGGAGGCGGCGACCATGGTTTTCTACGAAGCACCTCGCCGGGTGTCAGCCATGCTCGCGGATGTTGGCGAGTGTCTGGGCCGGGGGCGCCAGGTGGTGGTAGCCCGGGAGCTGACCAAGACGTTTGAGACGTTCTATCACGGATCGGCAGAAGAGGTGCTTGCGCAACTGAAAGACGATCCCAACGCTGCGAAAGGAGAATTCGTGGTGATTGTGGCGGGGGCGCCGTCGTCAGAGCGGAGCGAGGACGTGCTGGATGTTGACCGTTTACTGAACCTGTTGTTACCGGAACTGCCACTCAGGCAGGTGGCAAAAATTGTAGCGGAGCTGACCGGTGGTTCCAAAAACGAACTGTACCAGCGGGCGCTCGCGCTGCGTAACGAATAACGGTACTGCCTGATGGTTTTTTCTTGCGCGCACATGTCGCTGCGGGTATGGTCTCGCCTGAGCTCGCCAGACAGTCGCCGCCGGTTAACGCCGGGGGAGGAAAGTCCGGGCTCCGCAGGGCAAGGTGCCAGGTAACGCCTGGGCGGCGTGAGCCGACGGAAAGTGCAACAGAAAGTATACCGCCTAAGCGCTTTCGGGCGCCGGTAAGGGTGAAATGGTGCGGTAAGAGCGCACCGCGTGACTGGCAACAGTTCACGGCGATGGAAAACCCCACCTGGAGCAAGACCAAATAGGAGTCCTATGGCGTGGCCCGCGCTGGACTCGGGTAGGTTGCTTGAGGCCTGTGGTGACGCAGGCCCTAGATGAATGACTGTCCACGACAAAACCCGGCTTATCGGCGAGCTCTCTTTTTTCCTTCTGTATCGTACTTCTGCGTTACTTATCCTGGCGTCGGGCTTGTCCGTCCCTTTGCGGCGCCAGGCTGCTATTGTGAACTGTCTTCGTTTTATACAGAGCTGGTTATAGCAAAATAATCTTAAACTTCGCTCACTTTCTCTGGAAATTTTTGCAGTCGTTTGATTTGCCGGCGTTTCTTCTGTCCGGCCTCTGGTTTTTCCTGGTTAATCCTCGCTAACTCATTGTGATTAAAGAAACTTTTGTAATGTGCGCAGCGCTATTGCTGCTTGCATTGTCACTGGTGTGTTTCTATAGTGTGCAGAAGTGGGAAAAAGTGGTTACGAGTGGTTTTAAGTGGAAGATTGGTGGGGGTTGGTGGTTAGAAGTGTTAATCCTGCCGCTGACAGCACCGGATCAAAGGTCAAACGAATTCGCGTCAGGTGTCTTTATTGAGTTCCGGCACCGGACAAGCACCAGCACACAAGGTTCTGCCGCAGGTTGACGGCAGGCAAAGGAGGCAGCAGAGCGATCTGCACCAAAAGCGATAATGAGCAACTTTCTTGGCAGTCACGCAATCAACATGGACGCAAAGGGTCGCCTGGCGATTCCTGCCCGTGTGCGTGAAGAACTCCAGCAAAGTTGCGGCGGGCGTATCGTGCTGACGGCCAATGCCGACGAAGAG
>NZ_CAXBDN010000083.1:0-15671 GCF_963974375.1 uncultured Marinobacter sp.
GCCTTGAGAGCAAGGCGCGGTGGCGAAGGTTTGGTGGCTCCAAATCGAGTCAGCGGCACGCAGTAGGTCAACGAATTAACCAGACGGGACACTAGTGATCCGGCGCCGGCACCGCCACCACCTGATTGCGGCCCTGAGCCTTGGCGGCGTACGCGCCTTCGTCGGCTCTCGCCACCACTTCCCGGGGACCCGCATCTTCCGGGCTCAGGGTGGTCAGCCCGACACTGGCCGTGACCCGGAAATCCCGGCCATCCTTTTGCAGCACCACGGCCTCGACACCGGCGCGAACATTCTCCGCCAGTACCTGAGCCCGGGCCAGGCCACAGGCTGGTAACAGAATGGCAAATTCGTCACCGCCCATACGGCACACCACATCGGACTGGCGCACTGCATCACGCAGCACATCCGCCAGCGCTTTCAGCAATTCGTCACCCAACAGATGACCGCCCAGATCGTTCACCGGTTTGAAATGATCCAGATCGATAAGCATCAGCACACTGGGTGTGGTCAGCGCCGGGGCCTCTCCCAGCCACTTCACCAGCGAGGCGCTGAAGGCCCGGCGATTGACCAGCCCGGTGAGCGCATCGTGAGTCGCCTGCCAGGACAGCAACACCTCCTGCTGACGGCGCTCGCTGTCATCCCGGATCACGAACACCAGTCTTTCATCCGCAAGACCCTGTTCCAGTCGAAGCAGGGTAATCTCCACATCGAAACTCTGGTGATGATCATTACGCAGCTGACCGTCGAGCCCGGATATTTCCTCGTGGGCCAGAAATTCCGTCAGCCCCCAGCGTTCGCCATCCTTCTCGAATTCAGCCAGGTCAAACAGCATCACGCCGACTACACTATCGGCTTCCCCCAGAAACGCCTCGGCAGCCGGGTTGGTGTGCCGGATCACGCCCCGTGTATCCGTCAGAATCACCCCTTCCTGAAGGGCGCCCAGAATGCTGTCGGCCCGCTGCTGCTGGACCCGCAGCCGGGCTTCCACTTCATTCTGAGATTGCATCACCTGATTGAAAGTATCGCTCACCTCCCGGATTTCCCGGCCACCCCGCACGTCGATGGCGTCCTGCCTTACCCCGAGATGACGCTCCCGGATCTGCTCCCCGAGCACCAGCAAAGGCTTCATCTGACGGCGGAACAGCAACATGGCACCAGGAATGACCAGCAGAATAATAATCAGTGTGACCGCGAGCAGATCATCCAGCAGCCGCGCCGCTGGCGCATAGGCATCATCCAGGGGCCAGCTCACCCTGATATACCAGGGCGCCATATTGAGCTGACGGATTGCCACCAGTGACGGGCCACTGCGACTGTTCTCGACCAGCATGACCGGCTCTTCCCCTGCCATGGCCCGAACGATGGCAGGATTGTCCCGGTCCACTGCCTGCATCTGCCGGGAAGCGTCGGGATGTACCAGGGTTATCCCCGCCCGTGAGGCCACCTCAACGGTTCCCCTCTTACCGAGGCGGACCGTAGCGACTTCCTGCAGAAAATTGTCACTGCTCAATACGATCGACGCTCCCATGACACCGGTAAACCGGCCGGTCGGATTGAACAGGGGCGCAGTCATCATCACCACTGGCCGGTCCAGATGATAACTTTGAAAAGGCTCGGAGATTTGCGGTGTCAGCTGGCTGCTGGTACTCAGGAAGTAGGAACGCTGGCTGACATCCGTACCCACAATGGCCGGCTGCTCCGGGTAGGTCGCGCGGAGCAGCCCCCGGGCATCAATGAGGAAAAGTTGGTCAAACAGGTGGTAGACCGGCAGCTGACTCTCGATCACCGCCTGGGCATCATTCGCCAGGGCATCGTCTTCGACCATCAGAGTGGCGGACTCGGTAAGCACCTGGAACCGCTCGATCAGTTTCCGATCCAGTTCACGGGTCACCAGATCTGCCACCATTGTGACCTGATTGCGAGCCTGTGCTTCCAGTTCCTGGCGACTTGACGCCATATTGAAAAAACTGACCAGCAACGCCGAGGCCACGACGACCCCCACCAGCAGAAGCAATACGCGGTTGACCAGGCTGTCGAACCAGCCGCCTGTCATCGGGTGATGGCTCATGAAAACACAGCCATATCCACAGTCTTGCGGTTACAGATAAATTTCATGACAGAAGTTTATCAGATGAAGCACGCCATTTGAGGCCGTCGCAATCTCAGAAAACGGTAGAAACACATAATAATAATTGTTATCGTTTGCGTTCGCTTACTTTATACAGGTTTCTATGATGCCGGAATCCATCGCCCCCGCTGCGGCAGACACCCCGCTTCAAGCACTGATCGCCATGGGCGGTCCGGTGATGATTGTGTTGATTGCCCTTGCGGTCGCAGGCTTGCTGACGTTTTTCTACCTCACGCTGACCGGAGCCTTGTTTGCGCCACGGATCAACGGCTCAGCGCGCCGGGCGGTCAAGGCATGGCAATCCGGACTTGAGCAACAAGGTGTTAGCCGGATTCCCGCCCGGCCCGGTTCCCGGTTGTCACGGCTGAACCCGATACACCGGATGATCCGGGACGCCATGGTCGGTACCACCGGTGAGGCAGACATGGCTCTGAGCCAGGGCCAGCTCCGTGAAACCCTCGCCCAGCAGGCCCAGAAGGCCCTGCAGCCTTTCGAAGCACCACTCAAAATCATTGAGGTAATCGCCGCCCTGGCACCGCTGCTGGGGCTACTGGGCACTGTCATGGGCATGATGGAAGCCTTCAGCGCCATGGCCACAACCGAAGGCCGTGCCAGTGCCAGTCAGCTCAGCGGCGGTATCTATGAAGCCCTGACCACTACCGCTGCCGGTCTGATCATCGCCATTCCGTTTGCCGCCGTGGCGGCCTGGGCAGAGTTCCGGCTGCGGCGGCTGAACAGCGGCATGAATGAACTGCTGCTGAACATTCTTAATACCCCGGTCCCTCCCGGCACCGACACCACGGACCTGGGCGCCGCAACGACTGCGCCGCGGGATCAACAGGAACAGCCAGCTGACTACCCCCGGGGCCGGGTTGCCCATGCCGCTGGTTAACCCCCGGCCCGCCAGACCCATGCCCATCCGGATGACCCCACTGATTGATGTGGTGTTCATTCTGCTGGTGTTTTTCATGGTGACCAGCTACCTGCTGCCAACGGATTATCTGGAGCTGGATAACCGCACCGGGCAACAGGGAACCGGTGATGGCGATCCGCTTCCGGAGCTGACCCTCAATGCCAACGGTAACCTTCGCTGGCAGGAACGGGACTGGGCGCTGGCTGACCTGATTACGCGTTTACGGGCGGACGGCATTCGCGAGGTACGCCTCGGCACGGCACCAACGGCTGAACTGACCCGCTTTACCCAGACCCTGACCCGCCTCGATGACGCTGGCATTCTTGCCCACTGGCAGCGGGAAACATCCGACCAATCGCTGACCCCCAGGCCATGACGCAACACTCTTCTGAAAAGCTTGCTCCGGACTCGCTGGCCTCGCCCCCGCCCGGTAGCGGTAAAACGTTGCTGGACCGGGTGGAGGACAGCCTGCTGCCGCTGATCAATCTGGTGTTTCTGCTGCTGATGTTCTTCATTGTGGCCGGGCAACTGACTGATACTGCGCTGCCGGATCTGCCTTCAGCCCAGTCCCGTAGCGGCTCCGATCAGAAGGCCGAGGCGGATCTGGTGGTCAATCAGGAAGGACAGTGGCTGATGAACAACAAAGTCGTCAGCCCTGATCAGTTACTGGCCCGGCTGCCCGACTCCGCTGCGGAACAGACCCTGCGTATCGGTGCGGCAGCCAACACCACCATGAGCGCTCTCGATAACCTGCTTCGATTGCTGGAGGAGGGTGGCTACGGCGAAGTGATACTGTTGACGGAGCCCGGCCAATGAGTGATAGCGCCCGACTGCTGATTCTGGCGGCGGCCTTCTGCCTGACCCTGGCCACCCTGTGGGCACTGATACCAGCCGCCCCGGTGATCCAGCTACAACCGGCCGGCAACGCCGAGACCACCGCACCGGCCCTGCGCATCCAGCTGGCAGGCGGCCGCCCGGAGCCAGAACCGATTACCGAGCCAACACCGGTTCCGGAATCCGTAGTTGAACCTGAACCTGAACCTGAACCTGAACCTGAGCCAGAGCCAGAGCCAGAGCCAGAGCCAGAGCCAGAACCAAAACCTGAACCTGAGCCAGAGCCAGAGCCAGAGCCAGAGCCAGAGCCAGTAGTGGAGCCCGAACCGACAGCTACCACAAGCACGGAAATTGCGGAGGCCGTCACTGATGAGGTTGCGGACCAAGCCACCGAGGGCGCAGCAACGGAAAGCCAGCCGGAACAGGTGGAACTGACCGCCGGCAGCGACGCCGATATTGATATTTACCTGAGCCAACTGAGCCGCCACATCGGCCGCTACTACGAATACCCCCGCCGGGCCCGTCGCCTGGGCCAGCAGGGCACACCGGTGGTGGTATTCCGCTTCAACCGGGAGGGCGAATTACTCAGCTACCGACTGTCCGACTCGTCCTCGCACACACTGCTGGACGAGGCCGCGCTGGAAATGCTGGCCGCGGCGGCGCCGCTGCCGGAGGTTCCGGAGTCCATGCAGGGAAATTCGTTCACCTACGCCCTGCCGGTGCGTTTCAGTTTGAGGTAATCTGAAACCCGGTATTACGGACTCTGACGACTATGAATTACCCGACACCCGAACTGCTGCAACTTGGCCAGCTCATGTGCGATGCCACCCAGAACGTACTCTGGCCCCGTTACCGTGGCCTGGTACGTCACGCCACCCCCAAAGCTGAGCTGAGTTGTCGACCGGGGCGAGGCAAGGCCACCTATCATCGTTACCATCCCCGTGAACGGGTGCACCTGATCACCTATGGCCTGCAGATGATCGCCGCCAAGCACGACCCTGTGGGCGCAGCGGGCTGGCTGTCCACCCGGGAGATCCGGGGTCGGGGGTATTTTGATGGCGAGGTCTCGGTGCTGAACCTGCTGGCCCACACCTGCAATCACGAGTTTGCCCATTTGCTGCAACAGAACGCCGGCAAGCGGTTTCACGGCTCGGTGCACAACCGCCACTTCTATGGTCTGCTGGATCATCTCAATGCACAGGGTGAGGCTGAAGCGGTGCGGGATTACCTGAGAGATCAGGCCCGGTCACGCCAGTTAATGCTGCCCGATGAAACCCTGCCGATCATCGAGGCGCCTGCCATCCCGGACTGGCAAACCGGTGATCCGGTCAGCTTTGGCAGTCATGATACTTATCGTGAAGGCCGCATCCGCAGGATCAACCGCAAGACCTGCACCGTAGACGGCACCGGTCGCTGGGCAGGAACCGGCTACCGGGTACCGTTTGTGATGCTGCGGGACGTGGCTCCGGACCCCAGCCAGTAACCCATTCCGACCGCCAGCATCCACAAGGACACACTGGCCACCAGATAGATAACCGCAAGCCCTGGCTGGCCAGTCTTCAGTAAATAGAGCGTTTCCAGACTGAACAGTGAAAAGGTCGTGAAGCCCCCGCAAAAGCCGGCCATCAGCAACGGCTGCATCCGCGCCACAACACCATGCTCCCGGTGCCGGCTATAAGCGTAAAGCCAGCCTATCAGCATCGACCCCAGCACATTCACGGCCAAGGTGCCCCAGGGGAACAGCGGGCCCGCGATGTTCAGACTGGCCACCGACACCAGGTAGCGCAGACTGCTGCCGGCGGCACAGCCCAGCCCTACTGCCAGATAAGATACCCGTGCCGTCATAGCCACAGCCCCGCCAGCCACCACCCCAGCCCAGCCAGAACCAGACCCGCCACGCAGGTCCCCAACAGATTCAGCGCCGCCAGGCGGTGCTGTTCGCTCAGCCACAGGGTCAGGGTTTGCAGGCTGAGTGACGACACAGTGGTGTAGCCACCCAAAACCCCGACAACCAGCAACAACCAGGATGTGGAAACAAGGTACGCCTCATCTGACAGGCTGAGCGAACGCGCAACAGCACCCGCCACCAACGCCCCACTGAGATTCACCGCCAGGGTACCCCAGGGAAAATGAGTACCAAACCGTGAGGCCATCAGGTTGGACAGGGCCAGCCGGCCCATGCCGCCAAGGGCACCTCCGGCCGCGACCCAGATCAAGCCGGTGATCAGGCCTGCAGAGGTGAGGGTCACAACGGGTTTCCTGTCACAGTCACAAACGGTTTCCTTCCAGAGCGAGCAAAGCGTCGACATTATGGCCGGCAGCCACACAGAAGCCGACTTTATCGTGACCCTCAGGCTGGCGCCAGTGTCCGCTCCAGAAACGCCTTGAGCTCCGGCAGGCAGGAACCGCAATTGGTGCCGCACTGAAGTGACGCTCCCAATGCTTCAACCGATGTTGCCCCACCTTCAATGGCCGCAGCAACCTGAAGCTCACCCACCTGGTAGCAACTGCAGATTACGGCGCCAATATCCTCCACATTGACGTCTTTCGCAGACAGCAGCGCGCGACGCTGGGCCCCGTTGAGTTCGGCGTGCCCGAACAGACTGGCCAGCCAGCTGACGTCCGGCAGTGCCTGAACCGAGCGTTCCACCAGCAGGATGGCGTCCAGCCGGCCAGCCACCAGCCGCGCCGCCCGATAGCGACCGGCCGCAGGATCTGACATCACCAGATCCGGGGCTCCGCCAAGCCAGTCCACGATCTCACGGGGCCAGTCCACCGCCACGGCACCGGCCAGCCACCAGCTGTCACAGTCGGCCATGGGCACCCGGCTCCAGTAATCCGCCTGCCAGTGACGGTCAGCATTAGCGGGGCGCAACAAGCGGGCATGCCAGAGCGCAGGAAAGGGCTCGATCCGGACACAACCGTGCTTCGATTCCGGCTGGCCAGACAGCGGATCCGTCACTGGCGCCATCAGGCTGCTGGCCAGGCCCTCGCCGCTGAACTGACGGTTCCAGTGAATGGGCACGAAGACCTCACCCCGCCGCTGCTCTGGTGCTGGACGTATCCTGCCGAGATAACGTCCCTGTGGGCCGCTCAGCCAGGCAAGATCGCCCTCCGCAAGATCGTGTTCTGCGAGATCCTGAGGGTGAGCTTCGATGAACGGTTCCTGGCGGTGCTGAAACAGGCGTGGGGTACTGCCGGTCCGGGTCATGGTGTGCCACTGATCCCTGACCCTTCCGGAGTTCACCACCAGGGGCCAGTCACAGTCGGGTTGCTGACCGGGTGGTCGCCAGGGAATGGGCACCAGCCGGGCCCGCCCGCCGGGCGTCGGATAGCCACCGTTACCGAACAGACGGGCAGTGCCCCCGGGACACTGGCTGTTAACCGGCCACTGAATCGGCTGAAGCTGATCGTAGGCCTGGTCCGTCAACCCGGACAGACCGGTGATGTCAAACAGCCGCTTTCCGGTGTTCAGGGCGGATAGCGAGGCGTGTTCGCGGAACACCTCGGCGGCGGTTTCGTATCCGAAAGCCTCGCCATAGCCCAGCTGTTTGCCCACCTGGGACAGTATCCACCAGTCCGGGCGGGCACCGCCGGGCACCGGCAAGAAGTTGCGTTGACGGGAAATGCAGCGCTCGGAGTTGGTCACCGTGCCATCCTTCTCGCCCCAGGCAAGCGCAGGCAACAGGATGTCGGCATAGGCGGTGGTATCGGTATTGGCAACGCAGTCCGACACTATCACCACCGGACAGTGGGCCAGCGCCTCCCGCACCGCTGAACTATCCGGCAGGCTGACGGCCGGATTGGTACCTATAATCCAGAGTACCCTGATACGACCATCCCCAACGGCCTCGAACAGGTCCACCGCCTTCAGCCCGGGCCCTTTCGCAAGAAACGTTGCTGAGGGCCGGCCCCAGAACCCGGCGATCTGCTCAGTGGCATCCGGGGTGTCGTAGTCCATGTGGGCGGCAAGGGTATTGGCCAGACCGCCCACCTCACGACCGCCCATGGCGTTGGGCTGGCCGGTCAGTGACAGGGGACAGGCTCCGGGCCGGCCGATGCGGCCGGTGGCCAGGTGACAATTGATGATGGCGTTACACTTGTCGGTGCCAGCTAACGACTGATTCACGCCCTGGGAGAACGCCGTCACGGTGCGCGAGGTGTCGGCAAACCAGCGATAGAATTCCACGACATCCGCCTCCGGCAGGTCGCAGATGTCCGCCACTTTCTGAGGCGCAAAAGCCACCTCCCGGGCACTGGCCAGGGTTTCAGCAAAGCCTTCACAATGCTGACTGATATAGGCCGGATCCAGTTGCCCGGTGTCCGCCAGCCACACCAACAAACCGTTGAACAGAACCGTGTCGGTACCTGGTCTAAGGGCCAGATGCAGATCGGCCAGTTCGCTGGTTGCAGTCTTGCGGGGGTCAATGACCACCACCCGCCGCCCGGCCCTGGCCGCTGCCTTGATGCGCTGATAGAGCACCGGGTGATTCCAGGCGGTGTTGCTGCCGGTCAGCACCAGCAAATCGGCCAGCTCAAGATCCTCATAGCAACCGGGGACCAGGTCTTCACCAAAAGCCCGTTTGTGGGCAGCCACCGCCGAGGACATGCAAAGCCTTGAGTTGGTATCCACATGGGGGGTACCAATAAACCCCTTGGCCAGCTTGTTGGCCACATAATAATCCTCGGTCAGCAACTGGCCCGACAGGTAAAAGGCCACTGACTCCGCTCCGTACTTGGCGACTGCGTTGCCAATGGCGCCTGCGACTTCATCAATGGCCCGCTCCCAGCGCACCCGCCGCCCCAGCACCATGGGGTGCAGCAATCGCCCCCGCAGGCCGGTGGTTTCCTGCAGGCTGGCGCCCTTCACACACAGCCGCCCGCCATTGGCGGGATGCTTCGGGTCACCGGTGACCGCCTGCTCCCCGCCATGGGCCAGCACGCCACAGCCGACGCCGCAGTATGGACAGGTGGTCTGCACCGGCTCCACCCGGCCACCGGAACCACCCCGGAAAACCGATGGCACCGGGAAAGGTGAGTGAACAGCCGTTGCCGGAATGGCCGCTGACGCGCTGACGCCGGACTCAGGTCCTGTCAGACCGGTACGCGAAATGTTCCGTTGCTTAGCCACAGTAGCTCCCTTTGCTGAAACAGGCTCATAAAAAAAGCCCGACCGTTCGGCAGTAGTTCTCAGGTGAGTTACTGCAAAACCGTCAGGCTTCGTTGCCAATAGTGCGTCATGATGATCTGTTCAGAAGAAAGCAAGAACGACGCCAGTTGTTGCCTGGCGCGGGATTCTGGCGCCGTCACTCGCTATATAAAGCACTATTTCAAAGTGATAGCTCAGCTGGACAGCGGGTCATTGCAACCAGACGATGTTCCGGCGCTCTACGCTTATGGCGGGTGCGCCGAATATTGCCCCGTCCCGGTGCGGAAGGCGCCAAAAGCGAACACAAATCACCAGTCCATGAGGCGACCGGATTACTGCCGCATAACCCGGAACATACGGATATCAAGCGTTTTCACCTTATGGCACAGCTTCTGCATTTTCTGACAGCGAGTGCAACTGAATTTCTGGCCTGCCCGATGTGCATCGGGTCAGCCACCAAAATCTGACTGATCTGCAGACATTGGCGTCTGTTTCCCGGCAACGGGGAGCAGGCGTTTTTTTTGCAAAAAAAGACTACGGCCCATGAGCCGGCGTGCGAGTAGAACCAGGAGAAAACCATGAGCGCCTATCTGAAAATCGAGAACATCGACAAATCCTTCGAACGGGACGGCGTGGTTACGCCGGTCCTGAATAACGTGAAGCTGAGCGTCAACAAGGGCGAGTATATCTCCATCATCGGCCACTCCGGCTGTGGCAAGTCCACGGTACTGAACATCGTCGCCGGGCTGCTGAACCCCAGTAACGGTGGTGTGATTCTCGATGGCAAGGAAGTGAACCAGCCGGGCCCGGACCGGGCCATGGTGTTCCAGAATCACTCGCTGCTGCCCTGGCTGACGGTGTATGAGAATGTCGCCCTGGCGGTGGACAAGACCTTTGCCCGCACCAAATCGAAAGCCGAACGCAGGGACTGGATTCTGTACAACCTGAATCTCGTCAATATGTCTCATGCCCTGAACCAGCGACCGGCGGAAATCTCCGGCGGCATGAAGCAACGGGTCGGTATCGCCCGGGCCCTGGCCATGGAGCCCAAGGTCCTGCTGCTGGACGAACCCTTCGGTGCTCTGGATGCACTGACCCGGGCTCACCTGCAGGACGAGGTCATGCGGATCCAGGCGGAGCTGCACAACACCGTAATGATGATCACCCACGATGTGGATGAAGCGGTGTTGCTGTCTGACAGAATTGTGATGATGACCAACGGACCCTCCGCCACCATCGGCGAGATCCTGGATATCGAGCTACCCCGCCCGAGAGACCGGATCGAACTGGCCGAAGACCCGGACTACAACCACTATCGCCAGGAAGTTCTGCGCTTCCTCTATAAAAAGCAGCGCAAGCTGGAAAATCTGGAGCAGCATCGCGCCGGAAAGAGTACCGGTACCGCTATCGCTACGGCGTCGCGGGCCACTGCATGAGGCGTCCGATTTCGCACTCCAGCGGTGCGAGGGCGCCATTATCGACCACCATTCGATGACATTGCCCTATCTGACAGACACCCAAAAAACACAACCCTATGTATTATAAGGTAATTTATTTTTGGCACGGGTGCTGCATATCACACTTACACAGTGATCAACTTTTAGACGAGGCTGATCCGGACATTCTGATCGATCTGCAGACATTGGCGTCTGTTTCCTGGCAACGGGGAGCAGGCGTTTTTTTTTGCCAAACTAGTTTCAAAACCCGGGAGAGACATATGACGCGAACTATTCTTCTCACACTCACTCTGCTCTTCGGAGCAGGGGCCGCAACCCAGGCCCAGGCGGAAATCGGTCCGGCAGAGAAGCCGGATCTGAAGCTGGGGTTCATCAAACTGACCGACATGGCGCCCCTGGCCATTGCCTGGGAACAGGGCTTCCTGATGGATGAAGGCCTGTTTGTGGAGCTTGAGGCCCAGGCCAACTGGAAGGTTCTGCTGGACCGTGTAATCACCGGAGAGCTGGACGGTGCCCATATGCTGGCCGGCCAGCCCCTGGGGGCCACCATTGGCTTTGGCACCAAGGCCAATATCATTACTGCCTTCAGTATGGATCTGAACGGCAACGCCATCACCGTATCCAACGAAGTCTGGGATCTGATGCGTCCGGAAATTCCTGACAAGGAGGACGGCACCCCACAGCACCCGATCAGTGCGGCTACCCTGAAACCCGCCATCGAACATTACCGTGACCGGGGCGAACGCTTCCGCATGGGCATGGTGTTCCCGGTGTCCACCCACAACTATGAACTGCGCTACTGGCTGGCGGCCGGAGGCCTGCACCCCGGTTTCTACGCCCCTCAGCGCGGCGATACCAACGGCACGCTGGAAGCCGACGTGCACCTTTCCGTGACCCCGCCACCGCAAATGCCCGCCACGCTTGATGCAGGCACCATTCAGGGTTACTGCGTGGGCGAGCCCTGGAACCAGCAGGCAGTCTTCAGCGGCATCGGCGTACCGGTGATCACCAACTACGAGATCTGGCCCAACAATCCGGAGAAGGTGTTTGGCGTCAGCGAGGAGTGGGCCGAGATGTACCCCAACACCCACCTTCGTATGCTGCGTGCACTGATCCGTGCCGCCCACTGGCTGGACGAGAACGACAATGCCAACCGGGCGGAAGCGGTCAAGATCCTGTCACGCTCCAGCTATGTCGGAGCCGATGAAAAGGTTATCGCCAATTCCATGACTGGCACTTTTGAATACGAAAAGGGCGATGTTCGCGAAATTCCGGACTTCAACGTCTTCTTCCGCCATCACGCCACCTACCCGTATCCGTCTGACGCCATCTGGTTTCTTACCCAGATGCGCCGCTGGGGCCAGATCGCCGAACCCAAATCCGACGACTGGTATATGAAGACTGCAGCCCAGGTCTATCGCGCGGATATCTACCGTGAAGCGGCCCGTTCCCTGATCACTGACGGCACCCTGAGGGCAGACGACTTCCCGGATCTGGATGCTGAGAACTTCCAGCGACCCTACCAGGGCGAACTGATCGATGGCGTCACCTTCACGCCCCGCACCCCCAACGCCTACATCGACAGTTTCGACATCGGCCTGAAGGGCCAGCAAACCCCTTAAGACTCAGCTACCAGTACAACCGCCGGCTTGCCGGATCTCAGGAGTAATGACATGACCACACTCAGCCAAAATCACCGATTTCCAGCCGTTACCAGCTGGCTCAGAACCGCCAGCGAGCAGCTCACTGGCCGCGCGCTGCTGGAGCTGGTGAAAAGTCTGCTGCTGCCAGCCCTCGGTATCGTCGTCTTCCTGGTGTTCTGGCAACTGGCGGCGCCACAGGTAAACACCTCACTTGGAGCGTTTCCGGGGCCCGCCGATGTCTGGGAACAATCCGGGCAGCTGTGGCAGGAACATGCCGCCCAGAGAGAGCGGGCACAGCAGTTCATCACCATGCAGGAAGAACGCAATGCCCGGATTCTGGCCGACAACCCGGACGCGGAAGTGAGGATGCGCTCTTTCCCCGGAGCACCCACCTTTTTCGATCAGATTCTCACCAGCCTGGGCACCGTACTGGCAGGTTTTCTGCTGGCAACGATTGTGGCGGTGCCACTGGGCATCGTGATCGGACTCAACCGACAGTTTGCCGCAGCGGTCAATCCATTGATCCAGCTGTTCAAGCCGGTGTCCCCGCTGGCCTGGCTGCCGCTGGTGACCATGGTGGTGTCCGCCACCTACGTCAGCGACGATCCGATGTTTGCCCGCTCCTTTGTCACCTCCATGATCACCGTGACCCTGTGCAGCCTGTGGCCGACCCTGATCAATACCAGTGTCGGCGTCGCTGCGGTCAATCCGGACCTGGTCAATGTCTCCAAGGTGCTGCGTCTGTCCTTCTGGACCCACACCCGCAGGGTGGTGCTGCCTTCCGCTGTACCGATGATCTTTACCGGGCTGCGGGTATCCCTGGGCATCGCCTGGATGGTGCTGATTGCCGCTGAAATGCTGGCCCAGAACCCGGGTCTCGGCAAGTTCGTGTGGGATGAATTCCAGAACGGCAGCAGCCAGTCCCTGAGCCGCATCATGGTGGCGGTACTGGCCATCGGCTTTATCGGCTTCCTGCTGGACCGGATCATGCTGCTGTTGCAGAAGAAAATCGCGTGGAACGAGTAATCCGTGGCGGCCAAACCTGAACAATGGAGTCAATCATGAGTAAATCACACCTTGAGCTGACGGGCGTCCACATGGCGTTCGATACCAGGAGCGGCCCCTTTGTGGCCCTTGAAAATATCAACCTGAAGATCCGCAAAGGCGAGTTCGTGTCGCTGATCGGCCACTCCGGTTGTGGCAAGTCCACGGTACTGAACATCGTCGCCGGCCTGCTGCAGGCCACCAAAGGTGGCTGCGTGCTGGATGGCCATGAGGTCAACACGCCGGGGCCCGAGCGGGCCGTGGTGTTCCAGAACCATGCCCTGATGCCCTGGCTGACCGTTTACGAAAACGTGGAGATCGCCGTTCAGCAGGTGTTCCGCAAGACCATGACCCGCAAGGAACGGCGGGAATGGATTCACCACAACCTTGAGCTGGTGAACATGGCCCACGCCGCCAACAAGCGGCCCGGCGAAGTGTCCGGTGGTATGGCCCAGCGGGTTGGTATCGCCCGCGCCCTGGCCATGAAGCCGACGGTGCTGTTAATGGACGAACCTTTTGGCGCCCTGGATGCCCTGACCCGCGCCCACCTGCAGGACTCGCTGATGGACATCCAGCAGAACCTGAACAGCACGGTCATCATGATCACCCACGATGTGGACGAGGCGGTGCTGCTGTCCGACCGCATCATCATGATGACCAACGGCCCGGCGGCCACCATCGGCGAAGAACTGAAGATCGAACTGCCTCGCCCCCGCAACCGGGTGGCCCTGGCCGACCATCCGGACTATGTGCGCTATCGCCAGGCGGTGCTGGCCTTCCTTTATGAAAAGCAGTCGTTCCCCGGGAAAGCCGGTGGTGCCAAAACAGACGGCGGCTCCGCCAGCACCACAGAGACGTCCTCCGGGCAGGAACAGGCCGAGCCGGAATCCCGGGTTCGGGCCATCGCCTGAAAACGTGCAATGAAAGTGCGTATTCGACAGGCCGCGACCCATTTTGGGGCACGGCCTGTCGGCCTGTTTCTCTGAAGATAATCTTTTATCCAGTCATATCAGTTACTTGAATTTACTGGCACAGAGTTCGCTTTGTTACAGTTACGGATGAATGTCCCGGCCATGGATCAGGCCGGACCATCAGAGAACATCGTTGTTGGCATTGGCGCCGGACCATCGATTCCCTTGAAGGGATGAGATGCTCCGGCTTTTTTTGTTGGAGCAGATCATGACCACGGGAACACTGGTGATATGCGGCCACGGCATGGTGGCCCAGCGCCTTCTGGAACAGTTGCACAGCCTCGGTCACGGCTTTAAGCGGATCGTAGTGATCGGCGGCGAGCCGGATCCGGCCTATAACCGGGTACTGCTGTCGTCGGTACTGGCCGGTGACGCCAGCCCGGATCAGATCCGTCTGAAGGACGACCAGTGGTTTGCCCAGGCCGGTATCGACTGTGTCCGTGGTGACCCGGTCACCGGTATCGATCGTAACCGGCGCATTGTCAGCACCGAGGGCGGCAGAACCATTGGCTGGGACGCTCTGGTGATTGCCACCGGCGCCCGGGCGGCAAGTCTGAACCTGCCCGGCGAAGATCTCGAGGGTGTTCACAGCTTCCGGGATCTGCGGGACACCCGACGGCTGATCGAACTGAGCAAGCAGCACCGGCGGGCGGTGGTCATTGGCGGCGGCTTTCTGGGCCTGGAGGCGGCCGAAGGTCTGCGCAGCCGCGGCATGAACGTCACCGTGGTGCACCGCAACAAGGGGCTGCTCAATCGCCAGCTGGACCCGACCGGCAGCGAACTGCTGGCGGCCCAGCTGACCGACCGGGGCCTGCATATCCGCACCGGCTGCTCGCCAGATGCCTTGCTGGGCAAACAACGGGTGCGGGCGGTACAACTGGATGACGGCAGCCTGCTCAGCACCGATCTGGTGGTGCTGGCCAGTGGTATCACACCTAACCATCAGTTAGGCGTCGATGCCGGACTGGACTGCGATCGTGGCATTCTGGTGAACCCGGGCCTGCAGACCAGTGATCCTGAGATTTTTGCCCTTGGCGAATGTTGCCAACTGGGCGATCACACCTTTGGCCTGGTGGATCCGGGCTATCAGCAGGCCAGGGTGCTGGCGGAACGACTCAGCAACCCCCAGGCCAGCTCCCGCTTCGAACCCGAAGTAGAACCTACCCGCCTGAAAATCAGCGGCATCCCCATTTTCTCCTGCGGCCAGACCCACAGCGATGCCGACACCGAATCCATGCTCTGGCGCGACTACGACCAGGACCGCTACTGCCGTCTGTTTATCCGGGGCAAGCACCTGATCGGCGCGGTGTTGTTCGGCGACACCACCGACGGCCCCTGGTACAGCGAACAGATCCGCCAGCGCCAGGACATCACACCCTGGCGCGCCAGCCTGGCCTTTGGCCGTGACTATTGCGAGAACGCTGCCTGAGCTTCGGGCAACTCAAAGAGATACCGAGAGGACACACCATGAACACAAAATCCCTGATCGTCATCGGCAACGGCATGGTCGGTCACCACTTCCTGGAACAGTT
>NZ_CAXBDN010000084.1:0-15655 GCF_963974375.1 uncultured Marinobacter sp.
AAGGCCGGCCCAGGGATGGGCCGTGAATTGCGGTGGAGAAAGCATCCCCACCGGGTGAGCGGCGGATTTTCGGGTATCGCCCGATTTTCGGTTTAACGAGCCGCGGCTCGAACTGCAATTCATGTCGGATATGCGAATCGCTGCAGACTGGCCTTAAAGTTTGTGCCTGGCCTCCCGGTGGGGATGTTTCCTCCGCTGCAATTCACGGTCCTTCCCTGGACCGACCTTGCACCGGGCCATCCATGGCCCTGCTACGGAAACATCCCCACCGGAAGTCCGATCGGACTTCGTGCCATTCGCCCCGCTGTGCTATGAATCAGAGTGCTATGAATCAGATTTTTTCAATTTTTGATTTGCCTTCCGCAACTAATTTTTCCAGCAGAGGGGCTGGTTCAAACCACATCTTGCCGTAATCACCCAGGGTATCGCGATAGTGACGGATGGTGGTCAGGATTTTTTCCAGACCGATCTGCTCAGCGTAGTGCATGGGGCCACCGAGCCAGGCGGGAAAGCCGTAGCCGTTGATCCATACCAGGTCCATATCGCCGCTGCGCAGGGCAATGCCCTCGTCGAGAATCTGGATACCTTCGTTAATCAGCATGTACAGGCAGCGGTCGTGGATTTCTTCGTTGCTGATTTCCCGGCGCTCGATGCCCAGATCTGCAGAAATTTTCGCAGCCAGTTCGGTGACTTCCGGGTCTTCTTTCTTTTCCCGGTCCTCGTAGATGTAGAAACCGCGTCCGGTTTTCTGGCCGTAGCGACCGAGATGATAGAGCTCATCGGCCAGTTTGCAGTAACCCGGGTCCTTGCCGATAACGTCACGACGGGACTCCCGCACCATGAAGCCCACATCGATACCGGCCAGGTCGTACATGGACAGCACCCCCATGGCCAGGCCGGTAGCGTTCATGACGCCGTCGATCTGGGCCGGTGTGGCGCCTTCGAGCACCAGGCGGTGGGCTTCCCGGGCGTAGGGTTCCAGCATGCGGTTACCGATGAACCCGAAGCAGACACCGGATACCACCGCGATCTTGTTGATGGTTTTGGCCATATCGAGGCTGGTTGCCAGCACGTCGTCGGCTGTCTTCTCGCCACGGACAATTTCCAGCAGCTTCATGACATTGGCGGGACTGAAGAAGTGCAGGCCGATAACGTCCTGGGGCCGGCTGGTTGCCGCTGCAATTTCATCCACATCCAGAGTCGAGGTGTTGGAGGCGAGAATGGCGCCGGGCTTGCAGACTTTGTCGAGAGTGCCAAACACCTGGCGCTTGACGTTCATGCTCTCGAACACCGCCTCGATCACCAGATCAACATCGCCCAGGTCCTCATAGTGCAGGGTACCGGACAGCATGGCCATGCGCTTGTCCATGTCTTCCTGGCTGAGTCTGCCCTTGCTGACGGTGCGCTGGTAGTTCTTGCGAATTATATCCATACCCTTGTCGAGGGCTTCCTGTTTCAGTTCCAGCATCACCACCGGGATACCGGCGTTGACGTAGTTCATGGCGATACCGCCGCCCATGGTGCCGGCCCCGATAACCGCTACCTTGTTGATGGGGCGCAGTGTGATGTCGGGGCTGATGCCGGGAATATTGCTGGCTTCCTGCTCGGCCTGTTTGACGTGTTCCAGGGCTTTCAGTTGTTCGGGGGTGTAGTGGTCTTGGGGGCTGGTGGACATTACAAGATGCTCCAGTGATAGCGTTTGGAGATTGACGTTCGAATTATGGGGAGACGAGCAGGCGGGTATGACTTTCCGGGACACACCGTGAATCCATCCATGGAGGCTCGTCGAAAAGGTCCCTCTTTTCGACGGTCCCGGAAAGTCATCCCCGCCCACTCGTTTCGAATTCCCGGGTAGCCTCAGCAGTCAAATAGTTCCTGACTCCGGCAGGCAAACTCGAAAAAAAATCAGAACCAGTCGTTCTGCATATCCAGATTGTCCCGGTTGCCGGCGCTCAGCAGGCGGGCGTAGCCCTCCAGTGGTGCCAGTTCCCAGTCCATGAAGTAACGGGCTGCGTGGATCTTGCCCTGGTAGAAATCCGCCTCGCTGCCAGTGGCACCGGCCGCCAGCGCACGCTCGGCTACCATGGCCTGACGCAGCCAGACCCAGCCTACAAGCACCTTACCAAACATATCCAGGTACATGGTGGCATTGGACAAACCGTGGTCCGGATCTGCGGCCAGTTGCTGCTGCAGATCGGAGGTTACCGTTTCCAGTGCCGTCAGTGCTTGCGTTAACTGACTGCCAAAGCCGGAGCTGGTATCCAGTGCCGCCGCTTCATCGAGAGTGACCCGGATGCGGCGCAGGAATTCGTTGTAGCCGTCGCCACCTTTCGGGCCGAGCTTGCGGCCCAGCAGGTCGATGCCCTGGATACCTTCAGTACCCTCGTGAATCGGGTTCAGGCGGTTGTCGCGGTAGAGTTGCTCGAGAATATAGTCCCGGGTGTAACCGGCGCCGCCGAGAATCTGGATGCCGAGATCTGAAGCAATCACACCGTACTTCGAGGGCCAGGATTTGACCATCGGGGTGATCAGGTCGAGCAGCTCACCGGCTGCCTTGCGCTCGTCAGGATCCGGTGCCGTGTGAGCATCTTCCACCAGGGTGCTGGCGTACAGACACAGGGCCAGGCTGCCTTCCACATAGGCCTTCTGGGTCAGCAACATGCGGCGTACGTCCGGATGCTGGACGATATTGACCTGAGGGGCATCCGGGCTCTTGTTGCCGGGCAGGCGACCCTGGGGGCGCTGGCGCGCGTATTCCAGGGCGTGCAGGTAGCTCTGGTAACCGATGACTGCCGCACCCAGGCCAACACCGATGCGCGCTTCGTTCATCATCTGGAACATGTAACCGAGGCCCTTGTTGGCCTCACCTACCAGATAGCCTACTGCACCCCCTTTTTCACCGAAGTTGAGCACGGTAGAGGTGGTGTTACGGTAGCCCAGTTTGTGCAGAAGTCCGGCCAGAACAACATCGTTGCGCTCACCCTTGCTGCCGTCTTCATTTACCAGGAATTTCGGAACCAGAAACAGGGAAATGCCACGGACGCCGGCAGGAGCGCCCTCGATGCGGGCAAGAACCATGTGAACGATGTTGTCGGTCAGTTCGTGGTCGCCGCCGGAAATGTACATTTTGTTGCCGAACAGGCGATAGCTGCCATCGTCGGCGGGCTTGGCCTGGGTGTGCAGATCACCGAGGGCGGAGCCCTGGCCGGGCTCGGTCAGGGCCATGGTGCCGCTGTAGCGGCCATCCAGCATGGAGGGCAGGTAGCGGGCTTTCAATTCATCGCTGCCAAAGCTTTTCAGAAGGTTGGCGGCGCCAATGGTAAGAAAGGAATAGGCGGTGCTGGAAACGTTGGCCGCATTGAAATAGGACATGCTGGCCCGCAGCACCACTTCCGGCAGCTGGGAGCCGCCGTCATCGAAATCGTGGTGAGATGCCAGAAAACCGGCCTCCGCAAAGGCGTTCCAGGCGGGTTGGGTTTCAGGTATCAGGGTAACGGTCTTGCCATCGAAGGTGGGTTCGTTGGCATCGCCTTTCTGGTTATGGGGTTCGAAGTATTCGGCAGCCAGATCACGGGCAGTGTTAAGGGTGGCGTCGAAAATGCCCCGGTCGTGGTCGGCGTAGCGCGGTCGTTCCAGAAGGGCTTCGGTGTTCAGTACTTCGTAGAGTTGAAATGCAATATCACGATCGTTAAGCAGTGTTGCCATTAATATTCTCCGGGACAGCAGGACCGGGGCAGGGTGCCCCGGTCCAACCGTGGCCTAGACTTCGAGCCATTCTTTACGGATTTCAGGGTTATTGCGCAGATCGTCCGGAGTACCTTCAAAAACGATGTTGCCTTCGCCCATGACGTAGATCCGGTCTGCGATGTCCAGCGCAATACTGAGTTTCTGTTCTACCAGAAGCACAGCAATACCGGCCTGAGCAATTTCCTGCAGAATGGCCGCAACGTCAGCCACTATTTTTGGTGCCAGACCTTCAGTGGGTTCGTCCACCAGAATACACTGGGGGTCTCCCATCAGGGCACGGAACATACTCAGCATCTGCTGCTCACCACCGGACAGTACTTCCGCCGGTGTATGTTCCCGCTCCTTGAGCCTGGGGAAGCGCTTGTAGACGGCATCCAGTGTCCATTGCTCACCGGTCTGGCCCTTCTTCTTCATGCCCAGTTCCAGATTCTGGGCGACGCTCAGGCCCGGGAAAATGGCCCGGTCTTCCGGCACGTAGCCAATACCTGCGTGAGCAATGTCGTGAGATGGAAGACCATGAAGCGGCTTGCCATCAAACTCTACTTGGCCGACTGGCGCAACCAGTCCCATGACCGCCTTGCACAGGGTAGAGCGACCTACCCCGTTACGACCCAGCAGGCTGACGATTTCGCCACGGTTGACTTCCATATTGACACCACGGAGTACGTGGCTTTTTCCGTAAAACGCGTGCAAGTCCTTAATTTTCAGCATCAGTGGACCTCCGTACCGAGATAGGCTTCCTGAACAGCCTTGTTATTGCGTATTTCCTCAGGCGTACCGGTGGCAATAATTTCGCCATAAACCAGCACGGAGATACGGTCCGCAATTCCGAACACCACGTTTAGATCGTGCTCAACCAGAATCAGGGTGTTTTCCCCGGTCATCTTGTTGATCAGTTCAACCACGTCGTTCGCCTCGGTTCGGCTCATCCCGGCGGTAGGCTCATCCAGCAGGATGACTTTGGCGCCAGAGGCAATGGTGCAGCCTATTTCCAGAGCCCGCTGCTCAGCGTAGGTGAGCAGTGAGGCCTGGGTATTCGCCTGGGCTGTGAGGTTAAGCTGCTCAAGCAGCTCTTCGGCCCTTGCAGTGACGGCTTTTTGCCCCAATACGCTTTTCCAGAAGGAATATTTGTGGCCTTCAGACCAGAGCAGGGAGCAGCGCAGATTCTGCATGACCGTCATGTTCTGGAACAGGTTGGTCACCTGGAAACTGCGACTCAGACCCTTGCGGTTGATCTTGTGGGCCGGCAGGTTGTGGATGTTTTCGCCGAACAGTTTGATCTCGCCACCGGAAATATTGAACCGGCCGCTGATCAGGTGGAACAGGGTCGACTTGCCAGCGCCGTTGGGTCCGATGATGACATGACGCTCATGTTCGTGGATGTCCAGGTTGGCACCACGGATGATTTCAGCCTTGCCAAAGTTTTTCTTGACGTTTTTCAGCTCGAGTACGCTACGGGCAGTCATCACTTACCTCCCTTGGACTTACTGGCAATCCGCGCGGCCAGCATCGGCTTGGCGTGGAACAACATCAGGCCAAAGCCGATGATAATGATCGCAAACGATACAACCCAAGGGGTGGCACTGGTGGTATCCACCGTGAAGCCCATCAGGTTGAAGGGTGCGCTTGGATCCCAGCTACGGAAGTAGTGATAGGACAACTCGATCAGGCAGACCAGGCCGAACATGCCGACCAGACCGGTAATAAGCGTGTAAAGGCGAATCAGTCCATTACCTTTCCAGGCGCCGGTCCGGAAGCCCACCCACTGCAGGTGAATAATACCGACGATACCCATGGGTGCGAACAGTACGATACCGATAAACAGCAGGCCGAAGTAGAGTACCCAGGCCTCGGTATAAGCCGACAGGGACGCTTCCAGCCAGGTCACCAGAGAGGCGCCCACGATGGGGCCAATGAAGTAACCGATACCGCCAATAAAGGTACCCAGCAGTACGATACCTGACTGGATCTGACCAACCGCCTCGTCGTTGATGATTTCGTCAGTGATGACCAGCAGGCCGCCGGCCAGACCCGCAAAGAATGCAGACAGTGAAAACTGGATGAAGCGCACCATCTGCGGGTTATAACCCACAAATTGTGCCCGCTCAGGATTGTCACGGACCGCATTGGCCATCCAGCCCAAAGGTGTCTTTCTCAGCAGGTAGATCGCAATAGCCGCAATCAGCGTCCAGGCCAGAACCAGGTAGTAGACGGCCGTGCTGGAGGCATAATCCACGCCCAGCAGCGTCGGCGCTTCGTCACGGTAGCCGAACAGGCCGGCTTCACCACCGAAGAAATCGGTAAACATCAGTGAGCTGGAATGCACCAGTGCACCAACACCCAGGGTGATCATGGCGAACACGGTACCGGCGCGACGGGTGGAGACCGCCCCGAAGATGATACCGAAACCAAGCCCTGCGAATGCGCCCACCAGTGGCACCAGTTCCAGGGGCAGGCCCTGTCCGCCGGCATCGTTGATGGCCCGCAGCGCATGCATGGTGACATAGCCGCCCAGACCAAAATAGACGGCGTGGCCGAAGGACAGCAGACCGGTGTTACCCAGCAGCATGTTGTAGGCAAGCGCAAAAATGATCGCGACGCCGATGTGGTTGAGCAGATTGATCGCATGGCCTGAGGTGAAAATCAGGGGCAGCAAGATTGCCACCAGCGGGATCACCACCCAGGGCCAGAACTTGAGCAGGTTGCCCTTACCTGCCGCAGAATTGGTAGCCATAGCCTTTGATTCCTGTTGCGTTGTTGTTGTCATGCTTCACGCTTCCCGAGAATGCCGCGCGGTCTGATGATCAGTGTCAGAACCAGCAGCAGGAAGGGCAGAACGGGCGCCAGACGCATGGCTTCCATGTGCCAGAGTACGCCGAAGAAGCCACTGTTCTCGATTCCCAGGGTGCCGATGGTGCCGGCCAGGGAGAAATTAACGGACAGGAAGAATGTCTGCAGCACGCCGATCAGCAGGGACGCGATCAGGGCACCGGGTACAGAACCGAGACCGCCAAGTACTACAACAACGAACACGATGGGCCCCATCATGAAGGCCATGCCGGGATCTGTAACAAAGTGGATGCCACCGACAACGCCGCCAAGACCGGCCAGCGCACAACCGAATGCAAAGACCATCATGAAAACGCGAGGAACATTGTGACCCAGTGCACCCACCATGTCCGGACGGGACAGGGAGCCCTGAATAACAAGACCGGCACGGGTCTTCTTCAGCAGCAACCAGAGGCCGCCAAACATGACCACGGAAATCAGGAGAATAAAGACCTTGAATCTCGAGTAATCCAGTTCAAACAGTGTAAAGGCTGTGGCGCTGAGCAGTTCCGGCATACGGTAGGCGACCGGTACAGTACCCCAGAACAGGGCGACCAGTTCTTCTATGACATAAGCGAGACCGAAAGTGAACAGCAGTTCGGGTACGTGACCGTATGCGTGTACGCGGCGCAGCCCGTAACGTTCAACGGCGGCACCCACAGCACCGACCAGAATCGGAGCCAGGAACAGCGCAGCCCAGAAGCCGGTTGCCAGGCCAATGGTGTACGCGAAATAAGCACCCAGCATGTAAAAGCTGGCATGAGCGAAGTTCAGCACTCCCATCATTCCGAAGATGAGTGTCAGACCGCTGGACATCATGAACAGCAGCATGCCGTAGAGCACGCCATCCAAGATTGAAAATGCGATGGTTTGGAGCATGAGGAGACGAATTCCTGGTTATTTTTATGAAAAAACTCCGGCGGCTTTGCGCCGCCGGAGATCAGCCCGGACTACGGACGTTTCATGTCACAGGAGGTTGCAACAGTTGCCTGCTCAACAGGGATGTTGGCGATGGTGCGGAAGCCAACGCCAGAGTTATCCGCGTCGTACTTGGCGTTCTCATCCATTACGGAAATGTACATGGGCTGCAGGATCTGGTGATCGTCTGCGCGCATGGTCACGGTACCGGTGGGTGATTGGAACTCCATACCTTCCAGAGCAGCGGCTACAGCATCAGACTCGGTAGTACCGGCCTCTTCGATAGCTGCTTTCAGCATGTACATCTGGTTGTAGATGCGGTGATAGTACCAGTCGATTTCCGGGTAGCGGGACTTGAACTCCTGGAACCACTTTTCGTAGTCCTCAAGGCCTTCGTCCACGTTTACGTCGGCGTGCCACTCGGTGATCTGATGCAGACGATCCTGACCACGAGGTCCAACCGCGGCCGGAGTACCCAGGCCACCACCGTAATAGGTGTAGAAGTTGACGTCGAGGCCCGCGCTTTCAGCGGCACGGATCATCAGTGACAGGTCGTTACCCCAGTTACCACTGACTACAGTGTCCGCACCAGATTGCTGGATACGGGCGATGTACGGTGAAAAGTCACGGACCTGAGCGATCGGGTGCAGAACGTCACCGACGATCTCTGCGTTTGGCATTTTTTCACCGACCAGCTCTTTCATGCGCTGGGAGATGAACTGGCCGTGGGAGTAATCCTGGTTGATCAGGTATACCTTGTTGATGTCGTCACGGGTTGCCATGTAGTTGGAAAGTGCTTCCAGTTTGATGTCGGATGCCGCATCGAAACGGAAGTGGTAGAAGCTGCAGCGCTCGTTGGTGAGAGCCGGATCTACCGCAGCGTAGTTGAGGTAGATGACCTTGTTGTCGGCGTTCCGACGGTTGTTACGATCAACTGCTTCAACCATGGCGCCTGCCACGTTGGAGCCGTTACCCTGGGTCACGAACGGGATGCCATCGTCGATTGCGCGCTGAACCAGCTGCACCGACTCGGATGGGCTCTGCTTGTTGTCCATGGCCACGATTTCGACCTGGCGACCCATGATGCCGCCTTCGGCATTCAGTTTTTCTGCGGCGAAGCGGAAGTGCTTCAGACCAGCGTCACCCACGTTTGCAAACGGGCCGGACAGCGGCTCGATGTAGGCGATCTTGATCGGGTGGTTGTCTGCGTAAGAGAGCGAAGATATAGCCATGGAGAGGCCAATCATGGTGCCGGTGAAGACGCCGGTCTTTTTGTTTCTTGTCATGGTGTTCTCCTGTTTCCCACTACCACCACGGCAGTGGACTTTTTGTATTTGTTCGTTAGAGTTCCAGACTGTATAGCGAGCGCTTGTTCGATTCAATTCTGGAGCTCATTATATTTTTCTATGAAACTCGGTTTCAAAATATGAATTTTCAGACAGTTAGGCTTACTGTCCGGCTACAGGTATAGATGAAATAGTCAACCAGTTCAACCGGTAAATCCCGATTTACTGTTTCTTTACTCTAACGGCATCAGGATTTTTTGGTATCCCTGGTAGCGAAAAAGTCCGGGATCGGTCCCCGTTTCGCAGAGCGACTCGCGGCTTCCGACGATAAATCCAGATCAATAATAATTCCAGAAAGGAGACAACCATGACAGACCAATCCCCGGAACTGCTCTGGCAGCCGGATCAGCAGCGCATTGAACGCAGCCGTATGCACCATTTCATGCAATGGCTGGCCAGCAACAAGGGACTTTCGTTCAGTGATTACAATGCCCTCTGGCAGTGGTCAGTGGATGAGCTTGAGGATTTCTGGGCGGCATTCTGGGAATATTTCGATATCCGTCATTCCGCGCCCTACACCCGGGTTCTCGACAGTTACCGGATGCCCGGCGCGAAATGGTTTGAGGGTGCCCGGCTGAACATGGTCGAGCAGGCTTTCCGGTTTCACGACGATGAACCGCAGCGGCCGGCCATTATCTCCCGTTCGGAAACCCGCCCGCTGCAGGAGCTGTCCTGGGGTGAGATGAAAAAGCAGGTGGCCTCGTTTGCTCACAGTCTGCGGCAGATGGGTGTGGGTCCCGGCGATCGGGTAGTGGCTTACCTGCCTAACATCGCCGAAGCGCCGATTGCCTTCTATGCCTGTGCCAGCATCGGGGCCATCTGGTCCAGCTGCTCGCCGGACATGGGTACCCGAAGCGTGATTGACCGTTTCCGGCAGATCGATCCGAAAGTGATGATTGCGGTGGACGGCTACCGTTATGGCGGCAAGGATTTCGACCGGTTGGACGTGGTTCGGGGACTGAAAGAGGAACTGTCTACTCTGGAGCAGGTGGTCCTGCTGCCCTACCTCAACGACAACGCCACGCTGGCGGGCTGTACACCCTGGCAACAGATGCTGCGCCATGATGTCCCCATGACCTTCGAGCAGTTGCCCTTCGATCACCCGCTGTGGGTGGTCTATTCCTCCGGCACCACCGGTATGCCCAAGCCTATTGTCCACGGTCACGGCGGCGCTCTGCTGGAAGGGCTGCAGGGCCAGGGTCTGCATATGGACATACAGCCGGATGATCGCTATCTGTGGTTCACCACCACCGGCTGGATCATGTGGAACGCCCAGATTTCAGGCCTGTTGCTGGGCAGTACCATCTGTATCTATGACGGAAATCCGGGCTATCCGGATCTGGGGACCCTGTGGAAGTTTGCCAGTGAATCGAAGGTCACCTTCTTCGGTGCCGGCGCCGCCTACTATCTGAACTGTAAAAAGGCCGAAGTCCGCCCGACCGATTTTGGCGATCTCAGCCGCATCCATTCGGTTGGCTCCACCGGCTCACCACTGCCGGACGAAGGCTACAAATGGATCATGAATGAACTGGGTGATGACGTGCTGGTGGCGCCCATCAGCGGCGGCACTGACGTCGCTGCGTCCTACGTGGGTTGTTGCCCGATCATGCCGGTGTACGCTGGTGAAATGCAGTGCCGCTCGCTGGGTACCGCAGTTTACGCCTTTGACGATAACGGCAAGGTGGTGGAAGACGATGTGGGCGAGCTGGTGGTGACCAAACCGATGCCCTCCATGCCACTGTATTTCTGGGGTGATGAAGGTGGCCATCGTTACCACGACAGTTACTTCGATACCTACCCGGGCATCTGGCGTCATGGTGACTGGATTCGCATCACCGCCCGCGGCGGCGCCATCATCTATGGTCGTTCTGACACCACCATCAATCGCCAGGGCGTGCGCATGGGTACGGGTGAGATCTATCGGGTGGTGGAGGAAGTGCCGGAGGTGCTGGATTCACTGGTGGTGGATCTGGAGTACCTGGGGCGGGAATCCTATATGCCGTTGTTCATTGTGCTGCGCGACGGCGCGGAGCTGAACGATGATCTCAAGGGCCGCATCCGGGCCGCTATCCGGGACAATCTGTCGGCCCGTCATATACCCAATGAGATCATTCCGGTGGCGGAAATTCCGCGCACCCTGACCGGCAAGAAAATGGAGCTGCCCATTCGTAAACTGCTGCTGGGCAAGGCACTGGATCAGGTAGCCAACCCGGACGCCATGGCCAATCCCGACAGCCTGGATTTCTATATCCGGTTTGCCGAGGAACGAGGGACTGCCCCCGAGTCATCCTGAAGCACCGACGTCGTTTCGACGACGTTACTGCTCAGTGCCGAAGGGCGTCACCATGGCCCGGGTTTCCATGTGCTCGTCACCGCCGCCCCGACGCACGCCCCGCACCGGAGCGGCGTCCAGGTAGTCCAGGCCGACCGCCAGCTTGATGTGGCTTTCGGCGGCGTTGAGGGTGTTGACCACATCGAAGGTGTGCCAGTTGTGGCCCAGAAAGGCTTCGGCCCAGGCGTGGGTGGCCAGTTCCTGGCCCTCCGCCAGAACGTACCCGCTGACATAGCGCACCGGTACTCCGATGTGCCGGCAGCAGGCGATGAACACATGGGTATGGTCCTGACAGACACCCTGACGCTGGCTGAAGGCCTCGGCGGCGGTGTGGGTCACGGTGGTGGCACCCGGCACAAACAGTATCAGCTCCCGCAGCTTGCCCATCATCCGGATCAGGCTGCGCTTGTTGGCAGAGTAATTGCTAGCGAAGTCCTTCAGGCCTTCGTCCATGGCGGTGAGCATGGTGTGGCGGAGAAACACCTCCGGCGGAAAGGGTGAGTCGTTGCGGGACAGGGGTTTGCCGCTGAGCTCTGCCACACCCTCGGCGACAATGACGATTTCGGTGACCGGCCGGTTCAGAGTCATCACCGTGACCGGGTTGCCGAAGCCATCGGTCATTACGCTGGTGTCTCCCGGGACCGTCAGCTTCCACTCGATCACCCTCTGCTGGGGGGTGTTTTTCGGCCGTAACCGGATGTACTGAATGCTGTCGCGGACCTTGCTGTCGTAGCGATAGATGGTTTCGTGGCGTATCTGAATTTTTTTCATTGATTACCAGCCCATATAATCCTGTTGGATTTGGCGTCCGATACGCTCAATGCGATCGAGGAAATCCACCAGATAGTCGTGCACTCCCCGTTCGGCGATATATTCACGGTCTCCATAGCGCAGGTTGGCAAACAGACTTGATGCCAGCCGTTTGGCCCGGCGGCCGTGGCTGCCTTCGATCTGCGCCAGCAAGCCGGCAATCTCTTCCATACAGGCGCGCAGCGAACGTGGGATATCGGGGTCCAGCACCAGCAGTTCGGCGACGTTGAGGGGGTCAATGTTGTTGCCGTAGAGGGTCTGATAGGCCTCGAAAGCCGCCAGTGAATGGAGCAACGCGGTCCATTCGAAAAAGGCCTGGGTGATCTGCTCCTCGGCGGACTTGTCGGCCATCCGGTGGCGGATGTCGAGAATGCGGGCGGTGTTGTCGGCGCGCTCAAGGAAGGTGCCCAGGCGCAAAAAGTGGAAAGCATCCGTTCGCAGCATGGTGCCGTAGACCGCGCCCCGGAACACATGGGAACGCTCCCGGGTCCAGTCAAATACCCGGCTGGCACTGGATTCCGAGACACCCCGCTCACGCAGTTCGCGAATCTCGATCCAGGCGGTATTGATGCTCTCCCAGACATCAGCAGACAGGTTGCCACGCACGTGCAACGCGTTGTCCCGGGCGCTGCGGAACATGCTGAAGACGCTGGCCTGATGGCTTTCATCAAACAGCAGGAAGTCGATCAGATTCTGGGGGCTGAGGGTTTCGTGTTGCTCGAAGAACAGGTCCTGGGTACCGCTGACCAGCAGTGGCACCGATAACTGTTCTTCACGGTCCTCCGGCACATCAATCAGTGCCATGGTGAGGCTGACGTCCAGCAACCGGGCGAGGCTTTCGGCTCGCTCCAGGTAACGGGCCATCCAGAACAGACTGGCAGCGGCGCGACTCAGCATGGATCGTTCTCCATCACCCAGGTGTCTTTGGTACCGCCACCCTGGGATGAGTTCACCACCAGCGAGCCCTTGCTCAGGGCCACCCGGGTCAGCCCTCCGGCCACCATCTGCACTTTCTTGCCGGACAGTACGAAGGGTCGCAGATCCAGATGTCGCGGGGCGATGCCTTCGTCCACGAAGGTAGGGCAGGTGGACAGGCTGAGAGTGGGCTGGGCGATGTAGTTTTCCGGTCTTGCCTTGAGCATGGCCCGGAAATGATCCAGCTCCTTGCGGCTGGCCATGGGGCCGATCAGCATGCCGTATCCGCCGGCGCCCTGGGTTTCCTTCACCACCAGGTCTTTCAGGTTGTCGAGGACGTAGCTCAGGTCCTCTTTCTTGCGACACTGCCAGGTAGGCACGTTCTTCAGAATCGGTTCCTCGCCCAGATAGAAACGGATCATTTCCGGCACGTAGGGGTAGATCGACTTGTCGTCCGCCACGCCGGTGCCCATGGCATTGGCCAGCACTACATTGCCGGTGCGGTAGGCGGCGTAGAGCCCGGGCACGCCGAGCATGGAGTCCGGGTTGCCCGAGAGGGGATCCAGGAAGTCATCGTCGACCCGGCGGTAGATCACGTCCACCTGCTGTGGCCCGGAGGTGGTTTTCATGAAGACCTGGTTGTTGCGAATGAACAGATCGGCGCCTTCCACCAGCTCCACCCCCATTTGCCGGGCCAGGAACGCGTGCTCGAAATAGGCACTGTTGAAGCGCCCGGGGGTCAGCACCACCACTGCAGGGTCGGGCTTCAGGGAGGACGCCCGCAGGGTTTCTCCCAGCATGGCGGGGTAATGATCCACCGGCGCCACCGCGCTGTGGGCAAACAGCTCCGGAAACAGGCGCATCATCATGCGGCGGTTTTCCAGCATGTAGGAAACGCCGCTGGGACAACGGAGGTTGTCTTCCAGCACGTAGTAATCGCCATCGCTGTGGCGAATCAGATCGATTCCGGCAATGTGGGAATAAAGGTTGCGGGGCAGCTTCAGGTTCTGCATACCGGGCTGGTACTGGGCGTTGGAAAAGACCTGCTCAGCGGAAATGACACCGGCCCGGATGATGTCGAAATCATGATAGATATCAAACAGAAAACGATTCAGGGCCTGAACCCGCTGCCTCAGGCCAGCCTGCAGTTTTTGCCACTCGGCGGCAGAAATAATGCGTGGGATCAGATCGAAGGGGATCAGCCGGTCGGCGCCCTCGTCTTCTCCGTAGACATTGAAGGTAATGCCCAGGCGCTGGAACAGGACATTGGCTTCCCGGCGCTTCTCCGCAATGAGGTGTTCATCGGAGTTCAGCAGCCAGTCTTCCAATGCCTTGCAGGGTGGGCGCACCGCGCCATGTTCGTCGAAGATTTCGTCGTAAATACCCTTTCCGGGTTTTTCGATACGCATGCTCAGCTTTCTCCTGGCGAACATCGTCAGATACCCTGATGGACTGCAAAGCCCGGGCCATCGTGAGCTTTCCGGTGAACAGGGGATTCAGGGCAGGCTACTCTGCCCATAAACAGTGCGTTTGCAGTGCGACCCGGTCCGTCCCGGCACCGTTTCGGTGCCCTGGTTAACCTGAGTGAGTATAGATCGACTTTACGGAAGTGACAGACTGCAGACGCAGGTAAAACGTCTGTCGGGTGGACTTAGCGAAGGTTGTAATAGGCCGCCGTTGAGCCCCGGTTCTCCTTTGCGCGCTCCAGTTCGGCGCGGGCTACCGTGCGCAGGTGCACCTCATCAGGGCCATCCAGAAAGCGCATGGCCCGGCCCCAGGTCCACAGATAAGCCAGTGGTGTATCCGGCGTCAGGCCCATGGCACCGAACACCTGTATGGCACGGTCAACCACTCTGGTCTGCAGCCGTGCCGCCACCATCAATTTCCAGTCGTGACTCGGCGATCCAGTCGCGGATGTTCTCGAATTCACTGAGAAACTTGCCAAAGGTGCGGCGCTCCATGGAGCGTTCGGTCATCATTTCCAGTGCCAGTTCGCACTGACCAATGGCACGCATGCAATGATGCACCCGGCCGGGGCCGAGGCGGGCCTGGGCCATGGCAAAGCCCTCGCCGGGTTTGCCCAATAGATTGGCTGCCGGCACCCGCACACTGCGGAAGGCGATCTCACAGTGACCCTCAGGCGAATGATGCTGCATGATGGGAATATTGCGCACCACCTCAAGCCCCGGCGAATCCATTGGTACAATCACCATGGAATGCTGGTGGTGGCGGTTGCCGTCGCCGTTGCCGTTGTCATCGCAGCGGCCCAGCACAATGGCGAAGCGGCAGTTGGGGTGATTGGCGCCGGTGATGAACCACTTGCGACCATCAATGACATAGTCATCGCCATCACGGCGGATGGTGGTGCTGATGTTGGTGGCATCGGATGAGGCGGTATCCGGCTCACTCATGGCAAAGCAGGAGCGGATCTCTCCGGACAGCAGGGGCATCAGCCAGCGGTCATACTGCTCCGGCGTCGCAAAGCGGTGCAACAGCTCCATATTGCCGGTGTCCGGTGCGCTGCAATTGAAAATTTCGGCCGCCCAGGGCAGCCGCCCCATGATTTCTGCCAGCGGTGCGTAGTCAAGATTGCTCATGCCGGTGCCGGGTTCGTGGTCCTGCAATTCCGGTAAAAACAGGTTCCACAAACCGTCTGCCTTTGCCTGGGCCTTGAGGGGTTCGATGACATCCAGTGGGTATTGACCGGAATCGGCAGTCCTCAGCCAGTCACTGTTGCGGGGCAGGACGTGCTTTTTTA
>NZ_CAXBDN010000085.1:0-15644 GCF_963974375.1 uncultured Marinobacter sp.
CAACCGGGAAACCCTGGAAGTACGTTACAAAGGCAAGAATATTCACGAAGTACTGGAGATGACCGTCGAGGAAGGCCGTGAATTCTTCGATGCAGTACCATTTCTGGCCCGCAAGCTGCAAACCCTGGTTGACGTGGGGCTCTCCTATATCCGTCTGGGACAGAGCGCCGTTACCCTGTCAGGTGGCGAGGCACAACGGGTAAAACTGGCCCGGGAACTGTCCAAACGGGACACCGGAAAAACCCTCTACATCCTCGACGAACCTACCACCGGACTTCATTTCTACGATATCCAGCAGTTGCTGACAGTGCTCCAGCGCCTGCGGGACCACGGCAATACCATCGTGGTTATTGAGCACAACCTGGATGTGATCAAGACCGCCGACTGGATCATTGATCTTGGCCCGGAAGGTGGTTCTGGTGGCGGTGAGATCATTGCGGAAGGTACACCGGAACAAGTGGCGGCCAATAAACGTTCCTACACGGGGCATTACCTGAAGCCTTTACTCAGCAGGTAATCATTTAGCCGTGGTTTCCGCGGCTAAGAACAAAAAAAGCCGGAGGCCTCACAGCCCCCGGCTTTTCTAAAACGGGACGATGTTACTCGTCGTCGTCCATTTCTTCCGCTTCGATATCCACAGGACGGCCGAGCAGCTCAACAAATGCCATTGGGGCATTATCGCCAGCACGGAAACCGCACTTCAGGATTCGCGTGTAACCGCCCGGACGCTCTGAGTAACGGGGACCCAGTTCGTTGAACAGTTTCGCCACAGCCGCATCGCTGCGCAGGCGCGCGAACGCCAGACGACGATTGGCTACCGAATCGTTTTTCGCGAGCGTGATCAGCGGCTCTGCTACGCGGCGAAGTTCTTTCGCTTTGGGCAGAGTTGTCTTGATCAGCTCATGTTCAACCAGTGACGCAGACATGTTACGAAACATGGCCTTGCGATGCGCACTGGTCCTGTTGAACTTACGACCACTCTTACGATGACGCATTGCTCTTATTCCTTACCTTAAACTACCAATACGGCGATCAACCGCCCAGAACCCGGTCATCGCCGCGAAGGCTAGCCGGTGGCCAGTTGTCAAGACGCATACCCAGAGACAGACCGCGTGAAGCCAGTACGTCCTTGATTTCGGTAAGCGACTTTTTACCCAGGTTAGGCGTCTTCAGCAGCTCGACTTCTGTGCGCTGGATAAGATCGCCGATGTAGTAAATATTCTCAGCTTTGAGGCAGTTTGCCGAACGAACTGTCAGCTCAAGATCATCAACCGGACGCAGCAGAATAGGATCGATTTCTTCCTCTTCCTCGACGTTTTCCGGCTCTTTCTCATGATCAAAATCGACAAATACGGCCAGCTGCTGCTGGAGAATGGTCGCGGCCCGGCGAATTGCTTCTTCCGGATCGATCGTGCCATTGGTCTCCAGGTCAATAACCAGCTTGTCAAGATCGGTACGCTGCTCAACCCGGGCGCTCTCGACCGCATAGGCAACGCGACGTACCGGACTGAACGTAGCGTCCAGCTGGAGGCGTCCAATAGCACGGGTCTCGTCTTCGTCAAGACCGCGCTGATCTGCAGGCTCGTAACCACGACCGCGGGCAACCTTCAGACGCATATTGAGTTCACCTTTCTCGCTCAAGTGACAAATCACATGCTCGGGATTGGTGATCTCAACGTCGTGATCGACCTTGATGTCGCCAGCAGTCACAACGCCTGGGCCTTTCTTGCTGAGAGAGATCTCAGCTTCGTCACGCCCGCCCATCTTCACCGCAACGCCCTTGAGGTTCAGAAGAATCTCAATCACGTCTTCCTGGACACCCTCAATTGCACTGTACTCGTGAAGCACACCGTCAATCTGTGCTTCAGTAACGGCACAGCCAGGCATTGAGGACAAAAGGATACGGCGCAGTGCACTCCCCAGGGTGTGCCCGAAGCCCCGCTCAAGCGGCTCCAGGGTAACCTTGGCACGGGTGGTGCCCAGTTCCTTTACGTCAATGGTACGAGGTGTCAATAACTCATGTACTGAACGCTGCATAGACGCCCCTATCTGCTCTCGTTGCTAACTGGACTTTACTTGGAGTAAAGCTCGACGATGAGGTTCTCGTTGATGTCGGAAGACAGTTCAGTACGCTCAGGCACTGACTTGTACGTTCCGGCCATCTTGTTGGCGTCGACCTCGACCCACTCAACAGGGGCACGACCAGAGGAAAGTTCCAGAGCACCTTTAACGCGCAACTGGTTCTTTGCCTTTTCACGGATACTGATCACATCACCAGGACGAACCTGGTAGGACGGGATATTCACCGGCTTGTCGTTCACCAGAACGGCCTTGTGCGACACCAGCTGACGGGATTCAGCGCGCGTGGAGCCGAAGCCCATGCGGTAAACCACGTTGTCGAGACGCCCTTCCAGCAGCTGGAGCAGGTTCTCACCGGTTGCACCTTTGATACGCGCAGCTTCCTTGTAATAGTTACGGAACTGCTTCTCAAGGATGCCGTAAATACGACGAACTTTCTGTTTTTCGCGAAGCTGTACACCATACTCGGACAGACGGCCACGACGGGCTCCGTGCATACCGGGAGGTGTTTCGAGGTTGCACTTCGAATCCAGTGCGCGAACCCCACTCTTCAGGAAAAGATCTGTCCCCTCACGGCGAGACAGCTTACATTTCGGACCTATGTAACGTGCCATATCTAACTGTCTCCTTTAAACGCGGCGCTTCTTGGGCGGACGACAGCCGTTATGGGGAATCGGCGTCACATCGGTAATGTTTGTGATCTTGTAGCCGCACGCGTTCAGCGCACGAACTGCAGATTCACGCCCGGGCCCGGGCCCCTTAACCTCTACGTCCAGGTTTTTAAGGCCGTATTCAGCAGCCGCATTACCGGCTCTTTCAGCTGCTACCTGCGCAGCAAAAGGTGTGCTCTTGCGTGACCCACGAAAACCAGAACCACCAGAGGTGGCCCAGGACAGTACATTGCCCTGACGGTCAGAAATGGTCACGATAGTGTTGTTGAAGGACGCATGGATATGTGCGACGCCATCAACAACTGTCTTTTTCACCTTTTTACGGGTACGTGTACCTGGCTTTGCCATGTTTGCCTACCTGTTTACTTTCGAATCGGTTTGCGAGGACCTTTACGGGTGCGCGCGTTGGTCTTGGTGCGCTGGCCACGAACCGGAAGGCCGTGACGATGACGCAGACCACGGTGGCATCCGAGATCCTTCAAACGCTTGATGTTCATCTGAACTTCACGACGCAGATCACCTTCAACGGTCAGCTTGCCCACTTCGGTACGAAGAGTTTCAAGCTGCTCGTCAGACAGGTCTTTGATCTTGACGTCCTGCTGGACGCCTGCTGCGCCGCAAAGCTCCTGGGCTGCTGTCTTGCCTACACCAAAAATATAGGTGAGCGAGATAACAGCATGTTTGTTGTCGGGTATATTGACACCGGCTATACGTGCCATCCAGATTACTCCGCGTTCAAAGCTTTGCTGTGTGAATTTTCCGCCACAAAACGGGCGCGAAATAATAGCGCCTGACCCCGCATGGAGTCAAGCGCCATCATTCCGTGCCCAAGCCCGTCTGGGTTGTTGATCGAACTGATCAACCCTGACGCTGCTTGTGGCGAGGCTCCGAGCAAATGACTCGAACTGAGCCATTGCGACGAATTACTTTGCAGTTACGGCAAATTTTCTTTACCGAAGCGCGTACTTTCATTGTCCACTCCAGTTTTCAGGGGGAGCTGACGGCGTCAGCTCCGGCCATAGCCCTTGAGATTGGATTTCTTCATCAGCGAATCATACTGATGCGACATCAGGTGCGATTGAACCTGAGCCATGAAGTCCATCACCACGACTACCACAATCAACAGCGATGTCCCCCCCAGATAGAAAGGAACATTACCCGCAACCATCAGAAACTGAGGGAAAAGGGAAACTGCTGCGATATACATTGCACCGAACAGAGTCAGCCGGGTAAGCACTCCGTCGATGTACTTAGCGGTCTGATCACCCGGGCGGATACCAGGAATAAATGCCCCGGAACGCTTCAGGTTATCGGCTACTTCTTTCGGGTTGTACATCAGCGCCGTATAGAAGAAGCAGAAGAATACCACAGCTGCCGCAAAAAGAATGATGTAAAGCGGTTGGCTTGGCGCCAGCGCCTGGGAAATATCACTCAGCCACTCCATGCCCTCACCCTGTCCGAACCACTGACCAAGAGAGGCCGGGAACAACAGAATGGATGAAGCAAAGATAGGCGGAATAACACCGGCCATGTTGACCTTCAGTGGCAGATGGCTCGACTGCTGAGCAAACACCCTGCGGCCTTGCTGGCGCTTGGCGTAGTTTATGGTCAGCCTTCGCTGACCACGCTCCATGAAGACCACAAAGCCGACTACCGCAATTGCCAGCACGCCGATACCCAGCACCACCAGCAAGCTCATTTCACCGCTTCTGGCCTGCTCGAGCGTCTGCCCCAGCGCACCGGGCAAGCCCGCTACGATACCAGCAAAGATCAGCAGCGAGATACCGTTACCGACACCGCGCTCCGTGATCTGCTCGCCCAGCCACATCATGAAGACCGCGCCACTCACGAAGGAGATAACGGCTACAAAATGGAAGCTGAAACTATCATTGAAGGTAACACCCTGGGACGCAAGCCCCATGGAAATCCCCATACCCTGCACAAGGGCCAGTAACACCGTACCATAACGGGTGTACTGGCTGATCTTGCGACGACCGGCTTCACCTTCCTTCTTCAGCTGCTCCAGTGTTGGGTTAACCGCTGTCATCAGCTGCATGATAATGGAAGCCGAAATATAGGGCATGATGCCCAGTGCGAAGATACTCATCCGCTCAAGCGCACCACCGGAAAACATGTTGAACAGGCTCAGAATGGTGCCCTGATTCTGATCAAACAGTGCCGCCAGGCGATCCGGGTTAATACCAGGCACAGGGATGTGCGCACCGATCCGGTAAACCAGAAGTGCGATGACCACAAACCAGAGCCGCGAACGCAGCTCTGCAAGTCCCTTTCCTGCGCCAGCAGGCATTGTTGATGTCTTGGCCATGTAGTCCTCGACTCGCCTTAGTCTTCGACTTTCCCGCCCGCAGCTGTGATCGCCTCACGAGCGCCTTTAGTCACCTTCAGGCCTTTGACGGTCACCGCACGGGTGAGCTCACCGGAAAGGATGACCCGCGCAGCGCGGATCTCTTCACGGATAATGTCGGCTTTCTTCAGCGCGGCCAGATCAGCGATGTCGCCATCCACTTTTGCCAGCTCGTTGAGGCGGATTTCTGCCACGTAACGCTGCTGACGGGATGTGAAGCCAAACTTGGGCAGACGGCGGGCCAGCGGTTGCTGACCACCCTCGAAGCCAGGAGCCACGGAGCCGCCGGAGCGAGCCTTGAGACCCTTGTGACCACGACCGGCTGTCTTGCCGAATCCACTTCCGATACCACGACCAACGCGCCTTGCGGCCGGACGTGAACCGGGTTCCGGACTAAGTTCGTTCAGACGCATCTTAGTTATCCTCTACCCGAACCAGGTAATTTACCCGGTTGATCATACCGCGGATGGAAGGTGTGTCTTCCACTTCCACAGTGTGACCGATTCTACGAAGACCCAGGCCCTTCACACACAGTTTGTGCTTGGGCTGGCAGCCGATCGGGCTGCGGGTCAGTGTTACTTTAATTGTCTTTGCGTTCGCCATGACTTCAACCCAGAATATCTTCCACGGTCTTGCCGCGCTTGGCTGCAATATCTTCAGGCGCATGCATGGCCTGAAGACCCTTGATAGTGGCACGGACTACGTTGACCGGGTTGGTCGAGCCGTAACACTTCGACAGTACGTTATGAACACCGGCCACTTCCAGCACAGAGCGCATCGCACCACCGGCAATGATACCTGTACCTTCAGACGCAGGCTGCATGTAAACCCGGGATGCGCCATGGTTGGCTTTTACCGGGTACTGCAGGGTGTTACCGTCGAGCGGTATATCCACCATGTTCTTACGCGCAGCTTCCATGGCCTTCTGGATGGCTACCGGCACTTCGCGGGCCTTACCGCGACCGAAACCCACCCGACCCTTACCATCACCCACAACAGTGAGTGCGGTGAAGGCAAAAATACGACCACCTTTAACCACTTTGGCTACGCGGTTAACCTGAACCAGCTTTTCCTGGAGCTCAGGCGCCTTCTGTTCGTTAACGCTCATCTTCTCCACCTCTTAGAATTGCAAGCCAGCTTCACGGGCAGCGTCGGCAAGTGCCTGTACGCGACCATGGTAACGGTAGCCAGAGCGGTCGAATGCGACCTTCTCGATACCAGCGGCCTTGGCTCGCTCAGCAATCAACTGACCGACCTTCTTGGCCGCATCTACATTACCCGTAGCACCCTGACGCAGATCCTTATCGAGAGTGGAAGCTGTGGCCAGAACCTTACTTCCGTCTGCGGTGGTGACCTGGGCGTACATGTGCCGCGGTGTGCGATGCACGCACAGACGGTCGGTGCCCAGTTTACGGATCTTCATGCGCACTTTGCGTGCGCGACGCAATCTTTCAGTATTCGCGCTCATAGTCCCGCCTTATTTCTTCTTGGCTTCTTTGCGTCTTACCTGCTCATCCGCATAACGAACACCTTTGCCTTTGTAAGGCTCGGGCGGACGGAACGCGCGGATTTCAGCAGCGACCTGGCCAACCTGTTGCTTGTCGATTCCCCGAACAACGATCTCTGTCTGAGTCGGAGTTTCAGCGGTAATCCCCTCGGGCAGCTCATACTCAACCGGGTGAGAAAAACCCAGTGTCAGATTGAGCTTCTTGCCCTGCGCCTGCGCCCGGTATCCTACGCCGATCAGCTGGAGCTTACGCTCGAAGCCATCGGTAACACCGGTAACCATGTTGTTAATCAACGCGCGAGTAGTACCTGCAAGAGCGCGGGACTGTTTGGCACCATCGCGGGCTGCAAAGAGAAGAGTTCCCTCTTCCTGCTTTACCTCAACCGCCTGATGAATGTTAAATTGAAGCGCTCCCTTGGAGCCCTTTACATTGATTTCCTGTCCGTTCAGCTTAACCTCAACACCGGAAGGCAGCACGACAGGATTATTGGCAACCCTGGACATGTCTTTCTCCTAGAATACGGTGCAGATGACTTCGCCACCCACGCCCGCAGCACGTGCAGCGCGGTCGGTCATAACGCCTTTCGACGTAGACACGATAGCGACCCCAAGACCAGCTGCCACTTTCGGCAGTTCCGCTGTGCCTTTGTACTGGCGCAGACTCGGACGGCTGACCCGCTTGATCTCTTCAATAACCGGCTTTCCGCCGAAGTATTTCAGAGTAATAGTCAGTTCCGGCTTGGCATCAGCTGAGACGGAAAATTCACCAACGTAACCTTCGTCCTTCAGGACCTGGGCTACGGAGATTTTCATCTTTGAAGACGGCATCGTCACATCAGCTTTCGACGCCATCTGTGCATTACGGATACGAGTAAACATATCCGCAAGCGTATCTTGCATACTCATTGGTATGAGGCTCCTGAACTTTTTAGTTGTGCAGCGGCTGGCCGCTCCGCTTACCAACGATCACCGCGACGAATCGCGGTGTTGTTTACCAACTGGACTTGGTCAGACCCGGGACATCACCGCGCATGCCGTATTCACGGAGTTTGATCCGTGACAGCTCGAACTTGCGGAGAACACCGTGGGGACGACCAGTAACCTGGCAACGGTTACGAAGACGGGAGGGACTCGCATCACGAGGAAGCTGCTGTAGCTTCATCTGCGCGTCCCAGCGTTCTTCGTCGCTGGAATTCGGGTTCTTGATAATCGCCTTGAGCTCGGCGCGCTTCGCTGCGAATTTCGCAACGGTTTGCTCGCGCTTGAGCTCACGGTTTTTCATGGATACCTTAGCCATGTACTCGTTCCTTATTTCTTGAACGGAAAGCCAAAGGCTTTCAGCAGTTCGCGGCCTTCGTCATCGGTACCGGCACTGGTGGTAATGGTGATATCCATCCCGCGGATCTTGTCGACTTTGTCGTACTCGATTTCCGGGAAGATGATCTGCTCACGCACACCCATGCTGTAGTTGCCGCGACCGTCGAACGATTTCGGGTTCAGACCACGGAAGTCACGAACACGAGGAATCGCAATGTGGACCAGGCGGTCAAAGAAGTCCCACATACGCTCACCGCGCAGAGTTACTTTACAACCGATCGGCCAACCTTCACGGATCTTGAAGCCAGCTACTGACTTGCGAGCCATGGTGACCACTACTTTCTGGCCAGCCAGACGCTCAAGATCAGCAACCGCGTTTTCGATCAGCTTCTTGTCGCCAACCGCTTCACCAACACCCATGTTCAGGGTGATTTTTTCGATACGCGGCACCTGCATAACGTTCTTGTAACCGAACTCTTTCTGCAGGGCGGGTACCACTTCCTGTTTATACTGCTCTTTCATGTTCAGCATCGTAACCACCACCGCTTACTGGTTATCGACAGCTTCGTTCGTAGCTTTGTAGATCCGCACTTTAGCGCCGTCTTCCTTGATCTGGAAGCCTACGCGATCGGCTTTGCCGGTCTGCGGATTAAAAATAGCCACGTTGGAAGCCTGGATAGGTGCTTCTTTTTCGACGATGCCACCCGGGGTGCCCAGCATCGGGTTCGGTTTGGTGTGCTTCTTCATCATGTTGATGCCAGAAACAATCACCTTGCCGTCGTCCTGAACTTTCAGGACTTTACCACGCTTGCCTTTGTCTTTACCCGTGGTGACGATTACTTCGTCATCTCGTTTGATCTTTTTCATAACCGGCCTTTAGTCCTTACAGTACTTCGGGTGCCAGTGAAATAATTTTCATAAACTTCTCATTTCGCAGTTCGCGGGTAACCGGTCCGAAGATACGGGTGCCAATCGGCGCGTCCTGGTTGTTAAGAAGTACCGCCGCGTTACCGTCAAAGCGGATCAGCGATCCGTCAGGACGACGCACACCCTTACGGGTACGCACAACAACAGCCTTGAGTACCTGGCCTTTCTTCACCTTGCCGCGGGGGATGGCTTCCTTAACGGTCACCTTGATGATATCTCCCACGCTGGCATAACGCCGGTGCGAACCGCCCAGGACCTTGATGCACATAACCTGCCGTGCACCACTGTTGTCCGCGACTTCAAGCATTGTTTGAGTCTGAATCATGGTTATTCTCCAGCAGAAACCGCTATCGCGGTTTCGACAAGACTCCCCGTCCGGGCGAGTTACACCTTGGAAGCGCGTTCGGTGACTTCGACCAGAGCCCAGCTTTTCGTCTTGGAGACCGGGCGGGTTTCCCTGATCGTAACGAGATCACCAATGTTGCACTCGTTCTGTTCATCATGAGCATGAATCTTGGTTGAGCGCTTTATGTACTTGCCATAAAGCGGGTGCTTGACCTGGCGCTCAACCAGAACAACGATGGACTTGTCCATCTTGTTGCTCACGACCTTGCCGTCTAGGGTTCTGGCAGTTTGGGTAGCTTCAGTCATGTCACTTTCCTGCCTTATCATTCATCACTGTTTTCACACGAGCAATATCGCGCTTCACATTGGCGAGAAGATGAGACTGATTCAGCTGACCTGTTGCCTTACGCATACGCAGGTTGAACTGCTCCTTCAGGAGGTCGATCAGCTCTTTGTTCAGCTCTTCGACTGACTTCTCACGCAGCTCTGTTGCTTTCATCACATCACCGTCCTCGTTACAAAGGTGGTCTGAACGGGCAATTTAGCCGCTGCGAGTGTGAAGGCTTCACGTGCAATTTCTTCAGAGACGCCTTCCATTTCGTAGAGCATACGGCCTGGCTGAATTTCAGCCACCCAGTACTCGACAGAACCCTTACCTTTACCCATTCGTACTTCAAGCGGCTTACCGGTGATCGGCTTGTCCGGGAAAATCCGGATCCAGATCTTACCGCCCCGCTTGATCCGACGAGTCATGGTACGACGCGCCGCTTCGATCTGGCGCGCAGTTATACGACCACGAGTCGTCGCTTTCAATCCGTATTCACCGAAGCTCACCTTGTTAGCGCGCTGAGCAAGACCGGTATTACGGCCCTTCATTACCTTGCGAAATTTGGTGCGTTTTGGCTGCAGCATTCGAGTGCCCCCTTACTTGGAACCTTTCTTGCGAGAGGCATTCTTGTCAGCACGGACCTGTTCCATACCGCCAAGAATCTCACCCTTGAAGATCCATACCTTAACGCCGATAACGCCGTAAGTGGTGTGCGCTTCGTAGGTTGCGTAATCGATATCTGCACGCAGTGTGTGCAGCGGAACGCGACCTTCACGGTACCACTCGGAACGGGCGATTTCGGCACCCCCAAGACGACCACCAACCTGAATCTTGATACCCTTGGCACCCTGACGCATGGCGTTCTGAACCGCGCGCTTCATGGCACGACGGAACATCACACGACGTTCGAGCTGACCGGCAACGTTTTGCGCTACCAGGCGGGCATCCAGGTCCGGCTTGCGGACTTCCTCGATGTTGATGTGCACAGGCACACCCATCATGTCGCTGACTTCACGACGCAGACGGTCAACATCTTCACCCTTCTTACCGATAACAATACCGGGACGGGCAGTATGGATCGTGATACGGGCGTTCTGAGCAGGGCGCTCGATCACAATCTTGCTGACAGACGCCTTTAGCAGACGCTTGTCGAGGAATTCACGAACCTGAATATCATTCAGCAACTTCTTCGCGTATTCCCGTTTTTCGGCATACCAGACTGAGTTGTGTTCTTTGATCACACCCAGGCGCATGCCAGTCGGATTTACTTTGTGACCCATCTGAGCATCTCCTACTTGTCGGCGACCTTGACGGTGATATGGCAGGTGCGCTTCATAATACGGTCAGCGCGCCCCTTGGCTCGAGCTCTGATTCGCTTGAGCGTCGGGCCCTCATCCACCATCACGGTGGAGACCCGCAGATCATCTACGTCCAGACCTTCGTTATGCTCAGCGTTGGCAATGGCGGACTCAAGAGCTTTCTTGATCACGACCGCTGCCTTCTTCGGGCTGAAAGTCAGAATGTTAAGGGCGTCCTCAACGGCCTTACCGCGAACCTGGTCAGCGACAAGACGTGCTTTCTGAGCAGAGAGGCGAGCGCCCTTATACTTGGCTGCTACTTCCATTTCGATTCCCCTCACAATCAGCGTTTAGCTTTCTTGTCAGCTACATGACCACGGTAAGTACGCGTTGCCGCGAACTCCCCCAATTTGTGACCGACCATATCTTCGGTCACATACACTGGCACATGTTGCTTGCCGTTGTGTACTGCGATGGTCAGGCCTACCATCTCCGGAAAGATTGTTGACCGGCGGGACCAGGTTTTGATCGGCCGCTTGTCGTTGGCTTCCAGAGCTGCCTCGACCTTCTTCAACAGATGCAGGTCTATAAAAGGACCTTTCTTTAAAGAACGTGGCACAGCAATTACCTCTATGTAGTCGTTTACTTGGCTGAACGACGACGTACTATCATCTTGTCAGTACGTTTGTTCTTACGAGTCTTATGCCCTTTGGTCGGAACACCCCACGGAGTAACCGGGTGACGCCCGCCAGAGGTACGCCCTTCACCACCACCATGCGGGTGGTCAACTGGGTTCATAGCAACACCACGTACTGTTGGACGTTTACCGCGCCAACGTGATGCACCCGCTTTACCAAGCTGCTTGAGACTGTGCTCGCTGTTGGAAACTTCACCCAACGTTGCGCGGCAATCAACAAGCACCTTTCGCATTTCACCTGAGCGCAGGCGGATAGTGGCGTAAGCCCCTTCCCTTGCAACCAGCTGTACGGATGCGCCCGCAGAGCGAGCCAGCTGTGCACCTTTACCAGGCTTGAGTTCGACGCAGTGAATGACAGAACCGACCGGAATATTCCGGAGCGGCAATGTGCTACCCACTTTAATCGGCGCGTCGATACCGGAGCGCACAGGATCTCCTGCTTTCATACCTTTGGGAGCGATAATGTAGCGACGCTCGCCATCGGCATACTTCAGGAGCGCAATGTGCGCAGAACGGTTCGGATCATATTCCAGGCGCTCAATGACCGCAGGAATACCATCTTTGGTCCGCTTGAAATCGATGACACGGTAGTGCTGTTTATGGCCACCACCAATGTGACGAGTAGTAATGCGGCCAGCATTGTTACGGCCACCAGACTTACTCTTTGTTTCTACCAACGGCTCGTAAGGACCACCTTTGTGCAGGTCCGGGTTGTAAAGCTTTACAACGTGACGGCGTCCGGCAGATGTTGGCTTGGTTTTGACGATCGGCATATTACGACCCCTTTACCTTATTCCACATCCAGAAAATCGATGTCCTGACCTTCTGCCAGCTTTACGTAAGCCTTGCGAATGTCATTACGCTTGCCGAACCCGCGGGTAGTGCGCTTGAGCTTACCCTTACGATTCAGAACCTGAACACCTTCGACGGTGACGTTGAACAGCTGCTCAACGGCTTTCTTGATCTCTGGCTTGGTAGCGTCAGTGGCCACACGGAAAACCACCTGATTGCTCTCGGCAACCATGGATGCTTTTTCTGACACGTGCGGTCCCAACAGAACCTTGTAGATACGTTCCTGATTCATCCCAGCATCTCCTCGATCTTCTTAAGAGCCGGAACGGTAACCACAACCTTCTCAAAGGCAACCAGGCTGACCGGATCGAGACCTGCAACATCGCGCACGTCAACGTGCGGCACATTGCGGGACGCCAGATGAAGGTTCTGCTCTACATTCTCGGCCAGAATCAGGGCATTGGATACGCCCAGATCCTTCAGCTTTGCAGTGAAAGCCTTGGTCTTGGGACTATCGACAACAACGTCGTCGACAACGACCAGGCGATCCTGACGAACCAGCTCAGAAAAAATAGACTGCATCGCCGCACGGTACATCTTGCGGTTAACTTTCTGCTCGTAGTTCTGGGGCTTGGCCGCAAAGGTCACACCACCTGAACGCCAGATCGGGCTACGAATCGTACCCGCACGGGCACGACCGGTGCCCTTCTGACGCCACGGCTTCTTGCCGCCACCACTTACTTCTGAACGAGTCTTCTGAGCACGGGTCCCCTGACGACCAGCAGCCATATAGGCTGTGACAACCTGGTGAACCAGTGACTCATTAAATTCTTTGGCGAACGAGGCATCGGAAACCGAAATCCCCTTGTCGCTACCCGTAATTGTTAATTCCATCGCACCGCTCCTCAGGCTTTAACTGCAGGCTTGATGATCACGTTGCCGCCGGTAGCTCCCGGTACAGCACCACGAATCAGCAGCAGGTTGCGCTCGGCATCGACACGGACAACCTGAAGGTTCTGCACAGTCACCTGTGCGTTGCCCATCTGGCCCGCCATCTTTTTGCCCTTGAATACCTTACCCGGAGTCTGGTTCTGACCAATGGAACCCGGAGCACGATGAGACAGGGAGTTACCGTGAGTCGCGTCCTGCATGGAGAAGTTCCAGCGCTTGACACCGCCCTGGAAGCCCTTACCTTTGGACTGACCTACCGCATCGACTACCTGACCGTCTTCAAACACGGACACAGTAATCTCTCCGCCAGCGGCCAGATCTTCACCTTCACCTTCAGCCAGGCGGAATTCCCACATGCCACGACCGGCTTCAACGCCTGCCTTCGCAAAGTGGCCCGCTGCGCTTTTGGTTACCCGGGAGGGACGACGATTGCCCACAGTCACCTGAACGGCACGATAGCCGTCGGTTTCGAGGGTTTTCAGTTGGGTAATGCGGTTGGCTTCAACCTCGATTACCGTTACGGGCACTGCTTGCCCGTCTTCCGTAAAAATACGGGTCATTCCGGCCTTACGACCGACTACACCAATTGCCATGTTTCACCTCTTAAGTGTACGGGGCTCGCACCCTCTATGGCCTTAGGACAGTTACACTGACCAATACCTGCTGGTATTAGCCGAGGCTGATCTGAACGTCTACACCCGCTGCAAGATCAAGCTTCATCAAAGCATCTACTGTCTTTTCCGTCGGCTCGACAATGTCAAGCAAACGCTTGTGAGTACGAATTTCGTACTGGTCGCGCGCGTCTTTGTTGACGTGCGGGGAGACCAGTATTGTGTACTTTTCCTTCCGCGTCGGCAGAGGGATAGGTCCACGCACCTGAGCGCCGGTCCGCTTCGCGGTATCGACGATCTCCTGCGTGGACTGGTCGATCAGGCGGTAATCAAACGCCTTCAACCGGATTCTGATTTTTTGGCTTTGCATGATGCACCAAACTCCACTCGTAGCAGCTACTTGTTGTAAGCCGACCTTCAAAAAAAGGAGCCGCATTGTATGCATAATACCCAGCAGAGTCAAGCAACCACATGGATGCCTGAAACTGCCGGGTATATGGATGCCTGCGGAACTGAAAAAGGGGCTGACCAGCAGCCCCTTTCTCCGATCGCTGAACGAATTACGCCAGGATCTTGGAGACCACGCCGGCGCCAACGGTACGGCCGCCTTCGCGAATCGCGAAGCGCAGACCATCTTCCATGGCGATCGGGTTGATCAGGGTGACGGACAATTTCACGTTGTCACCCGGCATTACCATTTCCACGCCTTCCGGCAGCTCACATGAACCAGTCACGTCAGTGGTACGGAAGTAAAACTGCGGACGGTAGCCCTTGAAGAAAGGCGTATGACGACCACCCTCTTCCTTGCTCAGGACATACACTTCGCATTCGAACTGGGTGTGCGGCTTGATAGAACCCGGTACACACAGTACCTGCCCGCGCTCAACGTCATCACGCTTGGTGCCACGCAGCAGTACGCCCACGTTCTCACCCGCACGACCTTCGTCCAGCAGCTTGCGGAACATCTCAACACCGGTACAGGTGGTCTTCACGGTATCGCGGATGCCCACGATTTCCACTTCATCACCCACCTTCACGATGCCGCGCTCGACACGACCGGTCACAACGGTACCACGACCGGAGATCGAGAACACGTCTTCGATCGGCATCAGGAACGGCTGATCAATCGCACGCTCAGGCTGCGGGATGTACTCGTCCAGCGCCTCAACCAGCTTCTTCACAGCCGTGGTGCCCATCTCGTTGTCATCCTTGCCTTCCAGCGCCATCAGCGCGGAACCAATGATGATCGGAGTGTCGTCACCCGGGAAGTCGTACATGTTCAGCAGATCGCGAACTTCCATCTCGACCAGCTCAAGCAGCTCTTCGTCGTCGACCATGTCAGCCTTGTTCAGGAACACAACGATGAACGGTACGCCCACCTGACGGGACAGCAGGATGTGCTCGCGGGTCTGCGGCATGGGGCCGTCAGCTGCGGAACACACCAGGATGGCGCCGTCCATCTGCGCTGCACCGGTGATCATGTTCTTCACATAGTCAGCGTGGCCCGGGCAATCTACGTGCGCGTAGTGACGGGCCGGTGAATCATACTCAACGTGGGAGGTCGCAATGGTAATACCACGTGCGCGCTCTTCCGGTGCGTTATCGATCTGGTCGAAGGCACGGGACTCGCCGGTTCCCCACACTTCGTGACATACGCGCGTCAGCGCCGCTGTCAGGGTTGTCTTGCCATGGTCAACGTGACCAATGGTGCCCACGTTGACGTGCGGCTTGTTACGCTCAAATTTTGCTTTAGACA
>NZ_CAXBDN010000086.1:0-15317 GCF_963974375.1 uncultured Marinobacter sp.
GTCGTTACGTCGATCGCCTCACCCAGGCAGGGCTGCAGGCCGAAATGATTGCCATGCAACGACCCACAAGTTCCGTGACGCCGCCAGTCGCGGATGCCAGCCCGAGGCCCAGGGCCCCTGCCAGCGACTCGGATTCACGCCTGGCTCCGGTGACCTTCAATGGCAACGGCAAGGAATACTTTGGCATCTGGATCGTCAATATCCTGCTTTCCATTCTGACCCTGGGCATCTACTCCGCCTGGGCCAAAGTACGAAATCATCAGTATTTCTATGGCAACACCCAGATCGAAGGCGCCAGCTTCCAGTACCTGGCCAAGCCCATCACTATTCTCAAAGGCCGCCTGATAGCGGTTGCGGTCCTGATCGTGTATTCGATCACCTCCAACCTGTTTCCCATTGGCGGCCTGATTCTGCTGCTGGCACTGCTGTTCGCAATCCCCTGGATCATCATTCGTGCACTGCGGTTCAATGCCCTCAATACGGCCTACCGGAACGTACGCTTCGATTTCAGTGGCGCTTACCTGAATGCCCTGATGATCACCCTGGTGTGGCCCATTCTCAATGTGCTTTGTCTGTTCCTGCTGACTCCGATGATCGCCCGCAAGAGCCACCAGTTCGTGGTCGGTGGCAGCAGCTATGGAACCTCTCCGTTTGAGCTGGAGGGTGACTATCGCCAGTACTATCTGTTTTTTGGAAAAGGCCTGCTGATCATCCTCGGCTTCGTCCTGCTGTCCGCTCTGGTGAGCTTCGCCAGTGCCATAGGCGCCTACATTGTGGCCATGGTGGGCTATCTTGCCATTTTCGGTTACTTCAAGGCCGGCATTGCCAACCTGATGTTCAACAACGCCACCCTCGACCAGCACCGCTTTGAATCCCGGCTCGAGCCTGTTCAACTGGCCTGGATTTACCTGACCAACAGCCTGCTGATTGTGCTTACTCTGGGCCTGTTTATTCCCTGGGCCAAGGTACGGCTGGCTCACTACCGCGCCGCCTGCACCCATATGGTCATCAAGGGCGATCTGAACCATTTTGTAGCTGCGGAAAGCAAACGCACCAGCGCCCTTGGCGATGAGCTCGGGGAGGCTTTCGACGTTGGTTTCGCCCCGATCTGAGCCAGGGCTGCCGGGACAGTTCTACACCGGCAGCCATTCCAGCCCGGCAGCGGCACGGCTCTATCCGCTGGGCAGCAATGTCGTGCTGAAAACCCGTGATGACAGCTTCGTCGTGAACTGGAAGGATGTCGACGTGGCGCCACGTATCGGCAACGCGCCCCGGTATCTTTACCTGCCCGGGGACCAGGTCTTCGAAACTGCTGATAACGATGGTGTGGACCGGCTCACCCGACAGTTTCGCGGAGGTGCCACGAACCGCTTTATCCACAGTCTGGAAAATCATCTGGGTCTCATCCTGGTGGCTGCGCTGGTGACCGTAGCCGTCACCGTGCTGACCTTCAGCCACGGCATTCCACTGTCAGCACGGCTGATTGCCCATGGCATTCCCCACCACATTCATCAGCAGCTGGGCCAGGGAACCCTGACCCAGCTTGACCGGGCCTGGCTGGAACCCAGCGAGCTTGCTGCCACCGAACAAAAAAGACTGCAGGCCGTGTTTGCGCCAATACTGGCCCTGGAACCGGAGCACCCGTTCCAGGTTGTCTTCCGAAGTGGCGAATGGATCGGCGCCAACGCCCTTGCGCTGCCAGACGGCACCCTGATTTTTACCGACGAACTGGTGCACCTGGCCCAACACGACCTGGAACTGGTCTCGATTCTGGCCCATGAAATGGGACACGTTGTGTATCGGCATGGCATGCAGGGCGTGATCCAGACCTCGGTCACTACCTGGCTGATCGTCATGATGACCGGGGATCTCTCGGCAGCCTCGGATATGAGCGTGGCTGCCCCCGCCATTCTGATGAACCTGGCCTATTCCCGGGGCATGGAACAGGATGCAGACAACTACGCACTGGACCTGATGCAGCGTGAGGGGCTGGAGCCGGTCCATTTTGCCAACATCATGCGCCGGATGGCCAGTGCCTATGATGAAGACCCGGAAGGCCAACACGATCATGACAACTCCGGCTGGGGCCGCTCGCTGGGCGCGTTTCTGTCGTCACACCCGGTAACCGGAGACCGCATCCGCCAGTTTGAGGAGGCGGCAGCTCCCTGAGTCAATCAGAACCCACCTCAAAAAAAAGCCGGTGACCCTTACGGCCACCGGCTTTTTTCATTCCGGGGTCTCCCGATTTAACACCCGGGAGAACACACCGAACCGTTCTTAGCCGAACTGGTTCATGGTGTTGTCTTTACCACCGGCCTTCAGAGCCGCTTCACCTGCGAAGAACTCTTTGTGGTCATCGCCGATGTTGGAACCGGCCATGTCCTGGTGCTTCACAGTGGCGATACCCTGACGGATTTCCTTGCGCTGCACGCCTTTGACGTAGGCCAGCATGCCTTCGTCGCCGAAGTAGCCCTTGGCCAGGTTGTCAGTAGACAGAGCCGCAGTGTGGTAAGTCGGCAGCGTGATCAGATGGTGGAACACGCCTGCTTCACGGGCTGCGTCGCGCTGGAAGTTGGCAGTCCACTCATCAGCCAGTTTGCCCAGTTCGGTTTCGTCGTACTCGGCGCTCATCAGAGCAGCGCGGTCATAGGCGGAAACGTCCTTGCCTTCAGCCTTCATGGCATCAAATACCTGCTGACGGAAGTTCAGGGTCCAGTTGAAGGATGGGCTGTTGTTGTAAACCAGCTTGGCGTCGGGTACCACTTCCTTGATGCGGTTAACCATGGAGGCGATCTGACCAACGTGGGGCTTCTCGGTCTCGATCCACAGCAGGTCAGCGCCGTTCTGCAGACTGGTAATGCAGTCCAGGATAACGCGGTCTTCGCCGGAACCTTCCTTGAAGCAGAACAGGCCGGAGGGCAGACGCTTCGGCTTCAGCAGCTTGCCGTTGGACTTGACCACAACGTCGCCGTTGTCGATCTGGGAAGCATCGTCGATGTACTCGCCATCGAGGAAGCTGTTGTACTGGTCGCCCAGGTCGCCGGGCTCGTTGGTCACAGCGATCTGCTTGGTCAGGCCTGCACCCAGAGAGTCAGTACGGGCGACGATAACACCGTCGTCCACACCCAGCTCCAGGAACGCCAGACGTACGGCATTGATCTTGGACAGGAAGTCGGCGTGGGGAACGGTAACCTTACCGTCCTGGTGACCACACTGCTTCTCGTCAGATACCTGGTTTTCGATCTGGATACAGCAGGCACCGGCTTCAATCATCTGCTTGGCCAGCAGGTAGGTGGCTTCGGCGTTACCAAAACCGGCATCGATGTCGGCAATGATGGGCACAACGTGGGTTTCGTGGCTGTCGATCTGCTTGATCAGGTCAGCGGCCTTGGCGTTGTCGCCGGCGTTCTCAGCTTCTTCCAGGGCGCGGAACAGGTGGTTCAGTTCCCATGCGTCAGCCTGGCGAAGGAAGGTGTACAGCTCTTCAATCAAACCGGATACAGAAGTCTTCTCGTGCATGGACTGGTCAGGCAGCGGTCCGAACTCGGAGCGCAGTGCAGCAACCATCCAGCCAGACAGATACAGATAACGACGCTTGGTGCTACCAAAGTGCTTCTTGATAGAGATCAGCTTCTGCTGACCAATGAAGCCGTGCCAGCAGCCCAGGGACTGGGTGTACTGGGCGGTGTCCTTGTCGTAGTTCGCCATGTCTTCGCGCATGATCTTGGCGGTGTACTTGGCGATGTCCAGACCGGTCTTGAATTTGTTCTGGGCGCGCATACGAGCAGCGTGCTTCGGATTAATAGCATTCCATGTGGGGTGCTGCTTGAGCAGTTGTGCTACTGCGTCAACGTCTTGTGCGTAAGGCATGGTCTCATCCTGTCTGTTACGGTTTGAGGATCTTGCAGTGTTCCGGCAGTTCGCTCAAAAAACAAGCAACTGACCGAAGATGCTGCCTACTCTAGTCACTCTCGACGCATAATTGAAATTTATATTATCTATATTCGGCATTTTTTCCATGAATACCGAAATAAGTCGTATACTCCCTGGATAACTCTATGTTTTTATGATCTTTTTCAACTTCAGCCACGAGCCAGAACAATCAACTGATCCCCTGGCTGTAACGACAACAGCATGGTTCGCGGAGGGTTGAGCTGCGCGTAACGACCCTGCTCATCCGCAACCGCCCGTCTGACACCCAGCGCCACCTCACCAGACATTGCCAGTGTTTTTTCCAGACGCCGGAAATCCGAGCTGGCCGGAAGCGGGTAATCGTCGGGGTCGCGGAACTGGATTTCGCCCCCGCCTGCGGTAAACAGATCATCCAGAACCACCCGCAGCTCCCGCCGCAAGGCGACCTGCGCCAACACATGGCTGAGAATCATGGGGCTGATCAGCATTTCACTGAAATGATCAATCAGCAGATGGCGATTACCGGGGTCGCTCAGCTCCATGATCAGCTGTGGTCTGCGGGCAGAGCGTTCAAGCGCATCTTCCAGTTGCAGATAACCCACCATTGCGCGGGTATCCGCCTCTTCGCCGGAATCCAGTCGATCGCTGCTGAGAAATATCACGCTGTCGTAATCCGACGGATTCAGGCGGCTGATTTCGGACTCAACCATGAAATCCGCCTCGATGTGGCGAAAGGACACCCGATTCTGATCTGTCAGATAGCCTCGGATCGCCTGGTCTCGCTCAGCCGCCGGCACTACCGACACCAGATCCACTGTATAGGAAACACTGGGGTAGCTGCCCATTTCCTGCAACAAGGCCGGCACTCGCCGGCTCCAGCCCAGCACCAGAACCCGGCGGACACTGGTTGCCTGCACCGCAGGTACCGGCGGCAGGACGAGACTGACCGGAGACAAATTGCCGGCACCCTTGTCCGGCTCGGTGTCCGCGTATTCCGGAGCCAACATCACAACCCGGTCTCTCGCGGTCACCACACTGTCGCCGGCCGCCGGCAAAACAGCTTGCCAGTCACCCTTCTCATCAGGACACAACAGACCCAGGACGATCGCCCGGGGCCGTGCTCCGGCAATGGTCTGCAGCGTTTGGCCGGCCAGTGCGTCGCCGCTGCGGACGTAAATATCATTTCCCTCTCTGTTCGAAAGCAATTCGTTATAGATCTCCGAAAGCCCGGGGTGAATCAGGTTCTGGGCAATCAGCCGACTGATGGTGGCATCTCCGGCCACCACTTCGACCGCGCCGGGATAGGCTCGCTCCAGCACCGGCAGTTTGCGCATGTCCTGAAGCTCCGCCACGCAGAACGGCAATGGAAGATCGAAACGTCGGGCCTGGGAGGCAATGGACAGCAGCGCCTTGACCGTCTCGGCGTCGGATGTCACCAGTTCTCCGGGGGCATGGGCTGAACTGGGAATAATCACCGCCGCTGCCTGCAGGCAGGCCACCCGGTGCAACGCCTCAGACTGAATAGGAAGCCCCGAGCGCATGATAATTTCCCGGTAGCGCCCCCCTATTCCGGGCTCGTTTCTCAACTCAACCACCTGCTCTGCTGACACGTCCTCCGACAAAATCACCAGTTTCAGCTTCTGGGTGTCGTGCTTTTCCAGAAAGCGCTTCACCCGCCCACCGGAAGACATCAGCTCTGCGGCCAATGGTGCGGTCTGACTGGTCCAGCCCAGAATCGCGACATGGTTCTTCATGGTTACAGGGGTCAGTCCCCGCTCCAGATCCCGCATCAGGGTAATCAGCTTGCTGGTCATGATGGCGACCAGTGCACCGAGGAATACCACATAACCACTGACGGTCAGCAGGGTCGACACGAACCTTTGCCAGGTGCCCTCATCATCGCCCAGATAGCCCGGATCCGTCAGTCTCAGAAACGCCCACCAGACAGCTTCACCTATGGTTTCAAACGGGCCATCAAAGGGTGCCACCAAAAGCCCGCCAATCAGCGAGATCAGCCCCACCACCACGGCGACGACCAGTAACTGAAAGAAAGCGCCCTTGACGAACTGACGCTCAATAAAAAACCGCAAACGATCGACAAATCGAAATGGCAACATCGGAAACTACCTGTTCCATGATTCAGGGGATTGAGTTTTTTTGCCCCGACAATGTACCACCTCAAACGGGAATTCAGTCAGTGAATGCCCGATGGCTGGCAAATGGATTCCAGCGCTTCCGCCAGACTTGGCGCAAAACGGATGACGCCCGGCTCCGGCCTGACGCCGCCACGGGCCAGGGTCTTCAGGGGCTGAAACTGCAGATCGGCCACCACCACCTCAGTGCCATCCTGGCGACAGGAGTCGATCAGCTTGTTGAGAGCAGCGAGACCACCGGCATCCAGAATTGTGACGCCATCCATGTAGAGCACAAGGCCTCTGGAGTCGGCCGCCAGCGTTGCCAGTTCGCCAAAAATCCGTTCTGCAGCCGCGAAGAACAGCGGGCCATTGATCTTGAAAACCCGCCAGCCTGCGGGCAACTGGTGATCCTTTAACCGCGCGCTGGTGGAGATATCGGTAATTTTGGTCATGGTGGCCATTTCCCGCATGAACAGCACCGCTGCCAGCAGGATGCCTGTGGTTATGGCAATCACCATGTCGAGGATCACCGTCAGCGAGAAACAGGTCAGGAATACCAGAATGTCGCCCCTGGGGGCGGTTTTCAGCAGATGGACGGCCTTGGGGGCCTCGCTCATGTTCCAGGCCACCATGACCAGCAAGGCCGCCATCACCGGCATCGGCAGATACGCCAGCAACGAGGCAAGCGATACCAGAGCCAGCAAAACCACGACGGAATGAATCATTGCCGCCACCGGCGATTGAGCGCCTGCCTTATAGTTGGCGGCAGACCGTGCCAGTGCGGCTGTCGCCGTAATACCACCAAAAAATGGCGTGACCAGATTGCCGATGCCCTGCCCCAGCAGCTCGCTGTTGGCGCTGTGACGCTTGCCGGACATGCCATCCAGTACCACCGCACAGAGCAGCGATTCAATGGCACCCAGCATGGCAATCGCAAAGGCAGCCGGCAGCAATGCCGTCACCATGGTCCAGCTCAGTCCCAGCGGCTGCCCGGAGGCATCCGCCTGCTGCCATGGCCAGAGGAATTCCGGCAGAAATGGCGGAATGCCAAAGCCAGTGGAGCCATCCGGCATCAGATAGCTGAAGCGCGAGCCGATGGTTTCGATGGCGGCACCATTCATGTTCAGCCATAGCGCCATCACGCTGCCCAGCACCACAGCCGGGAGGTGGGGTGGCACCGGTGTTTTCAGCCTTGGCCATAACAGCATGATGACCAGAGTCGTTACCGCAACCAGTGTGCTCATGGCGTCAAACGTCGGCAGCGAATCCGCCAGCAGGAAAATCTTGTCCCAGTAATGTTCCGGCATGCCCCCGATGCCAAGCCCGAAAAAGTCCTTCACCTGCAGGGTGGCGATGACAACGGCAATACCGCCGGTAAATCCGAGGGTGACCGATTCCGGAATGAATTCAATAAAACGCCCCAGCCTCAGGAACGCCATAACCAGCAGCAACACCCCGGACATCAGTGTGGCCAGTAACAGGCCACCCAGCCCGTATTGCTGGGCGACGGGATAAAGAATCACCACAAAGGCTGCGGTGGGCCCGGACACGCTGAAGCGGCTGCCCCCGGTCAGGGCAATAACAAAGCCGGCAATAATGGCGGTGTAAAGGCCGTACTGGGGAGCAACACCACTGGCGATCGCCAGTGCCATGGCCAGTGGAATGGCAATAATGCCCACGGTAATGCCGGCCATAAGGTCCCGGCCGAAGCGCTGACCGGTGTAACGCTCATCGATACAAGCCTGCCGGAGGGCATGGCCGAGTCGGAGGGAAAAAAGATGGGCACGGTGCGGCATGATGGCAGAGCCTTATTGATGCGGCAGAAACATCATTATATGCTTACTATCATTACATTCAATGTTAATCTGATTAACATGCATTGAGTCAAGACAGACTTTTCACCAAGGCTGACCCGAACGAGTAACCCTATGGAACAACGAACCGCCCGCCTGACACTGTTGATCGACCCTCGTAAAAAGGCGGCCTTTGAGGCCCTGTGCAAAGCCGAGGATGTCACCCCGTCCCAAAAAGTGCGCCAGTTCATCCGGGAGTACGTAGAGTCAAGACTGGGTGAAGACTGGCGGGAAAGCTACGATGACGAACCAACAGCCGACATTCACAAAGGCTGAGGTATCAGGATGCAGAAACTGACCGCAGCACTTCTGCCTGCTTTCCTTGGCAGTCTGATAACCGGTTGCGCGTTGCACCCCGGACCTTCAGATTCCTGGCCGCCGGCCAGCCAGTACCACGCCCCTATAGTCGCCGCCACTGCACCAGGGTCTGCTGATCGCAGCCTGACAATCGCCCGGCTGGCACGACAGCTGAAGGATTCGGACGTGGTGGTCATCGGTGAATATCATGGTCATCACGGCGCTCACCTGTTGCAGTCCCGGCTTCAGCTGGCGCTGTTCAAACACAATCCGAATCAGGTGCTGGCACTGGAAGCCTTCAATCTTGATCATCAGGAAGTGCTCGACCGCTATCTGGCGGGCGAGATCGGTGAAGGTGAGCTGATTGATGATGCCGACGGCTGGCCAAACTACAAGGCATCCTATCGGCCACTGGTGGAATTCGCCCGCCAGCACCGGCTTCCGGTTATCGCCGCCAATGCGCCTGCCCAGACGGTACGCTGTGTCGGCCGCAGCGGCGGGAACTGGCTCGAACAGATCGATAAACAGGCACGGGACCGGTTACCAGCAGAGCCTTTTCACGGCACTGACCGCTATCGCCAGCGTTTCTTCGACGCCATGGGCGGTCATCACAGCGAAGGCGCATCAGAGCGCATGCAGAACAGCTATCTGGCCCAGTTGCTGCGGGACAACACCATGGCCACACGGATACTGGACGCCCGCCAGCAACACCCCGGTCACCAGATCATCCACATTAACGGCACCTTTCACAGCGAGAACCGGGACGGCGTAGTAGCCGCCCTGTTGCACCGCCAGCCTGACCTCCGGATTGCCGTTATCAGTCCGGTTTTCGTGACTGACAAGAATGATTCTGCCATGCCCGTTGAAGCCAATGCCGGCAAGGGCGACTATCTGTACTTCCTGCAGCCGCTGCCGGACGAATATCTTGACCCGGAACGTTACCGGGAAGCGATCCGGCGTCAGTTCCGGGACGCCGCCGAAATCAGCTGCCCACCGCCGGCATCCGACAGCCACTGAAACAGGCTATTGGGTCTGGACCATTTCGTCAGTCACCTGATAGGCACCCTCCAGCCAGCGAACGATTTCCCTGGCCGCAGGATGGTGTGATGCCTGGTAGCGCTCATGGAGTGTGGCTTTCCTGTCTGCACTCAGGCGATGCAGGCCGGCGTCTTCCAGCGATAACAGGTCGCCGTGGAGCTGATTTGCGAGCTCGCTGCCCAACACCTCCTGCGCTGCCGTGACAAAAGCCTGGGTGTAACAGTAGTCCGGACCCAGGCGATAGCAGTCCGCCAGAGTCATTGCGGGTATCGCGCTCAGGGTGGGCTGCAAGGCCGGATTGATGGCATGACCGCTGATCAGCCCGGCGTTTGCGGCAGGCCGGCCGGTAAAGCCCCGCAGATGCAGATGGCGGGACATCCGGTCACCGTCGTTTACCGGGTAGTTATCCCATAACAGAGGCTTGCGCCCCAGCGCAGCTCCCACCCGATGCAGGTGACCCGGCGACAGTTCCTTCGAGCACACTTCCGGCCCGGTCCAGAACACGTCCACTTCCGGATCCAGCGCTTTGCCCAGCGCCTCAAGATAGGCTTGCGGGCGCTGGCCGAACACCCGGTCCAGCACCGGATCATCGGAATAATAGGAGGGGCAGACCGCAAACCGGCTGATGGCAGTATTGGCCTGAATCCAGGCCATGATCTCACCCTGTTTCAATGCCAGATCCGGAGTGTCCGCCTGCATATCGTCGAACAGCACCGCCAGCCTGCTGACGCCTATGGACTCGAAAAAGGCCAGCTTGGCCGCCAGCGCTGTTCGGGCGTCACCATCAAACCGGTTGAAGACCTCGAACGGGCTCAGGCCAACGCCGAAGGCTATGCCCTGGTCACTACACCAGCGCGCGAAATCCGCCAGATCACGGGCCTGGGCTGGCGGGTGCGGTAACTGCCATTGCCGCCGCAGGTACCGGTCCGCCTTGGGGGCGTACCAGTAAAAGCGATAGCCATGGGGCTGCAGCCGGGTCATCAGCTCCCGCCGTTCGGCCCAGCTCCACATGGGACCGTAAAAGCCTTCGATGATGCCCAGTTCCGGAACCATGCCTTTCCCCTGTTGCTGAATTGATTCGCTCTGACAGTGTCCTGCAAACGTCAGCGATTCAGATTACCCAGCCTTGCGCGACCCGTCCACAGACCTCATCTGCAGCCGGGCGTCAACGCCCGCTTTCCAGAATCAGCTCAACCCTCCGGTTCAGGGCACGGCCTGTTTCGACGCTGTTATCGGCGATAGGGTCGGCACTGGCGTAGCCGATGGCCCGCAGCCGGGCCGGGGCCACGCCCCTCGCCTCCAGGTAGCGCACCACGCTGCCGGCCCGGGCGGACGACAGCTCCCAGTTGGACGGGAAACGATCCGTGCGGATAGGTACGGTGTCGGTATGCCCGGTGACCGTTATCCGCAGATCCGACGCCTCCAGGATCGGCACCAGCTTCTGCAGTTCATCGAAGCCCTGCTGCGACACATCGGCCTGACCGGAGCCAAACAGAATCTCGCTGCTGATACGAAAACTGACCGTCCCCTCAGACACAACCACATCAATATTGTCGCCCAGGCCACTGAGGTCCAGTCCGGCCAGGGGATTGCCACGAGCATCGGGCCCGGCTGGCTGCGAGGCAGCTGCAGTGTCTTGCCCCTGCTCCGCCTGCGCCAGTGCAGCAGCGGATTCGGCGGCCATCGTGCTCAGCTCCGCCGTGCGATTGCCGGTGCTGCCGGCAAATGCCAGCAGCACCACAAACATGACCAGCAGCAGGGTAATCACATCCAGATACACCAGCAGCCAGCTTTCCCCTTCCTGACTGTCCGAGAGTTCGACCTGAAAGCGGGTGGAATCAGACGCCTGGCGCGATGAGTTCATCATGGCGCCTTACCTCGCCGGTGCGCCGGCCTGCCGTTGGTGCGAATCTCATCTTCATAGCTGGCCATGAAGGAGCGCAGGGTTTCCCGCATCAGGGCGGGGCTGCGCTTCTTGCACATCATGGCGATGCCCTGCATCACCATGTTCATCAGAATCAGCCGCTGTTCGGTGCGACGCTCCAGCTTGACCGCCACTGGCTTGAACACCAGGTTCGCCAGCAGGATGCCGTAGAACGTGGTCATCAGCGCCACCGCCAGGTTGGTGCCGATCACATCCAGACTGCCGTCACCCAGCACAAACATCATGTTGATCAGCCCCAGCAGGGTGCCCACCATACCAAAGGCCGGCGCAAATCCGGCCATCACCCGGAACAGCTGGGCCTCGGCATGCTCCCGGGCCCGCAACCGGGCAATGCGCCAGTGCATATAGTCCATGATGTCCTCTTCCGGCGTGTTATCCACTACCAGTTGAATACCGGTGCGCAGGAAGGGGTTCTGAACCTTGTCGAGGGCTTTTTCCACCGCCACCAGATTGCCGTCAATCCACTGCCGGGAAATGGCCACCAGTTCCTCAATGTCCTGCCGGGTGTACAGTTTTTCGTTACGCATTACCGTTCCGAACAGGCGAAACACCCGGGCCACTTCCCGTAACGGATAGCTGATAAAGGTGGCGGCGAGGGTACCGCCCAGGACAATGGCCAGGCCGGGCAGGTTCACAAACAAGGCAGGATCGACGGCTGCGCCGTACAGGACACCGGCCAGCAACGCCAGGCTGGCCAGGATACCGATCACGGTGGATGGATTCATTCAGGCTCCGGCTTTAATGCAGCAGCGGATAACTGCGGGCTTTTCAGTATCCGCATTATAACCACAATAGCAGGAAGCACTCTCAGCGAGGAGTCAGTGTCTCCAGGCCTCGCTGCAGCGTGGCCCGGGAAAGCTCACCGGTGTGGGAATTCACTAGCATTCCATCAGCATTGTAGAACAGCGTCGTCGGCAGCACATGGGCGCCGGTGACCGCGCCCAGCCGGTTACGCTTGTCCAGCAGGATATTGTCCAGTCTGATGGACTGGTTCTCCAGAAAAGCATAAATCTGCTCACTGGTTTCGCCGATATTGACGAAGACAAACGCAATGTCATCCCGCTCTTTCTGGGCCGCCGCCAGCACCGGCATCTCACGGACACAGGGCGGACACCAGGTGGCCCAGAGATTGATCACCACCGGTCTGCCCTCGGCTGCGGGCAGGTGGCGAAGATTGGCAAACTCCTCATCGAGGGTCGCCAGGGTCAGGTCCGGCAGCGGTCTGGCCTGGGAGTCCACCAGCATCAGGGTGCCACCGAGCATACCCCAGGTGATGGCACCGGCCAGCACCGCACCGGCCAACGGCCGTCGCAGAGGGGCGCTGCGCCAGGACCGCCAGACCAGATAGATCAGCCCCGCCGCTATGCCGGCAACAATATCAAAGCCACCATCCCGGATGTCCAGCATCGCCAGCAAGCCGTCGTAGCTGTCGAGGTAGCGGAGCACAAAGACCAGGCGGGCGGCGACGAAAGCCACCATGACCAGGGTAAACAGGGCATCGCTGACAACAATGCGATGTTTGCGCCCCAGCAACGCGCCGGTGACGACCGCCACAAACAAGGCCAGCAGCATCAGTGCCTGCAACAGGGTAAATCCAAGAGGACCAACAGTGATGGTCTGGCTGAGAGAGGTCATGGCAGGCAAGGTTCCATTGGCCGGAGCTTTGGTGAAATGGCGGTGTTATTCCGGGAAGTAACACGACTCGATGAGACCGACGTCTGCCGCAGGAGTTCCCTGGTCTCCGGGCTGCCACCAAGAAAAGTGACAAATGCTGATCATTTCCTATACTGAAAAAGCGTTTTCAGTGGCAATCTTGATCAAAATAAAAACACCGGCAGGAGCCACCCATGAATCTTCAGACTTTGCCCGGGGGGCATACGAGATGGCCTACTATGACCTGATCATTGTGGGTGCAGGCCCGGCGGGTTCCACTCTGGCCTGGTCATTACAGGACAGCGGCAAACGCATTCTGCTGATCGATCAGAAGCATTTTCCGCGCCCGAAAAGCTGCGCCGGCTGGGTGACCCCCTCGGTCCTGGACAGCCTGAAGATCGATCCGGATGTCTATGCCGAAGGCCGGATATTACAACCCATTGAGGGTTTTCGTATCGGCATGATGGGGCGCAGTGCCCTGGAAAATGATCATGGTGGTATCGTCAGCTACGGCATTCGTCGCTGTGAGTTCGACCACTTTTTGCTGGATCGGGTCACCGCCGACACGCAACTGGGTACCGCCATCAAGGATATCCGCCATGACCATGGTAACTGGATTCTCAACCAGCGCTGGGAAACCCCGCTACTGGTAGGGGCTGGTGGTCATTTCTGTCCCGTAGCTACCCATATCGGTGCCGGGCCTGGCCGGCACGAAACCGTGGTGGCTGCCCGCGAAGTGGAATTTGAACTGACACCGGAACAGGCGGCGGCCTGCGAGGTAAAAGGCGACCGTCCCGAGCTCTGGTTCTGCCGGGACCTCAAAGGCTATGCCTGGGTTATCAGAAAGGACAACTTTCTCAACATAGGGCTGGGCCGCGAGGATCACCGCAAGCTCACCCGGCATCTCAACCGGTTTGTGTCAGCGATGCAGCTGGAAGGCCGTATCCCCAGAGACTTGCCCGGCCGCTTCAAGGGCCACGCCTATCTGCTCTATGACCATGCCCAACGCCCCCTGCTGGACGATGGTGTCATGCTGGTTGGTGATGCGGCGGGGCTGGCGTTCAATCAGAGTGGCGAAGGCATTCGTCCTGCCATTGAGTCTGCCTTGCTGGCAGCCAACGTTATTCGCAATGCGGCGGATCTGTCAGCCCGCAGCCTGCAGCCCTATGGCGAAGCCATTGCTCACCGCTTCGGAACCCGCGCCCTGAAATCAGAGAGCAGCCTGCAGGTGCCGGACTGGGTCAAAATGCCGCTGGCCGCCAGCCTGATGAGATCCCACTGGTTCACTCGCAAAATACTCACCGAACGCTGGTTCCTGCATCAGCAGGTACCGCCGCTGGAAGAAATCGCGAGCTAAAAAAAACCGGGGCCAAAAGGCCCCGGTAAAGCGTCGTCAACTCAAGTCGGAAAACTCGGGTATTGCTGAGCGGTATTACATGGAGAAGTTGTGCTCAAAACCGATACCGAACTGGGTATCGTCCTGGGAGTCCACATCAGCTTCGATGTTGGCGTAGTAAGCAAACATCTTGCTGTTGCTGGCCACCTTGTAGTCGGCACCAATAGCCATCAGGGTCAGGTCGTCGTTGCTGCGGTCCAGGTCAGTCATTCCGTACTGGGCCTTGAACTTCCAGCGATCCATCTTGAACGCACCGCTGAGGATATAAGTGCTGTCTTCAGCATCGCCACCAGCGATAGCTTCAGAGTTTTCGGAAACCTGATACAGCGCTCCCAGCTCGAACTGATTCATCGACAGCTTGGCAGCTACGTGGAAGGCATCAACCAGCATTTCACCGGCATCGTACAGCTCGGCTTCCATCTCTGAGTCATAACCAACGGAGGCGTAGAGCATGCCATTGTCGAATACCAGCGACGAGGAAATGCTGTCGGCAACACCGTCCCGGTCGGTGCCGGAGTCTTCACCCGGGATGAACGCAAGGTTGATGGTTACCGCATCCGCCAGTTTTGGAGTGGAATACTGAATAATGTTGCTGGCGCGCTCATCTCCGCCAACGATGCCGTTGATGTCGCCACCCAGGTCACCGAACTGGTCGATCTTGCCCTGGGAGACCTTGAACGGGGTATCGAACTTACCAGCGCGCAGGGTACCGGCCTGGTCGTGCTGGAAGCCACCGAAGATGTTGCGCTGGGAGAACGGGCTGTTGTTGTCACCACCGCGGTCACCATCGTCGATATCTACCTGGAACTCAGCCTGGTAGATAGCTTTCACGTTCTGGAAATCCAGATCCAGATCGCCTTTGACACCGATCCGGGAAGCGTTGCTGCGAAGCTCCCAGGCATCATTGGCACCGTCATCAACATTTTCGTAAGACGCGTTGATCTTACCGTAGACGGTCGGGCCCTTGTCGGCCAGAGCAACAGAAGGTGCAGCAACCAGAGCACCTACAGCCAGAGCGAGCAATTGCTTTTTTAGGGTAAGCGGATTAAATGGTTGATCTTACCTTTGCATGAGAGTGAGACAGACCG
>NZ_CAXBDN010000087.1:0-15223 GCF_963974375.1 uncultured Marinobacter sp.
GGACGGCTCGTTCGCCAACCAGGTGCTGGCGCAGATGTATCTGTTCGAGCGCAAGTTTGCCGACCTGCCGGAAGAAGCCCGCGCCAAAGGCATCTACGTTGAAGTGCTGCCCAAGCATCTCGATGAGGAAGTGGCCCGTGCCATGGTGGAAGGTTTTGGTGGCGTGATCACCCAGATGACGCCGGAGCAGGCCAAATACATCGGTGTACCGGTCGAAGGCCCGTACAAGCCGGAAAGCTACAAGTACTGATTCGGAAACACAGATGGAATCGCAAAAACAGTTCAAACGCCGCTTCAGCTTCGAGTTTTTCCCGCCCAAGACCGACCAGGGCAAGGAAAAACTCCAGCTGGTGAGGAATCAGCTGGCGGAGGTGAACCCGGATTTTTTCTCGGTCACCTTCGGCGCCGGCGGCTCGACCCGGGACCGCACCATCGAAACTGTGCTGAACCTGCACAAACAGGGCATCTCAACCGCTCCGCATCTGTCCTGCGTTGGCGGTACACGTAAGGAGATCGCAGAGCTACTGGATATCTACCGGGAAGCCGGGGTCAACCGCATCGTCGCCCTGCGGGGCGATATGCCGTCCGGCATGGGTGCTTCCGGTGAGCTGCGCTACGCCAACGAGCTGGTGAGCTTTATCCGTGAGCACAGCGGCGATCATTTCAATCTGGAAGTGGCGGCCTATCCGGAGTTTCATCCCCAGGCCCGCAATGCAGAAGACGATCTGAAAAACTTCGCCCGCAAGGTCGAGGCTGGCGCCAACAGTGCCATTACCCAGTACTTCTTCAACGCGGACAGCTACTTCTACTTTATTGATCGTCTGGAGAAGATGAACATCACCCTGCCGGTGGTGCCGGGTATCATGCCCATCGTCAACTTCTCCAGCCTGGTGCGCTTCTCTGACATGTGCGGTGCAGAAATCCCCCGCTGGATCCGCAAGCAGCTGGAAGCCTACGGTGATGACTCCGACAGCATCCGCAAGTTCGGCGAGGAAGTGGTGACCCGCATGTGCGAGAAGCTACTCAGGCAAGGCGCGCCCGGACTGCATTTCTATACCCTGAACCAGGCAGAGCCGAGCCTCAGCATCTGGAAGAACCTGGGTATCAATGAGAGGGAAAAGATCGCTTTCTGACTGGACGTCTTTGTGTCGGATTTGGGCTGAAAGGCTGTAATCCGACACTCAACCTCTCTTCCCCACTCCCTCCAACCATTTGATTTCCTTTACTTCTCCGCCCTGTGTTCTAAAGTGTAATTATTGCAGTTCCACTTACCGCCCCCGGTTGTGATGGGTTTGATCAGCCTCCATTTTCGGCGCATCCCACCGGTTGAATGGGCGCAACGAGAAGAAAAAGGAGATTGTATGAGCACCCAATGGCTTAAGACCGTTTGCGCAACACTCGCACTCACCTTTGCAGCGGGAACCACCAACGCAGAGACGCTGCGCGTGGTCACCGACCCAAGCTTCGTGCCTTTCGAGATGATGGATCAGGAAACCGGCGAAATGATCGGTTTTGATATGGATATTATCGCCGAAGTAGCCAAGCGTGCCGGTTTCGAATACGAACTGAACACCATGGATTTCAATGGCATTATCCCGGCCCTTCAAACAGGTAATGTGGATATCGCCATCGCCGGTATCACCATCACCAGGGAACGCGCGGAAATCGTCGACTTTTCAGATCCGTATTACGATTCCGGCCTACGTATTCTGGTGCGCCAGGACAACAACGACGTGAAAGAAATTGGTGACCTCGAAGGCAAGAAAATCGGCACCAAAATCGGCAGCACAAGTTACGACTTCCTGACCCAAACCCTTGAAAATGACAGCGGTGTAACGCCCTACCCGGGCAGCTCCGATATGTACATGGCCTTGATGTCCCGCGCAGTGGATGCGGTTTTCTACGATGCTCCCAATGTCGGCTACTTCGCCAGCACCAGAGGTGAAGGCAGTGTAAAAACTGTCGGCGAGCTGTACGAAGGCCAGCAGTATGGCATTGCCCTCAAGAAAGGCAGCACGTGGGTGGATGGTGTAAATGAAGCACTGGCCTCCATCAAGGAAGATGGCACTTACAAGGAAATCTTCGAGAAATGGTTCGGCCCCATGCCGGAAGACAAGTAGAACTGAAAACCACAGCCGGGGTGCACGACATCCCGGCTGGCAAATCCCCACCCAACGGAGACTTCCACTGTGGAATTCCAGTTTGAGTTTGACTGGCAGGCCGCCATAGACTCGATTCCTTTCCTGCTCAAAGGTATTCCCTACACTCTCCTGATTTCATTCGGCGGCCTTGCCATCGGCTTTGTTCTCGGCATTATTTTCGGCCTTCTGAGCATCAACAAAAGGTGGTTCCTTCGCTGGCCGGCCACGGCGTACATCGAAATATTTCGCGGCACCCCGATACTGGTGCAGGTTCTGTTCATTTTCTATGGTCTGCCAGAGCTGGTCGGCGGGCCCATTGACCCGCTGACAGCAGGCATTGCCGCCATCGCACTTAACTCCGGGGCTTATATTTCCGAGGTTGTCCGGGGCGGCGTCCAGTCCATCGATAAGGGGCAGACCGAAGCCGGCCTGTCACTTGGCCTGTCGCGATCACAGACCTTCTGGTCAGTCATCTGGCCCCAGGCCTTCCGGCGCATGATTCCGCCCCTGGGCAACCAGGCCATCGTGAGCATCAAGGATACTTCGCTGTTCTCGGTTATCGGTGTCGGAGAGTTGGTCCGCCAGGGCCAGGTATACATTGCCAATACATTTACGGCCTTCGAGGTCTATTTCGTGGTGGCACTCATGTACCTGGCAATCACCCTCTCTCTCTCACTCATGCTCCGCCTGATCGAGCGACGCGGACTGGCTTCTGTCTGAAGGAAGGTACCCATGACACAGATCGTGCAAATGCGGGGTTTGAACAAATATTTCGGTACCCTGCATGTCCTGAAGGAAATTGACCTGACCGTTGAAGCCGGCGAAGTCGTTGTCATCATAGGCGCCAGTGGTTCCGGCAAGTCCACCCTCATCCGCTGCGTCAATGGCCTTGAAGAATTCGAATCCGGAAAACTGATAGTGGATGGAAACGAGCTCACACCAAAAAGTGGCAATCCCAAGGCCCTGTCGGAGATTCGCAAGGAAGTAGGCATGGTGTTCCAGCAGTTCAACCTCTTCCCACATCTTACAGTGAAGAAAAACATCATGCTGGCCCCCATGAAGGTCAAGGACGCCCCCCAGCCCATTGCTAACGCCACTGCGGAACGGCTGCTGAACCGTGTAGGCATTGGCAGCCAGGCGGACAAATACCCCAGCCACCTCTCTGGCGGCCAGCAACAGCGAGTAGCTATCGCCCGTGCCCTGGCCATGGAACCGCGGCTGATGCTATTCGACGAGCCCACTTCGGCACTGGACCCGGAAATGATTGGCGAAGTGCTCGACGTAATCCGCGAACTGGCCAAAGAAGGTATGACCATGATGGTGGTCACCCACGAAATGGGCTTCGCCCGCGAAGTGGCCGACCGGGTGATCTACATCCACGAAGGCCAGATCGTGGAGGAAGGCAGGCCGGCGGATGTGTTCGACAACCCGCAGAATGAGCGCACCCAGGCGTTTCTGAGCCGGGTTTTGTCGCACTGAGCAATCGGAGCCCCCGAAACCGTGTTTCGGTCAGAGGCCAGACGCCTCTGCGCTCACTGTATAGCGCCAGGACGACGGGATAAAAAAAGCCGCTCCTCAAGGGAGCGGCCAAAAGGAAGGCACACGTCACTTTTAACGTTACTACGCTAGAACTCTGCTAAAACTCTGCTAACTCGCTTTACCAACCACCTTCTGGAGAGGTGTGCTTGCGGGAGTCCAGGTCCCGCATCCCGCACTAACGAACTAACGAACTACTTTTCGGGACACCTCCAGATAAGCCTCACCCTGCTTCTTGACGGTTTGCGGATCATTGCTTTCGGAAGCGATATGAACTTCTTCCAGCGTCTCAGCCAGCAACTCAAACTCCTCACTGACCTTGCCCAGTGCGTTTTCCAGAGTGTAGGTCAACTGATGGACTTCGTTCATGGCTTCCGGGGTCAGCTCACCCTGGAGCACCTCCGCCAGCTTGTCGTTGTATTCAGAGAAGTTGGCGACGGCTTCATCCAGGGTATTGGCCGGAAGTCCCTTGTAATGGTCTGGCCGTTCAGCGTGAACCATTGCAGATGAAAACAGTGTGGCAACCGTGGCCATGGCAATCAGTGAACGCTTCATATTGAACTCTCCTTGGTGAATCGTAATGCGAATCTATATTAAATGGGATTTTATGTCTAATGACATTTATTACTTTTAAAGACCGAATCAGACACTGCTGATGCGGGAACCGGTTGACACTTGCGGCTCACGCTTTGCCAGCAAATCAAGCCGCTCAGACCAGTATCGGATGCTCTGCGGGTCTTCCTGATGGACCTGGACCATGTCCCAGTAACGCCTTGACCCCAGGTCGGAAAACGCCTGAGCCACGGCATAGCCAAAACCACAGAACTGGGGATAGCTGCGGTCACCCAGCGCCAGAATTCCATGGCCGCAGCGCGCAAAGCCCTCGGGCAGGCCGCCTTCTGCAAGCCATTCGGCTCCCGTTCTGGGTGCATCGCCCTGCCCCGTGGTGCTGGCAATGACCAGCACCCCCTGCCCCGGAACATCCTGGTTTCGAAGCTCATTCAGTTCGGTGACGGCTACCTTGAAGCCAAGCTTGCGGAGGTGCCCTGCCGTTTTACCAGCCAGCTTGCGAGCGGTTCCGGTTTCGGTTGCGAAGGCCACCAGAAAGTCCACCGCCCCGGTAGCCCCTTGCGTGGCTGATGGCGCCAGGGCCCGCATTGCCAGCCAGCCGTACACCACCAACAGCACAGTGGCCCAGACTCGGTTGGTGATGCTGGCCGAGTCCAGTTGCCAGATGGCAATCAGCACCAGCAGCCACACCAGCTGCGCGATGTGCTTCCAGCTCACAGGGGCAGCACCTCCAGGGTGGCGCTGTAGCCCAGGCGGCGTTCACCGACCTGCGGCAACTTGCTCGACGTTTCCACCTGAGTTTCCAGCCAGTACATCCCCGGATGGGTCCAGTCAATACGGGCGATGCCTTCGGCATCTGTCGTTATCACGCGTTCCTCGACCTGGTCCCGGTAACGGATGCCCTCACGAATCAGGGTAATATCCAGTTCTTTGGCGGGCTCGCCATCTATGGTGAAACGGAACTGGGCCTGCTCACCGACAAACAGGTCGTTGGGATGAGTCAAGGGCACCAGCTCAAGACCCTGCCCGACAGGCTTCAGTGTTTCGAAACTGGGCGCGCCCCGGGTCACAAAAACCTGCATACGACGCTGGCTTTCGGTCAGCTCCAGATCCTTCGCATCAGCCGGCAGCTCAGTCAGGGTGTCGAGGCTGCCACGCCAGCGTTTGGCCTCGCCGTTCAGGTTGTAGCGACCAAACAGTCCGTCATTGCGGATCTCCACGGTGTAGGTGCCTTCCTGCGTCAGTTCCACATCGAACACCGACCGGTAACGGGTTTGCGCCTGGTTCTGAGGCTCCAGACCGGCACCATCCGGCGCCTTGACGATCAGGCCATCCAGCCCCAGCGGGTGATACTCGAAATAGAAGATGCTGTTGGAAACCGCAGCATCCACCGTGACCCAGACGTTTTCCCCGGACAGTACGGTTGCCGATGGCAGCATCCAGGCCCGGTGAGCATGACCGGTGGAGGCCGCTGTGAGGCCGAGGACAAGGCAGGTGGCAGTAAGCAGGGTGTTCCGTTTCATAAAAACTCCGTTGGGATTGTCGGTTTGGTTACTCAGGATCGTGATTGAAGCAAGCATTCAGCAGGCTCACGGCTTCAACTGAAGCCGGACGTCGCCCAACTCGTATTCGCCCTGGCCAGTGACGGTCCGGGCGCTGGCTACAGGCCAGGCAAAAGCCAGCTCAACCAGCTCCCGCCCTCCTACCTCACGAGCGGCTTCGATCATGATCCGGTACTGGCCCGGCTCAAGTTCCGCCAGAACCTGCCCGGCATTGGCGAGGGCAACCTGATGTACGCCCGGGGCACGGGTGGCACCGGTAAAGCCGTCCACCGGAAACGACAGCTGGCGACCACTGCGGCGCCACCACAGGCGCATGTCCTTGAGCCAGCTTGTGCCCTCGTTATTGCGCAGCTTCAGGTCGTACCAGAGTGCGAAATCCGCCAGATGGCGGCCCTGGTCATTCTCCAGCCACACCGCCACATAGGGGCGGTGATACTCCGCCACCGGCAGCTGGGGAATTTCCAGCTCCAGCGAAACCTCAGTCGCCGTTACAGCCCCCTGCGACAGCAGACCAACGGCAGCAATAAGGGGTACCAGTGAAGGTCTTTTCATGACGTCTCCTCAGTGAACCAATAACAACAGAAGTAGCAGCGGTACCAGGACACCCAGACCGGTCACCGGCCAGACGCCCCGGCGTTCGCTGGCGTGCAGCGCGAGAATCCCAAGTCCGGTCAGACAGAACACCAGACTGACCACCGCAAACACATCGATGAACCAGCGCCAGGCCGTGCCGGTGTGGCGGCCTTTATGCAGGTCATTCAGCCAGGAAATCCAGCCCCGGTCGGTGCTCTCCCAGATCAGCTCGCCCTCGGGCAGCAGGATATTGAGCCAGGCATCCCCGCCAGGACGGGGCCTGGAGAAATACAGCTCATGGTCTGACTGCTCCATGGCGGCCCCCCGCACAGAAATCTCAAGCTCGCGATCAAGCCAATGATGGAAGGACTCAGGAAGCCCGGAAGCCCGGTCAGTTTCCAGCAGAGCCTCCGTGAGTTCCGCTGGCAACCGCGTTTCGATCACCGACAACTGCGGACTGGCTGAGATATCGGCGGCATGATTCAGGGTGATGCCCGAAATACTGAAAAACAGCATGCCGAACAGAGCCAGCGCCGAGCTCACCCAGTGCCATCGAATCAACTGGCGCAGCAACACACTGCGGCCCGATATACCCCTGGATGGCTGGCGCGAGGCAGAGTCCGTCATCCCCTTCTCCCTGAAAACTGGATTGAAATGCTCTCGATGGAAGCAATCCTAAACCTTTTTAATTCTCATTTGCAAATCATTATCATTTGGTTAAGAATCCGCAACTCAGGTCTGTCTGAGGTCGATCGCCACAGGTCGGGTTCAGGCTTGTTTCGCTGACAGCTACAAGGATTCGCTATGAAGTTTCAATTGCTTACCGCAGCTGGTGTTGCTCTGTTGGCAGCTCCGCAACTCTGGGCGCAGAGTCACTCGCCCCATGTCATGGATACGCTGGTGGTCAGTGCCTCCGGCCTTGAACAAAAAGTTGTGGACGCGCCCGCTTCCATTACCGTGGTCACAGCGGAAGAATTGCGCCAGAAGCCCTACATGACCCTGCTGGACGCTGTGAGAGAGGTGGAAGGTATTGATGTCGGCGAAACGACGGATAAAACCGGCCAGGGGGGCATCAGCATTCGGGGTATGGGGGCGGATTACACCCTGGTGCTGATTGATGGCAAACGGCAGAACAATATCGGTGACCTGTACCCCAACAACTTCGGAGGCAACCAGTTCAACCATGTGCCTCCACTGGAAATGATTGACCGGATCGAAATCATCCGCGGCCCCGCCTCAACCCTTTACGGCGCCGAGGCCATCGGTGGCGTTATCAACATCATTACCAAAAAAGTCGGAGATCGCTGGAACGGCAGTATTACCCATAGCCGTACCATCGAGACCAACAGCAATTTCGGTAATGACCGGACCACGGAAATCGCCGTCTCCGGTCCGCTGATCGCCAATCGTCTGGGCATCGGTTTACGGGGCAGCCTCTATAACCGTGACGCCTCCAGCCCGCAATTCAACCCTCAGGTTGCGCCCGATGGCACCGTATTCGACCGCAGCCTCGGCTTTGGCGGCGGCGGTCGCACCGTGGACAACGAGAGCCACACCCTGGGCACGACCCTGTCCTGGCGATTCACTCCCGATCACAGCCTCACCTTCGATTACGACACTTCAGAGCAAACCTACGACAACCGGCCTCAGGAAGGATCCAATCCACTGGGCACAACCGATTCGGTGGACCGTCTGCCCCGGACCGGCTATTACGACGATCAGGAATTCACCAGAGACCAGTATTCGGTAGCCTATGAGGGCGACTGGAACTTTGCCCGCAGCAACATCACCCTGCACCAGATAAACACCAACAATAACGGTCGCACCCTGCCGTTAACTGCAGTGGAACGCCTTGAATACCTCGACCTGGTTAATGGCGGCGCTACCGACGACCAGCTGGCTGCCGCGTTTCTGCCACGACCAAAGCGTATCCTGGAAACCCGCCAGACTACCCTGGACGTCAAACTGGACTCCATGGTCGGTGACCACTGGCTGGTTTATGGCGGACAGTACCTGGACGCTGAAATGGAAGACGGCACCTTCGGCATGAGCGGCACCGGCTTCCGCTCCGGCGAGATTCAGCCTCACCGGCAATGGGCCCTGTTCGCCGAAGACAACTGGGACATCACCCGCAGCGTGACCCTGACCGCCGGTGTCCGCTACGACTACCACAATATTTTTGGTGGCAACACCAGCCCAAGGTTGTACGGCAATTGGGAAATCAGCCCTGAATGGACCCTGAAAGGTGGCATCAGTACCGGGTACAAGGCACCGAAAGCCAACGACCTGTACCCCGGTATTACCGGTTTTGGCGGCCAGGGTACCAGCCCGTTTGTTGGTACTCCGGAATTGACCCCGGAAACCAGTGTGAATAATGAAATTGCCATCTACTACAGCCATCCGGATCGTCACAACTTCAACGCCACGGTGTTTCACAATCGCTTCCGTGACAAGATCGAGCGTGGTGGCACCACTCTCCACTGTGACGATCCCGGCGTTGAGTCCGGAGCAGGCTGCGCCGATCTGGGAGCCGAGTGGTTTGAGCTGCTGGGCGAGGGCTACACCTTCAACCAGCAGGAAAACATCGACCGGGCCGATATCCTCGGTGTCGAGCTGGCCGGGCGCTACTATGTTCTCGACAACCTCTGGATACGTGGCAATTACACCTTTACCGACTCCGAAATCAAAAGCGGTAGCAACAAGGGCGAGCCGCTGTCCGGAAGTGCCCGTCACATGGCCAACAGCAGCGTTCACTGGCAGTTCCTGCCGGGCGCCAGTGTTTACCTGACGGCGGAATATCGTGCCAAACGCCGGCACGAAGCGCCCCGCAACTGGCCTGATGATGTTGCCTTGCCGGAGTACTACAAGGCCTACACAATCTTCCACCTGGGGGGCAGCTACCGGGTAACGGATAACCTTGAGATCACCGCCAGAATCAACAACCTGCTGGACGAGGACTTCACCGATTATCAGACAGCCTTCACTACCGATGACGGCGGCGTCACCTGGACACCCAACTACATTGATGATTACAACGTAAAAGCCAAAGCCCGAAACTACTGGCTGTCGGCCTCCTACCGGTTCTGAGACCAGACTCAGGTCGGTGAAATGAGTCCGGGCGAAGGGAACGGTGTCCCCCTTGCCCCTTCCCCCGGACGCGCTGTTAACTGTAATATCCCCACAGGTTAACAACGCACTTTTCCCGATACCGGAGCCCGCCATGCGCAACGCTGATTTAGTCGCCCGTGACCTGAAGTCGGTCTGGCACCCCTGCACCCAGATGAAAGACCACGAAACCCTGCCGCTGATCCCCATCAAGCGCGGTGAAGGCGTTTGGCTGGAGGACTTCGAGAACAACCGCTATATCGATGCTGTCAGCTCCTGGTGGGTCAATATTTTCGGTCATGGTAATCCACGGATTAACCAGGCCATTCGTGATCAGATCGAAAACCTTGAGCACGTCATTCTGGCCGGTTTTACCCACGAACCGGTGGTAAACCTGTCGGAACGACTGATTGAAATAACGCCCAAGGGGCTCAACAAGTGCTTCTACGCTGACAATGGCTCATCGGCCATCGAGGCAGCCTTGAAGATGAGCTACCACTACTGGAAGAACCACGACAAGCCTGCCAAGAAAAACTTCGTCAACCTCAGCAACAGCTATCACGGCGAAACCCTGGGCGCACTGGCCCTGGGTGATGTTGCCCTGTACAAGGATACCTACCAGCCCCTGCTGATGGAGGTGCTGACCGCGCCCTCACCAGACGCCTACAACAAGGAACCGGGCGAAACCGACGAAGCCTATGCCCTGCGCCAGTTTGAGGCCATGGACAAACTGCTGGCCGAAAAACACGACGAAATCTGCGCCGTTGTGGTGGAGCCGTTAATCCAGTGTGCCGGTTCCATGCGCATGCACCACCCGGTGTATCACACCAAACTGCGTGAGGCCTGCAACAAGTACGGGGTCCACCTGATCGCCGATGAAATTGCCGTAGGCTTTGGCCGTACCGGCACCATGTTCGCCTGCGAACAGGCCGGCATCACCCCGGACTTCATGTGTCTGTCAAAAGGCCTGACCGCAGGTTACCTGCCGCTGTCGGTGGTGCTGACCACGGATAACGTCTACGAGGCTTTCTACGATGACTACGAAACCCTGCGGGCTTTCCTCCATTCCCACAGCTACACCGGCAACCCCATTGGTTGTGCCGTCGCCCTGGCGACCCTGGATATTTTCCGGGACGACGACACCGTCAACGCCAACCGCAGGCTCTCCACCTGCATGGCGGATTCCGTTGCCCACCTGGCCGACCACCCCAATGTGGGCGATATTCGCCAGTGCGGCATGACCCTGGCCATAGAAATGGTAAAGAACAAGCAGACCCGCGAACCCTTTCCCTGGCAGGAGCGTCGCGGCATCAAGGTCTATCAGCACGCGCTTACCCGCCAGGCACTGTTACGACCATTGGGAAATGTGGTTTACTTCATGCCGCCTTACGTCATCACTGAAGACCAGATCCGGCATCTGGCGCAGGTGGCCACCGAAGGCATCGAGATTGCCGTCAAAGGCTGACCATCGCAAACCAGGAACCGGATACCGTGCGCAACCCGAGAATCTATACGCCCGAAGCCCTCGCAGCCGGCGTCACCCTCGCTCTGGACGAGACTGCGGCTCATCATGTTGGCAAGGTGCTGCGGATGCAGCCCGGGCAGCCGCTGGTGCTGTTCAATGGCGATGGCAATGACTACCCTTCCGAGCTTGCGGAGGTGGGCAAGAAATCGGTAAGCGCGCAGATTCTGGATGCCGTGCCAAACCGGACGGAATCGCCTCTGCGGATCGTGCTAGGGCAGGTCATCTCCAAGGGTGACCGCATGGACTATGCCGTCCAGAAAAGCGTTGAGATGGGTGTCGATACCATCGTGCCACTGACCAGTGAGCGCTGCGATGTCCGCCTGAAGGGCGATCGCGAGGACAAGCGGGTCAGGCACTGGCAGTCCGTCGCCATCAGTGCGGCCGAGCAGTGCGGGCGCGCCAGGGTACCCACGGTTGAGCCGGTGCAGTCTCTGGATGACTGGTTTCATTACAGCGCACACTGTGACTGCAGGCTGGTGCTCCACCACCGCACCACACAGGCGCTGGGCTCCCTGGCAACGCCGGCACAGGGCGTCGCCCTGCTGATCGGCCCCGAAGGCGGCCTGACAGCCGAGGAGATTCAGGCTGCAGAAGCGGCCGGTTTTCTCGCTACGGCCCTGGGGCCCCGGGTACTTCGCACCGAAACCGCGCCGGTAGCAGCGATGGCGTTGTGCCAGTGGCTGTGGGGCGACGGCCAGTAACCTGTCTTGTCTTTCTGGCAGTCAGGGAGGCAACTTGTTGTTACACTGTTATAATTCCCGAAAGCGGCCTTCAGACTGATTGTTATCGACAGGGCTGCCCCCAATTCATTCACCCCGGGCACCCGCAAGGAGAACTTCCGAATGTCAGGTTTCCTGTCCTGGATTTCAGGCAAGTTTCAGAGAAACCGGTTTGCTTCGGGAAGTGCCGCTGGCTCACACATTCTTGAGCACCGGTCCCGGTTGCTCAATGCCGCCCAGATTGACCGCAATACCGAAGATGAAAGCCACCGGGAACCCCTGCAAAAACTGGAAGAACATCTGTTTTGCTGGCTACTGGACGCCAGCCCGCGTCAACTGGATGAGCCTTCACCCCATGCCGGCAAGGTGCTCAAAGAGCTCCGGCGCAGGATTGAGCAGGGCGAACTGGAGGAACTGCCACGCCAACCGCTGACACTGCCCACCCTGATGAGGACGCTCTCTACCGACACTGCCAGTCGCAAAGAGGTGACCACCATTATCCTCAGCGATGCCTCCCTCACCGATCAGGTGCTGCAGGTGGCCAACAGCCCCTATTTCAAGGTGGGCGATCAGCCGGTGGAATCGGTAGATCAGGCGGTGTTCCTGCTGGGACTTGATGGTATTCGTAATGTGGCGTCAGCCTCTGTGATGAGGCCCATGCTGGCAGCCCGCAACAGCAGCGAAGCGCTGTTTGCACAGCGGGTATGGCGCTGGGGCCTGACCTGTGCCCGCTCCGCCGAACTGATTGCCCTGACCCAGCGCCAGGACAGCACCAGCTATTTCATGGTGGGTCTGTTACCCGCTCTGGCGTACATAACCTTGCGCCGGGAAGTGCAGAGGATATACCGGAAAAAACTACCCGATGCCCAACCCACGGCTGCGATTCTTCACGAAGTCTTACGTCGCTTCGACTGGACTACTGCGCAGAAAATAGCGGAAGCCTGGAACCTGCCGGTACGCTACCACTCCCTGCTGCTGACGGCCGAGCGTCCGATGCCCGGAGAAACCAGCACGCCGCTGAACGACGGCATTATCCTGGGGACGCGGGAAGTGCTCCGTCACGCCCACCAGCGCAACCTTTCAGACGAAGAGCTGCGCAGCCTGCTGTCCCTGGACGACAATCAGTTTGCCAAAGTCCGGCTGATTCTTTCACGACTGCTGGATGAAGGCCTAAGCGCCAACTGATCCGGGCTTGTCATGCCCTGCTCTCAGCAGCTCGGCAAACGTCCGGTCATTGACATCCGTGAATGCGGTATCCAGCTCCGGGGGCAAGACTCGCGGTAACCGGCGCAACACCCGTTCCTCATCGCAACGGACAGCCTTGAGTACATCGCCAACGCTGATCAGGTCCAGATCCTTGCCGGGTATCAGCAGATCTCCGGTGGGGCCTGCCAGGCTGAGCAGGCCCTGTCGAATCAGTTTATCGGACATCATGCGGGTGATCTCACCGGGCACCCCCATCCGATATTCCAGATCTTCCTGCTGGGGGGCTTTTTCGCCCGCGGCAAAGGGCTTGCAAACCAGCCACATCAATACCAGCGCCACCTGTTCCTGAAGCTCCGGAGAGAGACTGACGTCCCGGTTCTTCGCAATGGCTCCCGGATTCTGGACATAGAATGCAATGCTGGAACCCAGCAATAACACCATCCAGTTGATATAGACCCAGATCAGCAGAATAATCCCGATGGCAAAGCTCGAATAGATGGCGGCGTATTTCGCAGAACCCGCCACAAAAGAGGCAAACACGATGGCCGCAGCCTGCCAGGATACGCCCGCGACCAGACCACCAATGAAGGCGTAGCGAAGCTTTACCCGGGTGTTGGGAATAAACACATAGACAAACGTGAACGCGCCCACCACCAGCATGAACGGCATCAGCCGGCTGAGAAGCAGAACAAGAGTGCCAAGGGGCTCGATTTCAATCAGCCGCTGCACCAGAGTGGAGGAGAAAATGGTCGCACTGATACCGATAGCAGAAACCATCAACAGCGGACCAATCATGATCACGCTCAGGTAATTGCTGAAGCGCTGTGTCACCGAGCGCATGTCCGGGACCCGCCAGATCATGTTGAAGGAGCGTTCGATCTTCTGTACCAGCGCCACCACGGTGTATACCAGTAACGCCAGGCCAACCGAGCCAGCACCCCCACCCGCATGTTATCCACAAACCCCAGAATCTGGTCCGCCAGCTGGGCACCCTGAGGCCCCAGGGGCTGCAGAAACTGATACAGAAACGGCTCCATCCGCTGGTGCACATCAAGGGCCTTGAGCACCGAAAAGCTGAGCGCCAGTAAAGGCACTATGCTCAGCAGCGTGGTGTAAACCAGGCTCATGGCATGGAGCGTCAGCTGCCCCCGCGCCAGATCACGAAACACCGCGTACAGGGTACGGCCGATTTTATACAACCAGGTCCAGGGCCAGCGCCTGGGTGGATCCGGGTTGAAAAGAATCCAGTTTTCTACCGCCTGCAGGCGGTCTTTCAGCTGAACTGCTGCCACAGGTGTTCCTTGTCCGTTAACGGGGCAGGGCCAGAAAGCCCGCTGCGACTGAGTATGGCGCAAATTGCCCCGGACTTGAAAGGGCGCTTCGGCCAGGGTTGTGGCAGCGCAACCGCGACAGAAACGATTCTGCCCACCGGGCAGAGCCTGAGCAGATAGAAATCAAAGAAGGATTGCACGGATCCAAATTAATGATGAGGCTTGAAAACCCAACCATTCCGCTGGGTTTTCAATTGCTTGCATTTACCGGTACATCGCCTGGTTGTTATTCAACCGAATCCATCCCTTGATGACCCTGTACAGAGTCCAGATCAGGTTGGCGACTATAACAATGTAACCCACAAACACGATCGCAAGTAGCGACCCGATTATTACCCAGAGCAAGCTGAACCAGAAGGTGCGAATCTGCCACCGGAAATGGCTTTTCGCAAGATCTCCCTGCAACTCATTACGCTGGATGTAATTCACAATCACGCCTGCGATGAACGTCAGCCCAACCACGAAGCCAATCGCCTGAAGGGCGTAAACAAGTGTCACTTTGCCCTTTTCGCTTTCCAGGCCGGCAGGCGAGACAGTACTCACTGTAGAATCGGTCATACCTTTAGTGTTCCACGTAATAGTTATGCATTGACTGGTGCACCGAATCTCTCATCAGTCGTGGTTGGCATAGCCAGGAAGACAATCAGAACAATCGCTCCAATCAACGGAACCAGGACGATGAGCTGCCACCAACCAGATCGACCTGTATCATGCAATCGGCGGGTTGCATAGGCAATGCTGGGCACAAGTAAAACAAGTGAAAATAGTGCAGTGAGCACTGGAAAACCGAGAAGCCCATCAACAATACTCAGAATGACGTAAGCAATCAGATAAAACAGAATAAACATCCAGTACTGGGTGCGAGTTGCCCGCCCCTGAAAGTTCGCATAGTTACGAAATGGAGCCTGTAAACCAAATTGTGTAACTGCCCACGACTGAGTAATCTTTTCAAAAG
>NZ_CAXBDN010000088.1:0-15078 GCF_963974375.1 uncultured Marinobacter sp.
CAACAGCATTCAGCTGCACCTGAAAGTGAAGCCGGCTTTTGAAAGACTGTTGACGATGTCTAACCCTGACTGACGCAGCGTCCCGAAAGGTTCCTTCTGTCCCAGAGGGGTGCCAGAGGTTGCATTTGGACCTGCACTTATCGGTGGTTAAAGTACCAGACAATGCCCCGGGCTGTAACTTGGATTCCAAAGCGAGGCTGCAGAACGATCGATGACGCAGGACCAAGCCCCAGTACTGGTTCGTTCATAGCGGATAACAACACCTGTCAAATTTGGGTGGGCTGTGCCGCCCATGGTCACCTCGAGATGACCAGATCCGTCAGGATTCACCACACCAATATTTATTATGGCAGCGCCGTTTGTCAGTGAAGAAGGCACATAGCCCAACGCTTCATTATCCGGGGCACTGGATTCGCTTAGGCTAACCTCAAAGGCTGACCGATAAGCTCCCAACTCACCAAGTGTCCGGTTTAGTTGGGAATTAACTAAATACCCCTGATATAACGGTATGGAAATGGCTGCAAGTATGCCGACGATAGCAACCACAATCATCAGTTCGATAAGGGTAAAGCCTTGGGCGTTTCTAAGCATGCTAGATTTCTCAGAAATTGGGTTCCAAGAAAAACGCAATTATTGGACCAACACGAAGAAAAATCATCATTTATATATTGATTTTTCCTCAGCTGAACCTGGACCTCACTTATCTGAGGTTTCGAGGAAAATTCAAAACCACAAGTATTTATTTATGGGTCAAAAATAAAACACTTCATTGAGCTCTAACTAGATAAAGGTATTGAGACAAACCATAATAAAATACTTATTTTTATAACCACAAAACCCCGAAGTCCATTCGAGGTCTTGTGACTCTTTTAAACCCACAAAGGTCTAATTTTCAGACACTGCCCAGATCCAGCTTTATGGCGCCGCTGCTGCTGCACAACCGTTAGGCAAGTATTGAGTAGGGACATTAGAGGTACATGCCCATGTGCCGTCGACAGTACGCGTCCATACCAAAGTGCTCGGACCAGCTGTTAAAACTGCTGCAGCATTATTCCCAAAGGTCGCTGTAATAGCAGAGGTTGCGACTAACGGATCAGGCAGCTGAGGAACCCCTGTGCCAGCTGGCAATGCAGGGCCGGCTTGTACAGCACCAACCAAAAGATTAGAGCCGGTAGCGCTAGGATTACATTGCCCTGCTGCAGTACCAAGGACTGTTCGACCATTTAAAATACAATCTTCAACAGTCGTGCGAAGAGTTCCTGCTTCAGCCATCACGCGATTGACCTGCGATCGCGCAATGTAATCCTGATACTGGGGAATGGCGATAGCTGCCAAGATACCTATGATCGCAACAACGATCATCAATTCGATCAGCGTGAAGCCCTTCTGGGCGTGGTTCATTTTGAATTCTTTCATCAGTGTAACCTCAACGATTGTTGTGTGATGCCGAAGCTCCGGGGCCGGTGGAGTCTTGCCCCCGAACCGGTTTGAGCCTGAGTCTGAGAATGCACTCCCTGTGCCAGCTTTCTCAAATTGGGTTTTTGTACCGCTTTTTCAGCATCTTAATGCAGCAACGCCTACACTCTTTGACTTGTCTCACAAACAGCGTCACTGTCCAAAGCGGCCCGAAAGTGACGCATCACGTCACTCGTGGATCGTGATCACAGTCAACCCTGGCCCAATTGGACGGTTACCGGGCTTTCCAATACCCGGCGGGCCATCTAAACTCTGTGGCATCTCTTTACACAGGTTTCACCGATGCCTGTCAGCAGCTTACGGACTAAAGTTCACCGTTTATGGCAACCAATAAAAGCAACGTAACCCTCACCGGACTGGCCCGCCGTTTTGTTGAAGACGGTTTGCTGGACGAAAGCGTCGCCAAAGACGCCTACCTCCAGGCCGCCAACGACCGCATCCCGCTGATCACCTACCTGGTTCAGAACAATCTGGCGGATAGCCGGAAACTGGCGTTTGCGGCAGCGATGGAGTTCGGGGTTTCGGTTCTGGATCTGAGCAGCTTTGTGCCGGAAATGCTCCCGGACAAAGTGGTGGACGAAAAGCTCGTCCGCAAGCACAACGCTCTGCCTCTGTATAAACGGGGCAATCGTTTGTTTATTGCCGTGTCTGACCCCACCAATATTCAGGCCCTGGACGAAATCAAGTTCAATACCGGCCTGAGTACAGACGCCATTCTGGTGGATGACGCAAGTCTGCGGGTCATGATCGATAGATATCTGGAGTCCCACGATGACACCATGGGGAATCTGGATGATGCCGATCTGGAAGGCGTCGAGACAGAGGGTGGCGACCAGGAGGATGATAACGCCGTTACCACAACGGATGTGGACGATGCTCCCATCGTCAAGTATGTGAACAAAATATTGCTGGATGCCATTCGTGGTGGCGCTTCAGACGTGCATTTTGAGCCCTATGAAAAAGTGTACCGGGTTCGTTACCGCACCGATGGCATTCTGAAAGAAGTATCCAAGCCCTCTATAAAGCTGGCGCCAAAGATCGCAGCCCGCATCAAGATCATGTCCCAGCTGGACATTTCCGAGCGCCGGGTGCCCCAGGATGGCCGGATCAAGATGAAGCTGTCCAAAACCAAGGCCATCGATTTCCGGGTGAACACCTTGCCTACCCTTTGGGGCGAGAAGATCGTCATGCGGATTCTGGACCCCAGTCAGGCCCAGATGGGTATTGATGCCCTGGGCTATGAGGAAGACCAGAAACAGCTGTATATGGATGCGCTCAAACAACCACAGGGGATGATTCTGGTCACCGGCCCCACCGGTTCCGGTAAAACGGTCTCGCTCTATACCGGCCTGAATATCCTGAACACCACCGAGATCAACATCTCTACAGCGGAAGACCCGGCTGAAATCAACCTGGAAGGCGTTAACCAGGTGAATGTCAATAACCGGGTCGGCCTGGGCTTTGCCGAAGCGCTGCGCGCGTTCCTGCGCCAGGACCCGGACGTGATCATGGTGGGTGAGATCCGCGATCTGGAAACCGCCAACATCGCCATCAAGGCGGCTCAGACCGGCCACCTGGTTCTTTCTACCCTGCACACCAACAGTGCCGCGGAAACCCTCACCCGGATGATGAACATGGGGGTACCTGCGTTCAACATCGCTACCTCCGTCAGCCTGATCATTGCCCAGCGTCTTGCACGTCGACTGTGTTCCTGCAAACAGCCGTTCGAGGTGCCGAAAGACGTCCTTTTGAAGGAAGGGTTCACAGAAGAACAAATTGAAACTGGCTTCACGTTGTACACACCCAAGGGCTGTGATAAATGCATGGGTGGATACAAGGGGCGTGTCGGTATTTACGAAGTGGTGAAGGTCACCGACTCCATCGCCAATATGATTATGGAAGAAGCCAGCTCGCTGCAGATTGCCCGCGAGGCCCAGAAAGAAGGTTTCCGAAACCTGCGTCAGTCCGCCCTCCGCAAAGTGATTGAGGGGATGACCAGTCTTGAGGAAGCCAACCGAGTTACCAAGGATTAAGCATGGCAGAAAAGGCAGATAAGCTTCAGGCATTTGTCTGGGAAGGCAAAGACCGCAAGGGCAACAAGACCAAGGGCGAGATCTCCGGCACCAGCCTGGCTCTTGTAAAGGCCCAGTTGCGCAAGCAGGGTGTGCTGCCCAGCAAGGTCAAGAAAAAGCCCAAGCCGCTGTTTGGTGGCAGCAAGAAAATTACGCCTTTTGACATCGCCATGTTTACCCGGCAACTGGCGACCATGATGAAGGCGGGTGTGCCACTGGTTCAGAGCTTTGACATTGTTTCTGATGGCCTTGAAAACAGAGGCTTGCAGGAACTGGTTGTAGCAATCCGCAATGACGTTGCAGCGGGCACCAGCTTTGCGGGCGCGCTTCGGCGTCATCCCAAGTACTTTAATGATCTGTACTGCAACCTGGTGGATTCTGGCGAGAAGGCAGGCGCACTTGAGCACATGCTGGACCGCATTGCGACTTACCTTGAAAAAACAGAGCTGTTGAAGAAAAAGGTCAAGAAGGCAATGACCTATCCGATTGCCGTTATTGTCGTGGCCATTGTTGTGACAGCGATTCTGCTGGTGAAAGTAGTGCCGCAGTTTGAGGCCCTGTTCCAGGGATTTGGTGCCGAGTTGCCAGTGTTCACTCAGTTCGTCGTCAGGTTGTCGGAATGGATGCAAAAGTGGTGGTTTGTCGTTCTTATCGGCATTATCGGCTTCATTTACCTGTTTAAAGAAGCCAAACGCCGATCATTGAAGTTTTCTGACATTGTGGACAAATACGTACTGAAACTGCCCGTTGTCGGCGAAATTATCGACAAATCTGCAGTGGCAAAATTCGGTCGGGTACTCTCGACCACCTTTGCCTCTGGTGTTCCCCTGGTGGACGCACTGGACTCGGTGGCCGGCGCTACCGGTAACGCTGTCTACCGCGATGCCATCATGAAGATCAAGGAAGAGGTGTCCGCCGGTACGCAGCTGCAGGCTGCCATGAAGCAAGTGGATGTCTTTCCGGTTATGGCCGTGCAATTGACCGCCATTGGTGAAGAGTCCGGTAACCTTGACGAGATGCTGGAAAAGGTCGCCACCCATTACGAGGCCGTGGTGGATGATATGGTTGATAACCTTACCGCCCTGATGGAGCCCATGATCATGTCAGTGCTGGGTGTTCTGGTGGGTGGTCTTATTATTGCCATGTATCTGCCGATCTTCCAGATGGGGCAGGTGGTTGGCTGATTTACTGGCTGGAGGGGTGTTCCGTGCTCCCATCAGTCTTTGAACTCACCGCCCTTGGACGGGCTCAGAGCGAACGTGCTCTGAGCCCCTCGATAATCCGGTCATCCTGAGCCTGTCGAAGGATGGTTCACCTTGAACTGCAAGCCTCTCGAACAGTCAAGAATCCGTTCGTCCTGACCCTGAACCCTGAGCCTGTCGAAGGGCCGAAGGACTCGAGAAACAAATAACAAGGTCAAAAATGGCATTTATCGACGCCCTCCTCTCCACACCGTGGCTGCTTTACCTGGTCGTTGTTTTCGTCTCTCTCTGCATCGGCAGCTTCCTGAACGTGGTCATACTGCGTCTACCGAAGATGATGCACCAGGAATGGCGAGCCCAGTGCGAGTCATTCCTTGAAGTTCCGGAGGACCAGCGCAGCACGGAAACCCGTATAACCCTGTCCACCCCGGCGTCCACTTGCCCATCCTGCGGTCACGGCATTCGGGCCCGGGAGAATATTCCGGTCATCAGTTATCTGGTGCTGGGTGGCAAATGCAGTGCCTGCAAAGCCCGGATCTCGCTCCGCTACCCGTTGATCGAAGCTGTAACTGCATTGTTTTCGGTGGTGACGGTGTGGCTGCTGGGGCCGTCGGTGGCTGCCTTGTGGGCTCTGGTTCTGGTCTGGAGCCTGGTGGCGCTGACCATGATCGATTTCGACAGTCAGCTGCTGCCAGACAGCATCACCCTGCCCCTGATGTGGCTGGGGCTGGTGCTCAACTATTTTGGTCTGCTGACGGATTTTGCCAGTGCCTTCTGGGGTGCAGTGGCCGGTTATCTGGCGTTGTGGTCCGTTTACTGGCTGTTCAAGCTGGTCACCGGCAAGGAAGGCATGGGCCATGGGGATTTCAAGCTGCTGGCGGCGCTTGGGGCCTGGCTGGGCTGGCAGTTATTGCCAGCGGTTGTACTGCTGTCTTCACTGGTCGGAGCTACTGTGGGCATTGCCCTGATGGTTATCCGGCGCCATGGCCGCGACGTGCCGATTCCCTTTGGCCCCTACCTTGCCGCCGCCGGGCTCTTGTCCCTGTGGTTCGGAGATGAAATACTCGCCGGCTGGAATGCGTGGCTGGGTTTCTAAAAACTGGTTAGCCACGGGCAACATCACCCTTCGACGAGCTCAGGGCGAACGGGACCCTTCGACCCTTCGGCAGGCTCAGGGCTCAGGGTGAATGGGCCCGGGAGTTCGATGGCAAATTTTGAGGCAGTACAATGACAAAGCCGGTGGTTTTCGGTCTTACAGGTGGTATTGGCAGCGGTAAGTCTACGGTCGCAAAGATGTTTGGTGATCTGGGCGTGCACTGGGTTGACGCGGATAATGTCGCCCGGGAAGTGGTGGAGCCGGGATCGCCCGCGCTGGCAGAGATCGCTTCCCACTTTGGTGAAGATATTCTGTTGGCAGACGGCACTCTGGACCGGGCCGCCCTGCGCACTATTGTCTTCAAGGACCCGGAACAGCGCGAGTGGCTTGAAGGCTTGCTGCACCCGGTAATCCGGAACGAACTGGCGCGCCAGCTGAAGCCCGAAGGCTATGACCTGCCCTACGTGCTGCTGGTCTCGCCACTGCTGCTGGAAACCGACCAGCATACCCTGGCTAGGCGCGCCATTGTGGTGGATGTGCCAGTGGAAACCCAGATCGAGCGCACCATGAGCCGCGATGATAACCCGAGGGATCAGGTTGAGCGCATTATTGCCGCACAGATGCCCCGGGAACATCGCCTCAGCCGGGCTCATGAGGTCATTCAGAACGATCAGCCGCTGGATCAGGTGAAACAGCAGGTGGACGAGTTGCATGATCGCCTGCTAAAACTGGCACAAGGCTGACCGTTCCTCTCGACGATCATCCGTCAGCCGCTCGATTGTTCAATCAGGTTTTCAATTGGCTCGCCACTCGCTCAGCCAGCCGGCCCCTTGTTATCACGTCAGGAAAACACTTGTATGCCCAAGGTGACCAGGTGAATGGAAGCACAACATTGCCCGGCTGGAAGAAGGCTCTGGTGGGCGCAGGGCTTGCGCTGACGGTTACCTCCACGCTCGGCCAGCCTGCCGTCCAGGACTTGCTGTCGGTAGAAGCACTGCCCCCGGAATTTTATACCTTTACCCCGGATGAGTACTGGCTGGAGCCACAAGACTCCTACTGGATGAGTTTCTCCAACTGGGTACTCGGACAGCAGCAAGTTCAGTCGGAACGCGTTCAGAGTCTTGGCGAATGGGCCGACCGTACGCTTTCCGGCAGCCTGCGGGCAGCCCCCAACAATGAAAGTTACCTGCGCCTCGGATTTGCCGCAGAAACCCGCACCAGCAGGCTCGCAAGCTTCAAGCCAGAGGCCCGGTTCCGGCTCGACGTACCAACCGCCCAGGAGCGGATGCGGGTCATCGTGGAAAGTGAGAGTGAAGAACTGATCCCTCTGGATGAGCGACGCCGGGACCGCCAGCTGACCAGCGACGACAGGTCCGACACCAGTGCGACCGGGGCGTTTCGCTTTCTGTCTGATCTGACCGACACCATTAATCTGAGTAACGATTTAGGCGTCCGCCTGCGCACCCCACCGGATGCCTTCTGGCGCGCGACCGCAAAGGGCCGCTGGGATCTGGATGAAAACTGGCGCCTGTTGCTGGACCAGCGCTTCTATTACTTCCATCGCGACGGCTGGGGGGAGAGTACCTGGCTTGGGGTTTCCCTGGGGCTGCCCCGGGGCTGGACTTTTCTGAGTGCTTCGGAGGCGGTCTGGGTCCATAAAGACCGGCAGTTCGAGCTGTTTCAAACCGTCAATTTCTTCAAACGGATCGGTAATCGCAATGAGGTGAATCCTCGCCTTGGTGTGTTCGGCAGAAGCAAACCCAACTGGCAGGCGACATCGTTTATCGCGGATGTCACCTGGCGGCGCCGGCTGCACTCAGACTGGCTTTATGGCGAAGTCATCCCTGCACTGGAATTCCCCCGGGATGAAAGCTTCAAGGATCGCTTCTCGCTGTTGCTGCGCGTTGAAATGTTCTTCTCCGGCGAACTGAGAAACCGTTAATGCCCCGACACCCCGCAAAACCGGCCAGCGAAGCACTGACCCTGACCCCCATTGCCATCACCCGGTCCTGCTTTCAGGACAAGTTCGGCGTGCCGCGACAACCGGGGCTGACCCGGAACGCCTGGGCGGATCTGGTGATACAGCCGCCGTTTGACCGGGAAGACGCATTCCGTGGCCTGGAGACCTGCAGCCATCTGTGGCTCACCTTCCAGTTCCATCAGGCGGTAAGGGCGGAATGGCGTCCGGTCATCCGGCCACCACGCCTGGGCGGCAACCGCAAAATGGGCGTATTCGCCAGTCGTTCGCCCTTCCGGCCAAACAGCCTGGGGCTGTCGGTGGTTCGCAATGAGGGCCTGGTGCGCCGCGACGGGCAACTTATCCTGCGCATCCGTGATCACGACCTTATCGAAGGCACCCCGGTGCTGGACATCAAACCCTACCTGCCCTTCGCCGATGCCATCCCCGACGCAAGCATCGGCTGGGCCGGAAACGAAGCCCCCGAGCGGCTCCCGGTGACCTTCACTGACGACGCCCTGGCTCAGCTTGCCGGGTTACCGGAGGAGAACTATCCTGACCTCAGGGGCCTGATTGAAGACATCACCAGTTACGACCCCAGACCCTCCTTCCGGCGGGGTCGACAGGACGAAGATCGGATATACGGCGCTCATCTTTATGACCTGAACATCCGGTTCAGCTTCAATGAGGACGGTGTGGTTATCATTACGGTCTGTTAAACTGCCAATTGGAATTCAGTTTCACAGGGATCAGGTGCTTTGTCGCTATCCAGTCTGTTGTCATCGGCCAGCCAGTTTCTTGGTGTCCGCCCCCTGGCGGCACGCCTGCTGGTCTATGTACTGCTGTTCAGTCTGTGCCTTTCGCTGATTGCGACGGGACTGCAGCTGATCGGCGAATCCGACCGGCGATTGTCGGATCTTCGCAATATCCAGGAAAAAACCGGTGACATCATCGCCGGCAATCTAAGCCAGCAATTGTGGCTGATGGACGACAAGGGTGTGGCAGATACCCTTGCCGACCTGCTTGCCTTTGAGGTTGTACAACACGCCCGAATTACCACCCCGGACGGCCGGGAGTTCAGTGTGGGCGAGTACCCGGACGGCGACGTCCTCAGCCACGAGCGCCGGCTGGTGGCCGACACTGCCGGCATTACCGGCTCTCCGGTGGTGGGTCAGCTGATGCTGAACTCCTCGGAAGATATGATCCGCGACGAACTGCTGGAACGGGCCATGGTGTTGCTGCTGTTTCAGTCACTGGTGGTGATGCTGGGCACGCTCGGGTTGCTGCTGATTGTCCGGCTCACCCTGTCTCGGCACCTGGAAACCATGGCCGACTATGCCACCCGCCTGAACCTCGACGCCCTGATTGAACCCCTTGCGCTGAAACGCCGGACACCCCGAAAGGCCGATGAGCTCAGTGAAATGGAGCAGGCCCTGAACCAGATGCGGCAACGCCTGCTGGAGGAAACCCGGGACCTGCGCCAGAACACCCTGCGCTCCCGGGACGAACGGGACGAAGCCATCCGGGCCAACCACGCCAAAAACCTGTTCCTGGCCAACGTCAGTCATGAACTGCGGATTCCGCTGCAGTCGGTACTCGGCTATGCCAGCCTGCTGCAGGACACCACCCTGGACCAGGAGCAGTCCGATTACATCAACACCCTGCTTAACGCGGCGGAGGGACTATCGTCCATTATTGACGACCTGCTGGATATCTCGATCATGGAAGCCGGCAGACTGGAGCTGGACGCCATCAGCTTCGACCTGCGGGACACACTGAACGACATGATCCATATGCTGGGCCCGAGAGCCCGGGAGAAAAACCTGGCCCTCGAGTTACGGGTGGATGACAAACTGCCGGCCGAGCTGATCGGCGATCCGGTACGCCTGCGCCAGATATTGCTGAATCTGACTTCCAACGCCATACGCTTTACCGACTCCGGCCATGTCCTGGTCAGTGTCGAAATGATGGGGCGGGAGGCCGGCCTCAGCCGGTTACGGCTGTCTGTGGAAGATACCGGTGTGGGAATCAGTGCCCGGGACCTGCCGCTGATCTTCGAACCCTACGTTCAGCTGGGCCCCAAATCCCGTCGCCAGCTCCCCGGGACCGGCCTGGGGCTGACCATCTGCCGGCAACTGGTCAGCCTGATGAACGGAACACTGGATGTGGACAGCGCTCCGGGCAAAGGTTCCACCTTTTGGGTTGAGCTGACCCTGCCGGAGCCCACCAGCCGCTCTGCCAGAAGCCAGCCCCCCATGCACCCGATACGGGGTCGCCGGATTCTGGTGGTGGACTCCTATGCCCTGTCCCGCAAAATCACCCTGGAAATGCTGGCCCGTTCGGACGTTGCCATCGAGGCGGTGCGCTCAGCGGCCGAAGCCCTGACCGCGCTGCAACAGGCCCAGGAGAATAACGCACCGTTTGATGCCGTTGTGCTGGACGGATTCATACCGGATATGGACAGCGACCTGCTGTGCCGCCAGATTCGCGACACACCCGGCTGGCAAAACGTCCGGTTATTGGTACTCTCCGCCAACCCGCAACGGGGCGATGGTGAACATTTTCGCAACGCCGGCGCCGACGCTTTTCTCAGCAAATCCCTCAGGGAATCGCGGCTTACGCCGCTGCTGAGCCAGCTGTTCGCCGACGCCGACGCCGGCGAGCGCCACTTTCTTACGCGTTTTTCCCTGCAGGAGAACACAGAAACCACGGAACCCCGATCACTGCCCTGCGGTCCCATGGATGTCCTGCTGGTGGAAGACAACCCGGTAAACCGGGCCCTCACCAAACGGCTACTGGAAAAACTCGGCTGTCAGGTGGCCACCGCCAACGATGGCCGATCAGCCGCCGATATCTGGAAAAGCCGGGATTTCGATCTGATCTTCATGGACTGCATGATGCCCGAGGTGGACGGCTTTGAAGCCACTCGCCAATTAAGAGTCTGGGAGGCCCGCAGCGGCAGCAGCAAGCACACGCCGGTGGTCGCGTTGACCGCCAGCGCCATGGAACAGGATGAAGAACGCAGCCTGCAGGCGGGCATGGATGCCTTTGTCGCCAAGCCTGTCAATCTCGACATGCTGCGGGCAGTTCTGGAACAATACTGTGATGCAGACAACCTGGAGCCTCAGTCGTGACACACTCTGGCCACGATGCCGCTTTAACTTCTGCAACATCTTCAGCTCTGAACCGGAAACCGTACTGATGATCGTGAACTGCCCCACCTGCAAAAAGCCTGTCGAATGGATCGAAGCCAACACCTACCGCCCATTCTGCTCCGACCGCTGCCGCCTGATCGACCTCGGCGCCTGGGCCAGCGAAGACTACCGCATACCGTCCGCAGCGCCGGTATCTGAGGATGACCTGATTGATGCCATTGAGAAGACGCAGCATTAAGCGTTAATAGTTTTGATGTACCCACAATATGCATAACCGGATGTTAAGTTGAGGCGCCGCCACCACCCGGGTACCATGCACCGAATTCGAACCAGCGAATAACGCAACAACCTTCAGGGGTATCCTTATGATGTTCACACGGACTTCTGCCACAGCATTGCCACTGGCCGCCGCACTGGCCTTTTCAGTGGCTCCCGCTTCTGCTGCAGATTTTGACCTCAGCCTCACCAACGACTCCGTCAAAGGACAGGTCAACTTCTTCGACAGCCGTTCAGATCTCCAGCTGGGCGCTGGCTACACCTACCATGAAGGCCGCCGCCACCTGGTGAACGCAGATTTCCACGCCCAGGGCCGCACCGCACTGGGCAACCTGCCGACCACCGCCGGTATCGGCTTCCGTGGACTGGTCTGGGACCAGAGCCAGGCAGACGGCGGCGCAGTCGGGCTGGGTGGCTTTGCCACCATTAATCTTCCGACGGTACCGGGCCTGTCCTTCACCGGCAGCGCCCACTACGCCCCGAGCATCCTGTCCTTTGGTGACTCCGATGATCTCACCAACATCGAAGCCCGGGTCAATTACCGTGTTATTCGCAATGCGGAAATCTTTGCCGGTTACCGCTACATCAACACCGACCTCGAGAACGTCCGCGGCGACATCAATCTGGACGAGGGCGTACTGGTGGGCATGAAGATTTTCTTCTGATACAAACCCATACAGTAAAGCCGTCGTATAGGCTGGTAAAATGATCGAAGGCCCCGTATTTTGCGGGGCCTTTGTCCATGTAACCACCGACGACGAGGCCACGCATGTCTGTTGCTGTACGCAGCCTGCTGCTTATCACCCCGCTGATACTGATCGCGCTCTGGGGCTCACTCCATACCCCCGCACCCCTCCCCGATTCCGATGATGACATGGATGATATCGAGCTGAGCACCTTGCCTGCCGTACCACGATGGGCCCTGGGCAGGCTTCCGGATTTTGATGCCTACTACGACGTCACGGAGAAAAAAGCCGCGTTCTTCTCCTACCTGTACACCCGGGCCGTGGTGGTCAACGCCCGGATACTGTTACAGCGGGAGCACCTGATTGCCCTGTCCCAAAAAGCGGAACTGACGGCCGATGAAGAGCTGTGGCTGGCCCGGCAGGCCGAACGTCTGCGGGTTGATGAGGACACCGGCAGCGAACAGATGTTTGCCCGCCTGCTGAAACGGCTGGATACCCTGCCACCCTCACTGGTCCTGGCCCAGGCTGCCAATGAGTCCGCCTGGGGTACCTCCCGCTTTGCCCGGGATGGCAACAACCTGTTCGGGCAATGGTGTTTCTCGCCGGGCTGCGGCCTGGTTCCCCTTGGCCGTCCGGACGGCGCCAGCTACGAGGTCGCCCGGTTCGAGTCGCCGTATCATTCCGTGCGCTCCTACATGCAGAACCTGAATCGCCACCCAACCTATCAGAAGGTAAGGGACCTGCGGGAGCAGGCCCGCAGACAGAACCGCAGTCCCACCGGTACCGAACTTGCGGCCGGACTGATTGGCTATTCGGAGCGTGGCCAGGAATACATCGAAGAAATCCGCAGCATGATCCGCTTCAACAACCTGCGGTATTACGATCAGCAGTACCGGGACCAGGTAGAGGACAGACGGGACCCCGGCATATTGCTGCAGCTGGCTTCTGCGTCAGAAGAAGAGCTGATGCCGGGGTATGGGGAGTAGCGGGTACTTACTTTCCTGAGAAGTTACCAGCTCCGTTCGGCCTGAGCCTGTCGAAGGGCGCGGTCACCGAGTCCACGCCCTTCGACCCTTCGACAGGCTCAGGGTCAGGGCGAACGGGGGGTTAGGGTTAGGTTCAGGACTTGCGGAAACTACATAGTTCTGTTCCGTTCACCCTGAGCCTGTCGAAGGGTCGGTCACCGAGTCCAACTCCCTTCGACAGGCTCAGGGCGAACGGGGGTCAGGCTCAGGCTGAACGGGCATAGGCGCAGGCGTACAGGGGCAAGATCACGCCTTATGCGGCGCTTCCAGATATTCCTGGGACTGCATCTCCAGCAGCCGGGACTCCGTGCGTTCGAATTCGAAGCTCAGGCGGCCGCCGGCGTACAGCTCTGTTATGGGTGCCGCCGCCGAGATGATGACTTTCACATTGCGATCGTAGAACTCGTCAATCATGTTCACGAAGCGACGGGCCTGATCGTCCTTGTCCTTACCCAGAACCGGGACATTGCTGACGATAATGGCGTGGAATTCCCTGGCCAGTTCGATGTAGTCGTTCTGGCTGCGGGGGCCGTCGCACAATTCGCGGAAATCAAACCAGACCACATCGTCGGCGTGGGCCCGGGCCTGCAGTTTGCGGCCGTTGATCTTGAGATTGAGGCCATGACTGCCTGCCTCCAGAGCCAGGGCGTCGTAACTTTTTTTCAGGCTGACATCCGCCTGTTCATCCAGCGGCGAATGATACAGTTCAGCCTGTTCCAGGGTGCGCAACCGGTAGTCCACACCACCGTCCACATTCACCACATCGGTGTGTCTTTTGACCAGCTCAATGGCAGGCAGGAACCGGGCCCGTTGCAGGCCATCCTTGTAAAGGCCGTCAGGCACGATGTTGGAGGTGCAGACCAGGGTTACGCCACGGCCAAACAGTCCGTCCATAAGGGTAGCCAGAATCATCGCATCGCCGATATCGGACACGAAAAACTCATCAAAACAGATAACCCGGGCTTCACTGGCGAATCGGGCGGCCACCAGTTCCAGCGGATTTTTCTCACCCTTCAGGCTTTTCAGCTCACTGTGAACCCGCTGCATGAAACGGTGAAAATGCACCCGCATCTTGCGGTCAAAAGGCAGGGACTCGAAGAAGGTATCCATCAGGTAGGTTTTACCCCGGCCCACGCCACCCCAGAAGTAGAGACCCTTGACCGGATCCTCGCGCCCTTTTCGAATCTTCAGGCGGAATTTGGTCAGTGCCCTGGTGCGCTTATTTTCAGCGTCAACCAGTTTGTCATAGAGCGCCTGCAGGCGACGCACGGCGTCTTCCTGAGCCGGATCTTTCATAAAGTCCGGGCGCTGCAGGTCTTGCTGGTAACGTTCCCAGGGGGTCATCAAAGGGCTTCCCGTATCAGAGGATAAAAACCGGGCGCGTATTGTCGCCGATTTCGTTCGTTTTCGCCATGGCTCAAGGGCATGCCAGAAGGTTACGGCAATAAGGCAACGGGCCATGGGCACAGGTGGCACTCAAGGGTTATACTGGTACCCTGACGCTTCGCGCAGAAGTAATACGAACTGAAAGTGTTACTGGCAAAAGGTACTGCGAATAAAAAGCAGTCTGGTCAAAAAGTACTGTTGTTAAAAAGTACGGTAAATAAATAGTACAGCGAACTGAATGTTCCATGAGCAAGACGTACTGTAAGCTATAAAGACTTCCGACAGGATAACGATCTATGACAAACCTGATTCTGGCAGTGGTCGCGGCATTGGCCGTAGGCGTGATTGTGGGCATTGTGATTGGCCGCACCAACCAGGGTTCGTCCCTGCGTCAGCGTCGTGCCGAACAGCAAATCGACGAACTCCGCAGCGAATATACCCGCTATCAGGCGCAGGTGAACGAGCACTTTATGGAATCCGCCAACCTGTTGCGCCGGTTCACTGACGCTTTCCGCGATGTAAACCAGCACATGGCACGCGGTGCAAACCGACTGGCCAGTGATGAAGACTGGCTGCAGGAACTGGAACAGCAGCAGGCCCGCGCCCGCCTCGCAACCAGTTCGGGCGATGATTCCTCAGGTCAGGAGCCGCCAAGGGATTACGCCCCCAAGAAAGACCCCACCGAAAAGGGCACCCTGGCCGAAGACTATGGCCTGACCGAAGAACAGAAAAAGGCCAGGGCTTAAG
>NZ_CAXBDN010000089.1:0-15074 GCF_963974375.1 uncultured Marinobacter sp.
CAGCTCGGACAGTTGATAGGCGCCGCACGCGACCAGCAGCAGCGGTTCGCCTTCCGACACGTCCTCATCCACCACCTGTGCGCCAGCCGTCGCCAGCTCACGGGCTTCCTCTGCGGTGAATACACAGGGACGATCCCGCTTCGGGATCACCATGCAGCTGATCTGGCCCCGGGCGCTGTAGATGTCCGGCAGCAGAGCCTGGGTGCTGTTGTAGTCCGCAGGAAACACTACCCGCATGACGTCATTCATCTCGCCGAGCAGGGCTTCACAGAAGGTGGTGTCCTGATGGGACTGCTCGTTCTTGCCGTTTTCCCAGGTGTGTGAGGTGGCAATGACCGGAAAGCCCAGCCATCTGGCCGGCCGGCCAATTTCCTTCTGGTGGCGTGCAAAAATCAGCTCCTGGCGAACGGCCCCCAGCATTTTTACACAGAAGGCTTCGTAACTTGCCACCAGATTGAGTCCGGCCTTGTTGGCCAGACAGGCCGAGACCACGGCCTCCTCGTTCAGGGCAGTGATGACGTTGCCATGAACCGATTCCTGTGGGCTTTCCGGGTCGATAACCCGGTGCCGCAAGGCGCTGAGGACGCCGGTCAGGCGGTTGCTGGCCAGTTCGTCCGGATTGCCAACCCGCGGCCGCAGGCCAGGATTGCGGGCGACCAGTTCCTGAAAGAAGTCGTCCACCGCCAGCATGGGAGAACAGCTGTCCCGGCGCGGAGTCGGGTCGGGCAGGGCGGGACTTTCCGGAGCCCGGGTGGCCATGACGTGATCCCGCTCCAGTGGCCGTTGCTGGCGCTGGTGAAGGGTCAGCAGTTTGCAGGCCTCGTCCAGCTCGGTGGCCGGTACCCAGAGTTTGCCGGCATGTTCGTTGAACAGCTCACGGGCATGGGCATCCAGCCGGGGGTTTCCGGGTAACGGCAGGTTGTGGGCCGCATTCTGGCCGGCCCCGTAGAAGCCAAACCCTTTCACGGTTTCAGCAATACCGTAAGGAATCGGCAACGGGTACTGGCGCAGACCGCGGCTCTGATCGTTGGCGTAGCGTTTTAATCGTGCTTCCATACGGAACAGCGTGCAGAGAAACGCGGCCGGGTCGCGGCCGTCAAACCGTAACGGCTCGAAGCCACAGCGGGACAGATGCTGCATGAACCCGTCCAGTCCGGCCCGGGTGCCAAGCTCGGTGCGCTGTTCGATACGACGGCCATTGGCGATCATCACCGGTAACGGTAACCCGGTGTCCTGGGCGCGCCACCAGCGTGGCGCCCAGTCGCTGCCGCGCTGTTCTTCGGCGGCACCATCAGACAGGAAGGCCACCAGGCTCTCACCAGGCAGGGGCATGTGCATGTATTGCAGTTCGGCAAATCCGAGATAGCCGCCTTCGATAATGCCCCCGGCCGTATGAGGGTTGACGTGGCTGCCAAGTGGCGCCTCCGGGCGGCCATCCGGTGCCTGGCGGTAACCATAGAAATCATTGACCAGGTGGTTGAGGCCATCACTGCCGCCGTAACGTGCGGCCTGTTCCGGATGCAGGTTGCCCAGCAGCACGTTGAGGGCGTCAATGGCGGCCACGCAATGGCCCTGGCCCATCATCCAGCCACGGGTGGAGGCGGTCAGATTGTTGAGGGCCAGATAGGCCGCATAACCGGGTACCATATTGAGCGTGCCGCCGGTGTGTCCCTCCGGCTGGTGCTTGAAATCCTGGGTGCCCATCGGACCGCCGTCGCGATGTACCCGGCAGGCATAGGTCATGTGAACCACCAGCCACAGTCCGGCACTGGTAAGGCGGTCCAGTGCCGTCATGGTGCGGTAGACCCCGCCATGATCAGATTGCAGTCCCAGTCTTACCAGTTCGCCGGCCAGTTCAATGACCTGTTCCTGGGTTTCCGGAAGATGCTGAATAACGCCATAGCCCTGGCGCCACTGGTCAAAATCCGGGTATTGTCGGGCGTGCGCGTCCAGGCGCTGCAAATCTGGATAAGGGGTGCTCATCGTGTGCCTCCGGTGTGTTCTGTCCAGTAACATTCGTTCGAATGCGGGCCTGGGAGTATCATGTCGGGAAGTGTACGACAGGCTGTTGGCCCTGCGGGTTGATTTGGGTCAGCCCCATGGGGTACTGACGACCGTTGTCGATGAAACTTTTGCAAGGTAGCGGTGGCCTGGCCGGGTCATTCATTCATCAATAATCAGGGTGGCTGTTGCATGGCTCAGCGTTATTTTCTGTGGATCGTTCTGGTGTCAGGTCTTGTGGGAGCCGCCGCCATGGCCTCTGCCAGTCAGGCGCCACTGAATCTTGCATCGGTCAATGCTGCTGTGGCAGAGCCGGGAAGTCAGAGCCTGCTGTTCGACAAGAACGCCCATCGCCAGGTACCGATTGCCTCCCTGACCAAACTCATGACGGCGCTGGTGGTGCTTGAGTCCGGGGAGTCAATGGACGAGTGGCTGGACTTCCAGCCCTGGCATGTGACCCCGGAAGCCAACGCCTACACCCGCATCCGGATCGGTTCGACCCTTCAGCGTCGCAATCTGCTGCGTCTGGCGCTGATGTCATCGGAGAATTTTGCCACCTACAATCTGGCCCGCCACCACCCGGGTGGCTACGATGCATTTGTCCAGGCGATGAACGACAAGGCCGCCGCGCTCGGCATGACCGCAACGGAATTTGTTGATCCCACCGGGCTTTCGCTGGGCAACCTGTCCAGTGCTGCGGATCTGGTGCGGCTGGCCAATGCCCTCAGGGCCTATCCGATGGTTTCGGATTTTTCCACCATGGGGTACTACACCGCCAGTTTCCGCAAGCCCCGTTACAGTCTGTCCTATGGTAATACCAATGCACTGGTGCACCGTGACAGCTGGGGCGTCAGTCTGAGCAAAACCGGCTACCTGACCGATGCCGGGCGCTGTCTGGTGATGATTGCCACCATGGATGGCAAAGAGGTGATCACGGTGTTGCTGGATTCGCTGGGAACCCGTTCACCCATGGGTGACGCGGGCCGGATAAAGCGATGGCTGGCCAACGGTGATTCCGGGCAGGTAGCGGAGGTTGCCCGACGCTATGAGCGTGAGAAAAACGCCTTGTACCTGGCAGCGGACGGTGCACAGGTGAAACCCGAAACGGTGGTCAGCAGGGCGGGCCCGGAGCGTCGTGACAGCGATCCTGACACCCGCGGCGGCACTGATACTGCAGAAGCCAGCGGACCGGTAGTCCCGGACCAGGAAAGGAGGACGCAATGATCCGCATATTCACCACCGGCGGTACCATCGACAAGATCTATCACGATGCCAACAGCGAGTTTGTCATTGGCGACAGCCTGCTTCCGGAGTTACTCGCCGAAGCGAACCTTAACGTTCCCTGGGAGATCACGGGGCTGGTTCGCAAGGACAGCCTGGAGCTCACGGATGACGATCGTGCCGCCATCGTCAGTGCGGTTGCCGGCTGCGCTGAACAGCGAATTCTGATAACCCACGGCACTGATACCATGACGGTGACTGCAGAAGCCCTGGCTCAGGTCAGCGGCAAAACGGTGATTCTGTTCGGCGCCATGCAGCCGGCGCGGATGCGGCACAGCGATGCGGTGTTCAATCTCGGTTTTGCCGTGTCCGCCGTGCAGCTGCTGCCTGCCGGGGTCTATCTGGCCATGAACGGTGAGGTTTTCGAGGCAGGCAAGGTCCGCAAGAATCTCAGGGCTGGTCGTTTTGAGCAGACGGACTGAACGCTGCCGTTTCTTCGGGAGTGAGTTCCCGGTACTGGCCCGGAGCCAGCCCGGGGTCCAGGCTTATATTGCCAATTCGTCTGCGATCCAGTCCGGCCACATGATTACCCACCGCTGCCAGCATCCGTTTGACCTGGTGGTAGCGGCCTTCCGTGATGGTCAGATCGATGGTCTTGTCATCAATAAGCTCAACCCGTGCCGGCCGCGTTTCGCGCGCTTCCCCGTTCAGTAACACGCCTGTTTCCAATTGCTGGCGGGCGTCTGCGGCCAGCGGTTCGGCCAGGCTGACCCGGTAGGTTTTCGGACAGGCCCGTCGTGGTGAGGTAATTCGGTGGGACCACTGCCCGTCCGTGGTCAGCAGCAGCAATCCGGTGGTGTCCTTGTCGAGGCGACCGACCGGGTGCAGGCCCGGTTTCAGTTCCGGGGGCAGCAGATCCAGAACCACGGGCTGGCTTGAATCAGTGGTCGCGGTGACCATGCCGGCCGGTTTGTTGAGCATCAGATAGCGTTCGTTGGGCAGCGCCAGGGTCAGACCACTCACGTCGCCCGCATTGTGGTCTTGAAAATCAACCCGGTCGTCCGTGGTGACGGTATGGGAGGCACTGCGCACTTTCTTGCCATTGACAGAAACCAGGCCGCGGTTGATGGCGCGCCGGGCCTCTTTTCGTGACAGCCCGGAAGCCTGTGCGAGGAAACCATCGAGTCTCATGAGCCGGGGCAGCCTGCTTCGAACGTGGAGGTGGCCAGGTTTGACAGGCACAGGACCGGGGCACGGCCACTGAGGCGCTGAAACAGGGCGCCAGCTGCCTCTGAGCGGATGGATGGCCGGGGGCTTTGCCGGCTAGTGACCGGGTGCCACTGTGCCCCCGGCCCCGCCCTTTCTGCCAGCACAAACGTAAACGGATGCGCCAAGTCGGATATCGGTGGCCCGCAGCTCGTTGGCGACTATGTGAACATCCAGGAATTCCCCGGTAAACCAGATCAGACGGCGACCTTCGGGGAATTCCGTCAGGGCATTCAGCAGATCCCGCCGGTAGGCAAAGCGCTCGATGACCGGCGGCTGAAGGCCATCAAAGACGCTGACTGCAGTTTCCAGACGCTGATCTTCCGCTATGACCGTTACCCGCCAGAGTACGGTGTTGAACGGCATGGGCTGGATCATGGTGGGGGCACCGGAAAGTCCCTCCTCTGCCAGTACCGGAGCCATGCGCTGGCTTACCACCTGTTGTGCCGTCAGCGCCCACCCCAGATACAGCGTGGAGATGGTCAGGCCAGCTGCCAGAGCACCAATAGCGGGCGGCCGAAGCAGACCAATGACGATGGTGACCAGCAGTGGCAGGGTGTAAAGAGGGTCGATAATGAAAATGCTGTTGGTGCCCAGTGGCGGCAGCAGAGGCCAGAACAGCTGGGTGCCATAGGTGGTCAGGGTATCCAGTAACGGGTGGGTGACCAGAATCAGCAGGGTAAACGTCAGCCATCGTCGTCGTGACAGGTCCGGGAAACGACGGCTCAGCAGCAGGGCCAGAATGATGGCAACCGGCACCAGCACCAGCAGCGAGTGACTGAAGCCACGGTGGTAGGTGTAGTTGGCAATGGCCGTACCGTAGCTGATGACCACATCCAGATCCGGTAGCGTAGCCAGTGCCGCCCCACCGATTATGGCCGCGCGGCCATACACCCTGCCTGCGACAACGCCACCAAGAGCGGCGCCGAGTGCCGCCTGAGAAATCGAGTCCATACTACCTGCTTACCTGGTTGCTCATCGGTCATCCCGGAGGTGATACGGTGCTCAGGACGTCTCAGTTCACGGCTGCCCGGTTCAGGACTCCAGGGCCCGGGGCTGGATGCCCAGGCTTTGCAGCAGGTCGAGGCTGGGGTAGCCATCGGCAATCATGCCTTCACTGGCCTGGTAGCGACGAATGGCCGAGCGGGTCGCGGGCCCCATGATACCGTCCGGGCGTCCGGCTTCGAAACCTTTGGCGTTAAGGGTCGACTGCAACAGTTCCACTTCGTCGCGGGCCAGTGCCGGTGCATCTGTGGGCGGTGACGTCCGGAAATCACCAGCGCCGGCGATGCGGTCGGCCAGATGCCCGACCGCAATGGCGTAGAACTCGGAGCGATTCCAGCCCATGATCACATTAAAGTTGTCGTAGGCCAGGAATGCCGGCCCCTGATGGCCGGAAGGGACAACCAGACGTGCCCGGATACTCGCATCGGGCAGGGCGCCACCAAAGGCATCGCGAACCCCCAGCTGTTGCCACTCGGCCAGCGGGCGCCAGCCGCCATCGGCGACGGTGTAATCAAACCCGCCGGGCAGGGCCACTTCACGACCCCAGCGATACTCGCCATCCCAGCCCATGCTCTGCAGGAACTTGCCGGCCGACATCATGGCGTCCGGCAGACTGTTCCAGAGATCACGGCGCCCATCGTTATCGGCATCGACCGCATGTTGCAGAAAGACCGATGGCATGAACTGGACATGGCCCATGGCTCCGGCCCAGGAGCCTTCCATCTGTTCTGCAGGAACGGCGCCTTCATCTATAATCTTCAGAGCGGAAATCAGCTCCTGGCTGAAGTAGGTGGCACGGCGGGGATCGCAGGCCAGGGTGGCCAGGGCGCTGGGTACCGGCATTTTTCCGAAGTAACTGCCGAAGTTGGTTTCCAGCCCCCAGAACGATACCAGGTAGGCGGGTGGTACGCCGGTTTCCCGGGTAACCCGTGCCAGCAACTCCCGGTGTTCCTGAAGCAGCTCACGGCCGCGGCTGATGCGCTGCTCATTGACGCGACGGCCAACGTAGTCGGCAAAGGTGGTGGTGAACTCGGGTTGCCGCCGGTCCAGCTCGATCACTCTGGGCAGGAATTCCGCACCGGCGAGTACCTGGCGGGCGGTATCGGGCGACACACCCTCGGCGATAGCGCGATCGCCAATGGTGGCAAGGCATTCGTCGAAGTTATCCGGGGCGGTAATCACCGGTTCGTTGGCCATGGCGGTCGGCAAAAAGAATCCAAGGCCGACCAGTGCGGCAATGGCTGCGACAGGATTTCTGGCGCGGGTGGTGGCGCGTCGCGCATTCGTGACGTACAACTTGGACCTATGCATGGTGGTAAAAACCTGCTCTTGCTAATGGGTAACCGGCTGGACTGACTGATTACCGGGACCGGCGGGCGGCGCCTTAGTTCCCGGTTGGCGGGCTCCGTTACACGGCTGATGGACGCGGCGGGCCCGGGTCAGTGACACAAATCCTATGGTAGCCTGTTTCGGATCGTGATAAACAGTCGCTTTCGTATGCAGGTGCGATATCGCAATGTTGCGCCGGTTCCAGCAGTCCCTGCAGGGCGTCAGATCGCACTCTGCGAACAGTCAGAATTCGAAGGACAGGTTATGGCAGCACTCAAGGCACTGGTGGTGGATGACGCCAGTTTTGTGAGAGATCTGGTAAAGCGCACGATCCGTCAGCGGTTCCCGGTGATTGAACTGGCGGAGGCCCAGAACGGGCGTCGTGCCCAGAACCTGCTGACCCAGACCCGATTTGATCTGGTGCTGTGTGACTGGGAAATGCCGGAAATGTCGGGCCTGGAGTTGCTGCAGTGGATGCGCAGCCAGCCGCATTATCAGAAGACGCCGTTCGTCATGATCACCAGTCGCGGTGATAAAAGCCACGTCATTGAGGCGGTCCAGGAGGGCGTCTCGGAGTATCTTGGCAAACCTTTCAGCCCTGAGGGCCTCAGCAAGAAAATTATCAAGGTCATGGGGCCGGTGTTACGGGAAACCATGGCCCGTGACGGCAAGGGAGCCCCGGCCGGAGCTGAGGCGTTCCGCGAATCTGCCAACCTGCTGACCCGCAACGCTGCGCCCCCGGCCGATTCCGGCTCAGGTGCGGCACCTTTGTCCCGGTCACCGGAGCGGGCGGGCGGTAAAGTGGCAATAGCGGCTATACGTTTTGCCGACAGTACCCTGAAGTGTGTTATCAAGGACATCAGCCTCACCGAGGTTCGGGTGATCGCAAAACGTGATCAGGATTTTCCGGGCATTCTCGACCAGGCTGTGGTCGACATGGAGGTGGCAGAGGGCCGCGTAGCGCGACTGAACGGCTATGTTCACCTGCTGCAGGCGGTAGACAAACGCCAGGATACGGATTTCGTCAGTGTGGTGGTGCGGTTTGTTGATGAAGATCCGGAAAAGCTGGCCGATCTCTCACATTTCATCGCCCGCTTCCGGGGCTAGGCGCTCCGGCGGCGGCTCCGCCAGTCGTTCACGGGGGAAGTGGCAGATGAACTCGCTGCCATCGCCGATACCACTATGAATTTCCAGGGTACCTTCGTGTTTCAGCAGCACATGCTTGACGATCGCCAGCCCCAGCCCGGTGCCGCCAGTTTCCTTGTGACGGCTGGGGTCGGCCCGGTAAAAGCGCTCTGTCAGGCGTGGTATGTGGACCGGGTCGATACCAATGCCGGTGTCCTTCACCGACAGGTGCGCTCCCTCCCGGTCTGTGGTCCAGGTTACCGAGATCTGGCCCCCGGCCGAGGTGTACTTGACCGCGTTGAAAATCAGGTTGGAAAAGGCGCTGCGAAGCTGGTCTTCGTCACCGTGGATGAAGTGCCGCTCGCCCATATCCAGTGAGATAACATGGTGGGCCTCACCGCTGAGAATTCTGGCGTCGTGGCAGATGCCCTCGCACACTTCGGCAATATCCACCACATGGCTGGTGTCACTCTGGTCACCGGTTTCCAGTTTTGACAGCAGCAGCAGGTCGGTGATCAGCGCTTCCATCCGGGTGGACTGCTGCGACATGGTGTGCAAGGCCCGGTGCCAGCGGGTTGGCAGCTGATCCGCGTTATCGACCATGGTCTCCAGATAACCACTGATCACGGTCAGCGGGGTGCGCATTTCATGGGAAACGTTGCTGACGAAGTCCCGTCGCATCTGTTCCAGCTGAAACAGCCGGGTAACATCCTTGACCACGATCAGTCTGTCGTCGTTACCAAACATGCTCATCTGGATCTGCAGGTGCAGATGGGGCCGGGCCGGCGAATTCAGCTCCAGGGGTTCGCGATATTCGCGATGGTCGAAATAGGCTTTGAAAGCCGGTGAGCGGATCAGGTTCTGGATGGGCTGGCCACGATCGGTGCTGCGCTTCAGGCCCAGCAGATACTCTGCTGAACCGTTCCACCATTCCAGGATGCCCCGGGTGTCGGTCATGATGACGCCGTCCCGCATGGCGTTGGTGGATTCCTGGATTCGGTTTACCTGCGCCAGCAAGCGGTCCTGTGCTTGCAGGTGGTTGCGGTGCAGTTTGTGCAGGCCATCGAAGATGTCGCCCCAGAGGCCGATACTTTCCGGCGCTTGCTGGCCGGCACCCGGATTGCTCAGCCACTGGTAGAGCTTTCTGGCCTGAATCAGCGTCCAGCACAAATAGATCAGCAGCCCTGCCAGCAGTCCCTCAACGGGGTAACCCAGCATCAAACCGACGAGCGTGGAAGCTCCCAGGAATAGCAGAATCACCCGCAGGTATCTGGACCACTTGTACTGCATGCAATGAATGCCCGTGCTGTGTCGTGCTTGAAAACAACCAAACCTTGGCCACCGCGCCTTGCTCTCAAGGCTCTCACTGGCTCAGTAGATCAACGAATTAACCAGACGGGACACTAGGCGGTCCTGGTGGAGAACCGGTAGCCGGTGCCCCTTACGGTCTGGATGAGGTGATCGTATTGGTTTCCGAGGGCTTTGCGCAAGCGCCGGATATGGACATCAACAGTACGCTCTTCCACATACACATTGCCGCCCCAGACCTGGTCCAGCAGTTGGGAGCGTGTATAGACCCGCTCCTGGTGGGTCATAAAGAACTGCAACAGACGGTACTCGGTAGGACCCATGGTTATGGCGCCGGCGGGGGAGGTTACCCGGTGACCAACAGGATCCAGGGTCAGGCCGTCCACATCAATCGGAGATTCGACACCGGCCGGGGTGGCGCGGCGTAAAACGGCTTTCAGGCGGGCGACCAGTTCCCGGGGCGAAAACGGTTTGGTGATGTAATCATCCGCACCCACTTCCAGACCCTGAATCTTGTTATCTTCCTCGACCTTGGCGGTCAGCATGATGATGGGGATTTCGGCCGTGGCCTCGTCTTTCTTGAGCCTGCGGGCCAGTTCCACGCCGCTGGTTCCCGGCAGCATCCAGTCCAGCAGAATCAGGTCCGGCTTGCGGTCAACGATCAGGGCATGGGCTTCCCGGGCATCTGCGGCCTCCAGGCAGTCGTAGTCGGCCATTTCCAGCGCAACTGCAATCATCTCCCGGATCGGGGCTTCGTCATCAACAATCAGGACGGTTTTTCCAGACATGCGCGCTTACCTGTTTCAGTTCCCTGTTTTTGTTGCTGCCTCATTACAACGAAGAAGTGTTACAAGTATATGACAAGATGCGGTCATGTTCTTGTCAGCCCCGAATACAGTCGACTGAAGGATACTAACATCATCGCTACCGCAACAATGCTGACCACCACCGCTGGGCCGGCAGGCAAGTCGTAATCTGCCGACAGCCACAGCCCGCCCAGATGACCGCCAAAGCAGGCCAGCATGGCGGTGGGCAGCGAACGCCCAGCGATATGACATATCAGCAATGGCGTAACGATGAGCGTGGCGAACACCACGTAGATGCCTGCCAGGTCCACGGCGGCAGTGACTGCCAGCGCGAACAGCGGCAGGAACAGCCAGCTCTGTTGGGGCCCAGGCAGCCGAAGCCAGATCAGGCAGATGACAGCTAACAGCCCCGCCGGCAGCAGCTGGGCGCTACCCACCCAGAGCAGGTCACCGTTGAGGGTCTGGGCCAGCTGCTGGGCACCATGTGGGTCGCCACTGACCAGCAACGTGGCCAGGCTGGCACCCAGCACGTAGAGCATGCCGATCAGTGCTTCCCGGTACCGTTCCGTCAGCGCCATCACCAGGCTGATCAGGGCGATGGCAATCAGCGCGAAACCGAGGCTGGTCAGGTTGAGTCCCAGGATGGCCGTGCCCGGGAGCAGCGTAAGGCTGGCGAGCGTGCCCAGTGCCGCCCATTGGGCCACCGCCAGGTCGGCAAACACCATGTTGCGGCTCAGCACCCGGTAACCCAGGGGGATCAGCAGGACTGACATCAACGCGCTGGCCATTACCGGCGCCAGCAACCACCCCCACTCAGACATTGTCCGCAGACCCGTTTACTGCCAGCAGGGCGTCGATGATCTGATCGATCAGCGCTTCCAGGGTGGCTGGCGCTTCGCCGGGGACTACGGTAGAGGGTAGTGCCAGAACGGGCACACCGGTGCGGTCGTTCATCCAGCGGGCAGGCCGTTCGTCCTGGTACCAGGACACCAGAATGGCCGAGGCCTGGTCCAGCCCCTCGGTGGCCAGCAGGCGGCTGAGGTGTCCGGCACTGGGCGGCAGGCCGGGCTTGGGTTCAAGGTCCGCTACTGTCTCCACCCCGAGCCATCTCAGCAGGTAGTCGTAAGTGGAATGTTGCACCACCACCCGCTGGCCGGCGAGCTCTTCCGCAGCCTGCTGCCAGCGCCTTTTATGGATGTTCCAGTCTACTTGCCAGCGGATCAGATTGCGCTGGTAGCTGCCTGGTCCGGCCGAATGGTTTGCAGGCGCGCTGCCAGCGCTGTCATGACCTCAGGCACCAGGTCAGGCGCAAGATGCACGTGCGGATCTCCCTCCGGGTGGACATCGCCCATGCTGCGGTCCACGTGGTCATGGGGCTGGTGCAGAACCACCTGTTCCGCAGCCATGAACAGTCCGGGCTGGCCTGGCCGGACCGCCGGGTTGGATGCCCTGCGGATCAGCGCTGGTAGCCAGCCGGCTTCCAGGGAGGCCCCGGTGCACACCGCAAGGTCTGCGCGACGCAGCGCGGCAATCAGACCCGGGCGAGCCTCAATGTAATGAGGGTCCTGCCAGGCGGTGGTGGCGCTGTGTACCTGCGCCTCCGGCGCCAGAGCCAGGACCATGGCGCCCCATTCCGGCTCACAGGCGAACACCCGCAGATCGGCAGTGGCAGGCAGTGCAAATCCTGCGAGCAGAATCGCAGGCAGCCAGATTAAACGCTTAAAAGTCATGGGCGCCATGGGCTCCGAAAGTCATTACATACTGGAGGGTTACGGTGTTATCGATGTGATCGAAACCGTGCCCTTCCTGATGGGTGTATTGCAGGCGCAGGGTAGAGAAATGGGAGTGGTTCCAGGACAGCATGACATCGGTTTCTTCCAGGCGTTGCCCATGAAAGTGGTCACCGTGGGCATCAAGCACGTCGATCTCTCCATATCGAAGCCCGGCTGACCATTGCGGCGCAAACTGATAGACCGCAGAGGCGTACCAGCCTTCGTGGGTATCGCCATTCAGTGCGTGATCATTCAGTTCGTCGGCATAGAGGTATTCGCCACTGAGTGTCAGCAGGCGCTGGCGGGTATTGCCACCGGGTGACCACTTCCACACCAGGTCGGTTACGTAAAGGTTCTTGCCCGTGTATTCGGCGCCGTGGGCATGAGCGTGGTCGTGGTCATGCTCTTCGCCATGGTCGTCATGTCCCGCAAGCCGGTTGCGTAGCCAGGAAAATCCCGCCTGCCAGCTCTGGGAGGTAGAAATATCTCCGCCGATGCGGGTGTTGGCAGTCCAGACGCCGACGGTACTGTCGTCACCTTCGCCAGTAAGCTGGCCGCCATCAAAGGCCTCAGCACCGACGCTCCAGTAGAAAGGCGTCGGCATCAGCAGGTTTACCCGCAGGCCGTCGTCGAAGTAGTGGCTGCCCAGCAGTGCCCGATAGGCCGCTGGCCGCTCCACGAAATCATCTTCATGCAGGTGCCGGCTATTGAGGTAGCCCACTTGCGACAGGAATCGGCCGGCGCGGATGTTAAGCCCCAGAGGCAGCGCCGTGGTTTGCATAAAGGCCTCTTCCAGGCCCAGCTCGGTTTCGCCGTCGTGTTCCTCAAGAACGGCCGTCAGCCGTGCTTCGAACAGGTCATCGACGGGACTGTACAGAGACAATTCGGTATGGCCCAGGCCAAAGCCTTCGTCACGACTGGAAAGGGCGGAATGACCAGACTTGTAGTAGCCATCAAGCACTACACTGATGTCCGGGTTCAGTTCCACGCTGTGGACCGCGGGTGGCATGAGCACGGCGCTCATGGCTATTGCTTGGTACATCCTGGATTTCATGGGGCTTCCAGGTTTCCGCCTGGCCAGAATGCCGGGAAGGGCCGGAACAGGTGTGGCAGATGAGACTGGATCTGTGGCTTTTAAAGGGTGTGGAACGTAATAACGTAGCATTTATTGGCGCCTTAAAGAGTGGTTTCCGGAGCAGGATGAAGTAATTTTCGTATTATGGAATGTAATAACATAACGTATTTGGTGAGAGGAGCGCAACATCACGCAGTAACTGATACAGGGGTAACGCGGGTATCGTTAGCAGGTGAGCAGGGCCGGAACGGCTGTAAGGGGATGCTGCTGTTCAGCTGACGAGCGTAAGCGAGGCTGGTATCAGCCTCGTAGCAGCTTATCCAGCAGCAGGCCGGCAAACACCACAAAGCCGGCCCAGTTGTTGTTCAGGAAGGCCTCAAAACAGCCTTTGCGGCTGCGGTCGCGGGCCAGCATCTGCTGCCAGCCAAACAGCCCGGCCATGGTGGCTACCCCCAGGTACCAGAAAAACCCGAGCTCTGCCTGCATGCCCACCAGCAACAGCACCATGACCACCAGGCCCTGCAGCATACCGATGATTGCCAGGTCCGCCTCACCGAACAGAATGGCCGTCGACTTGATACCCACTTTCAGATCGTCGTCCCGGTCGACCATGGCGTAAAAGGTATCGTAGGCCACGGTCCAGAGGACATTGGCGGTAAACAGCAGCCAGGTCAGCCGGCTCAGCTCTCCCGCTTCAGCGGCCCAGGCCATGGGAATGGCCCAGGAAAAGGCGGCGCCCAGGAACAGTTGGGGCAGGTGGGTGTAGCGCTTCATGAACGGGTAGATGAAGGCCAGTACCGCGCCACCAAACGACAGGTAAAGGGTCAGGGTATTGGTAAAGAACACCACCAGCAGAAACGAGACAGTGATCAGTCCGATGAACAGGGCAATGGCGTACCGGGGCTGAATGCGTCCGGTGGTCAGTGGCCGGTCCCTGGTGCGTTCGACGTGGCGATCCACTTTCCGGTCGGCAAAATCGTTAATGACGCAGCCGGCGGCCCGCATAAAAAACACACCAAGGGTAAACACCGCCAGGTTGCCCAGGGACGGAAAACGGCCGTCGGCCGCCAGCCACAGTGCCCACCAGGTTGGCCAGAGCAACAGCAGTGAACCAATAGGGCGATCGATGCGCATCAGACGGGCGTAGTCCATCAGGCGGCTGCGCAACTGCGGGGACATAAGGTCTGGTTTCATCGATGAATCCGTCAACAGGTGAGTGGCGGGACGGCGCATTATAGCGGTCAGGCTACGGCCGTGTCAGGTGCCACGGCCCAGGGCTATCCAGTTCGGCCTGGCGGCGTGATTTACTTGGGCTTGTTCAGTAATTCTGGCAGGAAGTATTCCCCCACCAGCAAGCGGTTGTGGTGGCGCCGGAATATGGAGCGGCGGGCACACAGGGGGACCGGACCAGCACCGTCTCGCCCCGATATACACAGGCCAGCCTGTAAGGGACCACGATGCCATTGTTTGTGACTGAACAGCCAGGCTCCCAGCGGCCGTCGCCCGAGATGGCGCAAACGGCGTCCGGTTCCTTGCAGGGTGGGCAGGGGAATCACCGTGCGGGCGAGTACCCAGGGCTGGTTGTCGCCACATAACCGGACTTCCCGAATCCAGGCCAGTTGTCGTGGCGGGATGTCCAGGGTGCGGGCTTCTTCAGGGTCTGGGCGCGCGAAGCGTTCGTTGACCACTTCCACGTGAAACCGGTGCTGACAGCGCAGCTGCAGCGCCCGGGTCAGGGAGCCTTCGACCTGCAGCCAGTAGGCGGGGGTGCCTCGCAAGGCAGGTTCTCGCACACAGGCCTGACGGAAGCTCTGGTACCAGCAGGTTGCCGGTACCAGGGGCTGATTACAGTCCTTTGACGGCATAGATACCAGGCGCGTTACGCCAGTAGCCCTTGTAATCCATACCGAAGCCAAACAGGAAGCGATCTTCCACTTCCAGTCCGGTGTAATCGGCTTTCAGGCCGGGGCTGGCCTTGCGATCATGCAGTTTGTCCACCAGCACGGCGGTGAGCACCTGTTCGGCACCCTGGGCCAGGCAGTAGTCAGCGATGGCGCTGAGTGTGGTGCCTTCATCGAGAGTATCGTCCACGATCAGTACCGTGCGACCGTGCATGTCGGCCTCTGGCCTGAGCTTCCACTCCAGAAGACCGCCGGTGGTTTCCTG
>NZ_CAXBDN010000090.1:0-14690 GCF_963974375.1 uncultured Marinobacter sp.
CCCGTCGTCGTCTGGGACAGACTGCCATCAGACCTACAACTAAATATAACCCGCCTTGGAGACCGCCGATGTTTGGACTAATGCAGGACCGCCCCCTGCTCATTTCGTCGATGATCGAGCACGCAGCTACCTTTCACCCTACTACCGAAGTCGTCAGCAAAACCGTCGAAGGCGCGATCCACCGGACCAACTACTCGGAAATCCGCGACCGCTCCAAGCAGCTGGCGAAAGCACTCAAGAAACTGGGTATCGAAGCCGGTGACTGCGTCGGCACCCTGGCCTGGAACAGCTTCCGTCATTTCGAGCTGTACTATGGCGTATCCGGCAGTGGCTCCGTATTGCACACCGTGAACCCACGACTGTATCCGGAGCAGATCAACTACATCATCAATCATGCCGAAGACAAGGTTCTGTTTTTCGACAACAACTTTGCACCGCTTGTGGAACAACTGGCACCGGCCCTGAAAAGCGTCACCGCCTTTATTGCCATGAGTGACCGTGAACACATGCCGGACATCAATGTCCCCAACCTGCTCTGTTACGAAGAGCTGGTAAGCGCAGAAACACCGGACTATCAATGGCCTGAGTTTGACGAGCGCACCGCCTCGTCGCTGTGCTACACCTCCGGCACGACCGGCAATCCCAAGGGTGTTCTGTACTCCCATCGCTCGACGGTGCTGCACTCCCTGATGCAGGTGGCTCCGGACGGTTTTGATTTCAGCAGCAAATCCACGCTGCTGCTGGTGGTGCCCATGTTCCACGCCAATGCCTGGGGCGTGCCCTACTCTGCACCGATGGTAGGCGCCAAGATGGTGCTGCCGGGACCCCATGTTGACGGTGAAAACATCTACAAGCTGATGCGTGATGAAGGTGTGACCTTCTCCATGGCCGTACCCACCATCTGGCTGATGCTGTTCCAGTACCTGGACGCCAATGCAGACGCTGATCTGTCCAAGCTGCCGCTGCACGCGGTTGGTGTTGGCGGCGCAGCGCCCCCGGTGGCCATGGTGGAGCGGTTCCGCAAGAGCGGCGTCGATATGGTACAGGGCTGGGGCATGACCGAGACCAGTCCGATCGGAACTATCAACAAACCGCTGCCCAAACATGCGGACATGTCCGATGACGAGCGCTCAAAGCTCAAAACCAAGGCTGGCCGCGGTGTCTGGGGCGTCGAGCTCAAGATCGTCAACGATGAAGGCAATCGTCAGCCCTGGGATGGCGTTACCTCCGGCCATCTTTATGTCCGCGGCCCCTGGATCTGCAGTGGTTACTACAAGGGCGAAGGCGGCGATCCGCTGGACGCCGAAGGTTTCTTCCACACCGGTGACATCGCCACCATTGACCCGGACGGTTACATGCAGCTGGTGGATCGCTCCAAGGACGTAATCAAGTCCGGCGGTGAGTGGATTTCATCCATCGAGCTGGAAAACGCAGCGGCCTCCCACCCGAAAGTGGCGGAAGCGGCGGTTATCGGCATCCCCCACCCCAAATGGACCGAGCGGCCGATGCTGATTGTGGTGCTGCGGGATAACGTCGAGATGGAAAAGGAAGAACTGCTGTCCTTCCTGGAGCAGCATGTCGCCAAGTGGTGGTTGCCGGAAGAGGTCATGTTCGTGGACGAACTGCCCCACACCGCAACCGGCAAACTGCTCAAAACCAAGTTGCGAGAAGAATTCGGTGCCCTGAAACCGGCCAAAATCTCCTGAGGCCTTGGCCGGACAGCTGCGGCGGGTATCGCCGCCGGAGCTGTCCGCGAACCCCCACCGCAACCACAGGCGATACAGATCATGATCGATCCGGCGCATATCGGCTATCGCTTTGAACCCCACACCCAGACGGTTGAAGCTGGCCGTCTGCGTTTTTTTGCCAGAACCATCGGCGAAACGAACCCTGTATACAGCAACCAGCAGGCCGCCCGCAGTGCCGGTTATCCGGACGTGCTGGTGCCGCCCACGTTTCTGTTCTGCCTGGACATGGATACCGACAACCCTTACGGCTATCTGAACGATCTGGGCATTGAACTGGCCAAAGTACTGCACGGCAAACAGCATTTCCGCTATCACCTGCCCGCCTTCGCGGGGGATCAGCTGACCTTCCGTTCGGTGATCACCGATATCTACAGCAAGAAGGAAGGAGCCCTGGAATTTCTGGTGCGGGAAACCACCGTTCACCGGGTCGACGAGAAACTTGCCGACCTGAGTTCCACCATCATTGTCAGGCACTCATAACCATGACCGATACCACCATTCCGGCGGCTGCCAGCTTTCAGGTGGGTGACGAAATACCGGAACTGTCGACGCCCCCCATCTCCCGGCTGACCCTGGCCCTGTATGCCGGCGCTTCCGGTGACCATAACCCGATTCACGTGGACCTGGATTTTGCCCGCTATCACGGCATGGACGACGTGTTCGCCCACGGCATGCTGGCCACCGCCTATCTGGGCCGGATGCTGACCAACTGGATCCCCCAGAGTGCCATTCGCAGTTTTGGCGTGCGCTTTGTGGCCATCAGCCAGGTTCATGACGAACTCAGCTGCCGGGGCGTCATCCGACGCAAGTACCAGGACAATCAGGAAACCCTGGTGGACCTGGAACTGACCGTCAGCAATCAGCAGGGAGAAGCCAAGGTCGTGGGTGAAGCCACCATCGCCCTGCCCGCTGACTGAACCAGCAGCCAAACTCAATCAGACCCACCCGGCCATCAGGAGCCCATTCCCAGCATGAACCAGACCATGCCCCGCCCCGATTTCAGCACCCGGTACGAACATCATTTCGGGAACCGGGTCATTCGCTGCTATCGCGACCGTCTCCACAGTGTGCTTACGTCCTTTCAACAGGCCGCCCAGAGGGCGCCGGAGAGCGAATGCATCGTCTGCGACGACCAGCGGCTGAGCTATCGCGAGGTGTCCGACCGGGTCGAAACCATGGCTCGCCAGCTTGCTGCCAGGGGACTGCAGGGCGGTGATCGTGCCGCCATCCTGCTGGGCAACAGCCCGGAATATCTGCTTGGCGTTCTGGCCATCCTGCGCATCGGCGCCATCGTGGTGCCCATGAATGTGCGGGAACAGAGCACCGGCCTGGCTTATATGCTCAACCACAGCGAAGCCAGGGTGGTGATCTGTGATGCCGGCCAGGCCCACAAGATTCCGGCCCCGGAAAAAGTACCGGCCCTGCAGCATCGCTTTGCGGTGGGCGGCGACTACCCGGGCACCGAGCCATTTCAGACATTGCTTGAACCCATCGGTGGTGACCTGCCTGTACCCCCGGAAAACGAAGAAGACCCGGCGGTGATTCTCTACACCTCTGGCACCACCGGCACGCCCAAGGGCGTGATCCTTACCCATCTGAATATCATCCACACCCTGATGCATTATCACGATGTGATGAGCCTGCAGGAAGGTGAACGCACCCTGCTGATCGCGCCGGTAAGCCACGTCACCGGTCTGGTGGCCAATGTGCTGACCATCTTCCATGTGGCCGGCTGCGTGGTCATTATCCGCCAGTTCGACGCCGTCGAAGCCATCCGCCTGATCGCCAGGGAAAAGGTCAGCCACGGGGTGATGGTGCCGGCCATGTATAACCTGTGTCTGCTGCGTACCAATTTCGAAGACTACGACCTCAGCCACTGGCGCGTTGGTGGCTTCGGCGGGGCGCCCATGCCGGAAAGCACCATTGCCGGCCTGCGGCAAAAAGTGCCGGCCCTGGAACTGATCAACGCCTACGGCGCCACTGAAACCACCTCACCCACCACCTGCCTGCCCCTCGGGGATGCGGGTCGTCACGCCGACAGTGTCGGCCTTGTGGTGCCCTGTGGCGAACTTCGCATCATGGACGACAACGGCCGCGAAGTGGCCACCGGCGAATCCGGCGAACTCTGGATCAGTGGCCCTATGGTGGTCCCCGGTTACTGGAACAACCCGGAAGCCAACGAACGGGAATTCACCGCCGGCCACTGGCGCTCCGGCGATATCGGCTCCATCGATGCAGAGGGTTATGTGCGGGTGTTCGACCGCAAGAAAGACATGATCAACCGCGGCGGCTACAACGTCTACAGCGTCGAGCTGGAAAACCTCATCATCAGCCATCCGGACGTGGTTGAATGCGCCATCGTGCCCCACCCGGATCCGGTGCTGGGCGAGAAAATCCACGCCTTTGTCACCCGCCGTGATGACCAGGACCTTGATGCTGACGTCGTTCGAGCCTTCTGCCGCGAGCATCTGGCGGACTACAAGATTCCGGATTACGTCACCATTCAGGATGAACCGCTGCCGCGGAACGCCAACGGCAAGCTGGTCAAGGCGGAATTGAAGGGGCGGATCGGGGAGTAACGTTAACACTCCCGATAACCCTTATCGAAATTACTGGTTTGAGAAACATCAGGTGACCACGTAGCCTTTCGCACCTTTATGGTGCAAAGGCGTACTATGGGACTGAAAAATGACAAGCTCCGCTGGCAACTGGCGAGCGGTGTGTTGCGGGCGCTGCACCTTGAGCAGTTGATGGCGAGGTACAGCCCGAAAACCGTGATGGCACTGTTCAATCTGGTGAACAGCGGCGTCAGTATCGCGCTGGTGGCTCTGGTGGCCCTGGTCACTCAGGAGGCATTTATTTTTCCGTCCCTTGGCGCCACCGCATTTATCCTGTTTTACGTGCCCATGGCGCAGCCGGCCTCGCCCCGTAACACCTTGTGTGGACATTTCATAGGGGCCGTGATGGGCCTGGTCGGGCTGCACCTGTTTGGCTTGCAGGACGCCACCTCAGCCTTTCTGACGGGCGTGGACCTCAGCCGGGTGGGCGCGGTGGCGGTGGCCATGGGTCTGACCAGTTGCCTGATGGTGGCCTTTGGCGTCGCTCACCCACCAGCCGGCGCCACCGCACTGATCGTTTCCCTGGGCCTGATGCCAGACCTGGCACAACTCCCGGTGCTGATGGCAGGTGTGTTACTGCTTCTGGTCCATGCGTTCCTGATGAACCGACTGGCAGGGTTGCCTTATCCCCTTTGGTCCTCGCCTCCACCCGGGAAAGGGCTCGACCCGAGTCCCGAATTACCCCGAACCTGACGGTTGAAGTCAGGTTTCCCGGCACCCGATGCCAGATGCGCAAGCAGTCCGACACTGGAAAATGCAGCACCTGAGGCGTAGGCTGAAGCGCTCGATTCCACAGGCTTGCATGTCGGGTGGTACCGAAAAACGGGAATTATCGCCACTGCGGCACAGGCTACGACAGGAGAAAGACGCTTGGAAACGAAGTACTCGGAACACCCGGCGATGTTCAAGAACAATCCGCTGGGCTTCATCATTGCGGTACTGCTCATACCGGTCGCTATCGGCATCATCATTCTGCTGGCCTGGTATGTGAAGTGCAAGTCGACGAAGCTTGCCTTTACCGGCAACGATCTGATCCTGGAGCGAGGCCTGCTGAGCAAGCATCACACCGAGTTGAACGTTGGCAGCATCCGCACCGTCAAGGTGTACCAGTCGTTTTTCAATCGCATTTTCGGGGTGGGCAAAATCTCTGTGTACACTGCGGGCGACACGCCTGAAATAGAAGTGGCAGGCCTGCCAAGACCCCACGATTTGCGCGATATGGTCAAGAACCATCAGGCGGCCTAGTCATGATCGGTAAGACCGGGTCAAAGGATGCCAAAGAGGCAAGAGCCGTTGCTGTTGCATTGATCGTTCTGGTGATTGCGCTGGCTATCGGGGCTTACTTTGCCATGCCCATGCTTGCGGAGTTCAATCAGACTCACCTGGCGCCTGGCATTGGCCTCAAAGCCGCGGCAGTCTGGGCCTTCCTTGCCACCATGGTAGTGCTTATTGTCTTTGCGGTGGCTGCAGGAGATGGCCTGCTGGGCGAACTTCAGTTCATGCTGGTCGGTTTTTTCGCGTTCTTCCTTGTGCTCTGGCTGTTGATTGCCTGGGCGCTTTGAGTAACCAACGCTGCGATGGTGACCGCAGCCTGGAAAAAGCCTGACAAAAAAAGGACCCCGAAGGGTCCTTTTTATAGCGCGGGGTTACTGTCAGTTTTACTGAGCAGGTCCCGTAATGGTGTTTGCGTCCAGGGTCACTGCGGTCTGGGCCAGGGCCCGACCGTTGAGCTCTGCGCCCTGCTGGAAGGCGATCAGGGTCTGGCTCAGATAATTACCTTTGACCTTACTCGAGGTACCAAAGGTGATTTTGCCAGCAACCTGCCAGAACACGTTTTTCGCCATTGCACCACCGGTCAGATGAACTTCTACATCATTGCTGACGGTAAGATCACCAGCAATCTGAAGAATCCACACATCGTTCGCATTACCGTCCAGTGTCACGTCAGTGGAGATCAACAAGCCTGTGCCCCACTTATAAAGCCCTGGTTCGAGTGTCTGCCCACTGATGTCACCGGCATACAGCTCGGTATAGTCCGGGTTTGAACGTCCGGCAGCGTCGGTGAAGGCCGTTTCCAGATCACTGATCGCGGTGGTGAGCATGGAAGGCGTGGGTGATGACATGTCTGCCGCACGGATCTGGCCGTCCACGATACCCGATGTGGCAAAGGTACCCGTCGCATCAAGTGTCTCACTGAAGCCAGTCATGTCGCTAAGTGCCGCAGGACTCAGGGCGATGTCGCCGGTGATCGCGGTCACACCAGTGGTGGTGATGGCGGTTTTCGACAGGATCACATAATCGCCAGCGGTACCAAGGGGAACCGGCGCCGGGCCTTGTGCTGCCATATCACCCGTCGTGAAAGTCAGCACGCGTTCAGCAACCAGCGAGTTTCCAGCCAGGTCCTTCACATCGGTGGTCAGCGTAGCCGTATATTCAGTGCTGTTCATCAGATCCTGCGCGGGTGTGAAAACCGCGGTGGTTCCAACGACCTTTATGGTGCCCGCAACCGGTTCTGAATTTCCGTCAGTCACCAGAAAGCTGGTGCTGTTGACGCTCGGCACGTACATGGCCTCGTTGAAGTTCACCGAAATGTTGCGGTTAATGGCAACATCGGTGGCACCGTTGGCCGGATCGGACGAGGTTACTGAAGGAGCGGTGTTATCAGCCACTTCAGCGGTGGTAAAGCTCCACTGGTACTGGCCGTCCAGAACGTTACCGTCCACTGACTCTACCGCCGTGGTGATGGTGGCGGTGTAAACGGTATTCGCCGAGAAATTGCCGCCGCTGGCGGTGAAAACGCCAGTGTTGGTCGCCTCATCCAGAGTCACCAATCCCGGTACCTGATCTACATCAGCTGAACTCACGACGAAACTGTTGAAATCGAGGGTGTCAGACATGATCGCCTGGTTGAACGTCGCGGTCACCGTGCTGTTGGTGCCGACCGCAACGGCGTTTTTAACCGGGCTGACAGAAGTGACGGCAAACACGCCTTCAGTGGTACCCGGAGGGTTGCTGCCGCCATCACCATTATCTTCATTACCACTGCTTTTATTACTATTAGTGTGAAAGCAGGCAGATAAGGAAACAGCCAACAGTATAATAAATACTGCCATTAGTGGCTTTGTAATATTTTGTATCTTATTCATAATTGTTTTCCTACTACTTTGTACCAGCCATATTTTACGTAGCTGGATAGGAAGATGAGCACAGGCTCACTCCGGGGGTCTCAAGGGCGTACGCCTGTTCCAGTCGCCACAAAGGAACGTTTTCTGAGTATTCTTGGGTTAATTCTCGAAAGCTGGAACTTATTCAGCCATGGCGAACTTATATGCCCAATTACAGATATTAGATATATATATTTTCTTAAAATATAAAATAAATATGTGTACAAATTTTTATTTCAAGAATCCCGAGTTTTATAGACAACGTTTTCATGGGGATGGCAAATGGTTCGGGGAAGGTCCTCAGACGCACAAAAATGTTCATGACAGAAACTGGAGTACCCTGCAGCGACCGTTTGCGCTCCCGGACAGGTACACAGAAAGGATATAATCGTCCGTCGCCTCCCCGGGCAGAGCCAATAATAGGTGACCAGACCCTGTTTCTGGTCTGGCCCCGCCACGCGATCGTACTGGCTGACTCCAGCACCATAGAAAGGATTGAATACCCTATGATTTTTTTTCGCTATGCCGCGATTGCACTGGTCGTTGGCGGTCTTTCTGCACTGATATTTATGGCGGCTAACGGTGTCGGACAATCACCGGTTACTGCGCAGCGATTTGTGGATCTTCAGGAGGGCGGGGATGTACATGCCGGCTTCCGCCGGGCCCATGCCAAAGGGTTTTGTGTGGCAGGCGAATTCATTTCCAATGGCAGCCTGGCTGCGCTTTCAACCGCTGCTGTGTTTCAGGTCGCCAGTACGCCTTTCGTCGGGCGGATATCCATCGCGGGCAATAACCCGACGGCACCGGATCTGCGCTCTCCCGTACGCAGTCTCGCGCTGGCCTTTGATAATAGCAGTGCCGGGACCTGGCGCACGGCCATGAACACACCACCAGTGATGGCAGTCGGAACGCCTGAGGCATTCTACGAGCAGTTGTCTGTATTGGCACCGGACCCCGTGACAGGGCAGCGTAACTCCGAGCGAATTCAGGCGTTTTTTGAAGCTCACCCGGAAACAGCGGCATTCCGGGCCTGGCAAGCCAGCTATACACCGACTCAGAGTTTCGCTACCGAGCGTTACCACAGCATCAATGCCTTTTATCTGATTGACCAGGACAGCAATCGCCAGGCCGTGCGCTGGGCTGCTGTGCCAGCGGCACTGACAGACCTCACGGCGGTCACCGAACTTGCGGACGATAATTCTGAAGCATTGCAGGAAGAGTTTATGTCCCGGGTGGCGCGGCAGCCGGTCGTGTTTGACCTGACTTTTACGCTTGCAGCCCCGGAAGATAATGAAAACGATCCGACCACGCTCTGGCCGGATTCCCGGCAACAGCTGGTCGCCGGACAACTGGTGATCAATGAGGTGCTTGCCGAAGCACAGGGCGCCTGTAACGACATCAATTTTGATCCGCTGGTCCTGCCAGCAGGCATGGCAGCAACAGCCGACCCTATTTTACGCGCCCGCTCTGCAGCCTATGCCGAATCCTTTCGGCGCCGAGCTCGCGAGCATCTTTTGGGCAGAAACAAGGAACTGACCAATGAATAATGCCACGGTCTACAGCCTGCCCGCACGGATTCTTCACTGGGCCATGGCACTCCTTATACTCTCGCTGATACTCGCCGGGCTGGCGATGGTTCAGAGTCTCCAGGTCTGGCAACCCACGCTGATGGCGATCCACAAGTCGTTTGGATTCCTGGCATTATTGCTGGTAACTGTTCGCCTGCTGGTGCGTTTTGTCAGCCAGCCACCGAGGCTGCCGGCCTCGCTCTCGGTCCCACAGAAACGTATTGCTCACCTATCCCATGTGCTGCTCTATCTGGCGATGTTTGCCATGCCGATCTCCGGCCTTCTGATGCAAGGCGCGGCGGGACGCCCGGTTGAGATATTTGGCCTGATCACCCTGCCTTCTGTTGTACCGCAGAATCTCGAGCTATATGCCCTGTTCCGGGAATTGCACGGTTTGACTGCCTGGGGACTCATCGCGCTGGTCCTCCTGCACATTTTTGCGGCGCTTCACCACGGCCTTATCAGACGTGACTCGGTATTGAACAGCATGCTGGGGCGTAAACAATGAACGCAACACCAGAGCATCACTTCATCTTTTCCGACGACCACATCGCAATCAATATGCGCGATAGTGTCAGCCAACTGATTTCCCGCACAGCAAAAAGGTACACATCATGAGCCAGGACCCGATTGTCATCGTCAGTATCGCCCGCACCCCCATGGGGGGCTTTCAGGGTGACTTCAAATCCCTGTCGGCGCCGGAGCTGGGTTCGGCGGCACTGAAAGCCGCCGTGGAGCGGGCCGGGCTGGCCCCCGGCGATATCAACGAGGTGCTGATGGGCCATGTGTTATCTGCAGGAGTTGGTCAGGCGCCCGCCCGACAGGCCGCCCTGGGTGCCGGTATGCCAAAATCGACGCCCTGTACCGGCATCAGCAAGGTGTGTGGTTCCGGCATGAAGGCGGTGATGTTCGCCCACGACCTGATCGCGGCCGGCAGTGCCGGCATCGTTGCTGCAGGTGGTATGGAAAGCATGAGCAACGCGCCCTACCTGCTGCCGAAAATGCGCGGCGGCGCCCGTCTGTCCCATGCCCAGGCCCTGGATCATATGTTCTTTGATGGCCTGGAAGACGCCTACGACAAGGGCCGGCTGATGGGCACCTTTGCCGAAGACTGCGCGGAGCACTATGGCTTTACCCGTGAGCAGCAGGACAATTACGCGCTGGCCTCTCTGGATCGCTCCCTGAAGGCTATCGACAAGGGCCTGTTTGCCCGTGAGATTGTCTCGGTGGATTTGGGCAATGACGAAATCACCACCGATGAGCAGCCTGGCAAGGCCCGCCCGGAGAAGATCCCGGGGCTTAAACCGGCATTCCGCCAGGGTGGCACCGTCACCGCGGCCAACTCATCGTCCATTTCAGACGGTGCCGCCGGGCTGGTGCTGATGCGCCTGTCCGAAGCCGAGCGTCGTGGCCTGACCCCGCTGGCCGCCATTCGTGGCCACGCCGGCCACGCCCACGAGCCGAACTGGTTCACCACGGCGCCGGTCGGCGCCATGCAGAAACTGTTCGAGAAAACCGGCTGGTCCGCCGCAGACGTTGACCTGTTCGAAATTAACGAAGCGTTTGCGGTAGTGGCTCTGGCCGCCATGAAAGATCTGGACCTGCCCCACGACAAGGTGAACGTCCACGGCGGCGCCTGCGCCCTGGGACATCCGATCGGTGCGTCTGGCGCCCGGATTCTGGTGACCTTGCTGGCAGCCCTGGAAACCTACGACCTGAAACGGGGGGTGGCGTCACTGTGCATTGGTGGGGGTGAAGCGACGGCAATTGCGGTGGAGCGATTGTAAGGATCTGACTCTGAGCCTGCCTCCTTCGACTCTCATCGACAGGCTCAGAGTCAGGACGAACGGATTGGATAGCCAGGCGGCTCAACAGCCGCCGGCTAACAGCCAGGGCAAGAGCCCCGGCCCCGGCGCCTTCAGGCGTATCTGATCATCACATGGCGCACTGTGGTGTAATCCTCCAGGGAATACATCGACATATCCTTACCGTAGCCGGACTGCTTCATGCCGCCATGGGGCATTTCATTGACCAGCATAAAGTGGCAGTTGACCCAGGTGCAGCCGTAACGCAGCCGCGATGACACGTCCATGGCGCGGCTGACGTCGTTGGTCCAGATCGAGGACGACAGTCCGTATTCCGAGTTGTTGGCCCAGGCCACTACGTCGTCGGACTCGTCAAAACGGGTCACCGACACCACCGGACCAAAAACTTCCCGCCGCACGATTTCATCGTCCTGCCGAGCTCCCGCAATGACCGTGGGCTGATAGTAGAAACCCGGCCCCTCCGGCTTGTTACCACCGGTGGTGATTTCCATGTGGGGATGCTCCGCTGCCCGCTCCACAAAGCTTGCCACTCGTTCCCGCTGACGCTCGGAAATCAGCGGCGGAATTTCATTGTCATCGTCATTGCTGCTGTCGTAGACAATGCTGGCAGCGGCGTCGGTCAACTCGGCCACCAGCCGGTCGTGGATACCGGCGCCAGCATAGACCCGACAGGCGGCGGTGCAATCCTGGCCCGCATTGAAATAGCCAAACGTGCGCACGCCCTCGATAACCGCGTCGAGATCGGCATCGTCATAAACGATGACCGGTGCCTTGCCACCCAGTTCCAGGTGGGTCCGTTTGACGCTCTTGGCGGCATTGGTGAGAATCTTCTTGCCGGTGGCAATATCCCCGGTCAGTGACACCATGTCCACTTCCGGATGGGTTACCAAAGCATTGCCGACACTTTCTCCCCGACCCAACACGATATTGAGCACGCCGGGGGGCAGTACCTCTGCAGCTACCCGGGCAAGCAGCAGTGAGGTCAGCGGGGTCTGCTCCGAGGGCTTGAGTACCACCGTATTGCCAGCGGCCAGGGCAGGACTGATTTTCCATGCTGCCATCATCAAGGGATAGTTCCAGGGCGCAATGGACCCCACTACCCCCACCGCTTCGCGACGAATCATGGAGGTGTGACCTTCCATATATTCTCCGGCAGCACTGCCCTGGAGACAGCGGGCCGCACCGGCGAAATAGCGCAGGCAATCCACCACCGCCGGAATCTCTTCCGCCAGCACGATGTGATAGGGCTTGCCGCAGTTCAGGGCTTCCAGCGCTGCAAATTCCTCGCTCATCTGCTCGATACGGTCTGCCAGTCGCAACAACAGGGTGGAACGCTCGCCGGGGGTACTCCGGGACCAGCCTGGAAATGCCTTGCGGGCGGCGGTCACCGCCTGGTGCACCTGCTCCTCGGTAGCCTCCGGCAGCCCCATAATTTTGACACCGGTACGGGGGTTGAGTATGGACTCCTCGGGACCGGCGCCGTGCACCAGCGACTTGCCGATGAGCATCCGGATATCCTGGGGCGAGTGTCCCCGGAACTGACCAGCTGTGTTGGACATGGTGATTTCCTCGTAGTTATTGCCGGCCCTACTTGCCCTGGCCGGCGATGGTTTCGCTGCCGCGGGTGAAGTAGTAGGCCAGCAGAATGGGTAGAAACGTCACGATCACCACGAACACCGCCACTACGTTGGTGACAGGGCGCTGCCTTGGGCGCACCAGTTCGCTGAGCATCCAGATTGGCAGAGTGTCCTGCTGGCCGGCCGTGAACGTAGTCACAATGACCTCGTCAAAGGACAGCGCAAAGGCAAGCATGCCCCCCGCAAGCAATGCCGTTGCCAGGTTGGGGAGCAGGACGTGACGAAAGGTCTGGAAGCTGTTGGCACCCAGATCCAGAGAAGCCTCCAGCAGAGAGGGCGAGGTTCTCCGCAAACGCGCCACGGCATTGTTGTAAACCACCACCACACAGAAGGTGGCGTGACCCAGCACGATAGTCCAGAAAGAGAAGGGAATGCTGGCGATGTCAAAGGCCGAGCGCAAGGCGATGCCGGTCACCACCCCGGGCAGGGCGATGGGCAGAATGATCAGCAACGATACCGCTTCCCGCCCGAAGAAGCGGGTACGGGCAACGGCGGCCGCAGCCAGGGTGCCCAGAACGATGGCCGCCCCCGTGGCTATACAGGCAATCTTGAAGGAGAGCATGAAGGCATCCCAGATGTCCTGGCGTTCCCACACCACGGCGAACCATTTCAGAGTGTAGCCGGGAGGCGGAAACTGATAGCTCTTCTCTTCCGTGGTAAAGGCGTAGAGAAAAATCAGTACCAGTGGCAGGTGCAGGAAAAGCAGGCCGGCGATTGCCGCCAGTTTCAGACGCCAGGGCGCATCGGAGCGGTTAAAGCGCATTGAAGGCCCCCATTCGCTTGGCAATCCACAGGTAGATGGCCATCACCACGATGGGCACCATGGAGAAGGCGGCCGCCATCGGCAGGTTGCCCGCGGTGCCCTGGTGTACATAGACGGCCTGGCCGATAAACAGGCGCGATGAACCCACGATCTGAGGGGCGATATAGTCACCCAACGTCAGCGAGAAGGTAAAAATGGAGCCTGCCACAATGCCCGGAAGCGCCAGCGGGAAAATGATCTTGCGGAAAGTCTGGCCCGGGCGGGCGCCGAGATCACCGGAGGCGTCCAGCATCGAGACAGGCACCCGCTCCAGGGCCGCCTGAATCGGCAGAATCATGAACGGCAGCCAAAGATAAAGGAACACCAGGAAAGTACCCATGTAGCTGAAGGACAGTGACGGCCCTCCAATAACCGGGAGTGACAGCAAAGCTTCGACCATGGGGCTCAGTCCCACTTTGGCAAGGCTCCAGTTGAGTACCCCCTCGTTCGCCAGAATCAGTTTCCAGGCGTACACCCGAACCAGATAGCTGGACCATAGCGGCAGCATCACGGCGATAAAAAACAGTCCCTTGACCCAGCCCCGGGCATAGCGGGCCGCATAGTAGGCAATGGGAAACGCAATCGTGGCGGAGGCCACGGTCACTGTAGCCGCCATCAGTACGGTACGCAGGACGATATCCAGATTGGAGGGACGCAGCAGTTCCAGATAGGTCTTGAAGGTGAATTCCCGCACAATGCGCCCGGAAAATTCGTCAATGGAATAGAAACTCTGCACCAGCAGCGCCAGTAGCGAACCTACATACACCACCCCGATCCAGAGCAGAGGAGGCCCCAGCAAAAGCGCGAGCAGTATCGACGGCCGACGGTAGAACATATCTGACAGCCGGCCCAGCGCGCCGCCGCGGGAGTGAGAAACGACTGCGTCCGGGGCATTCATGCCAGCGCCATCCCGTGCATATCATCCAGGTGCCAGCGGGCGTGAGCAACGCTACCCACCACCGGCTCAACACCAACAGCCGGCAACGCCAGGGCGAGCTCAGCCCCCTTGACCGCCATCACACAACGGCGAGTCGCCCCCTGGTACTGAACATGTCGAATCTCACCGGTAATAGTAACGGTACCGGGTTCATCCGTTATCGGCTCCGCCACCAGCCGGATTTTTTCCGGACGCAGGCTCCACAGACCGGAGGGGGCGCCAATGCGTTCGCAGAAATCCGGCTCCAGGATATTCGAGGACCCCACAAAATCCGCAACGAAACGGGTCTCCGGACGCTCATAGATAGCCTCAGGGCTTCCCACCTGCACGACACGACCCTCATTGAATACTGCCACCCGGTCGCTCATGGACAGAGCCTCGCCCTGATCG
>NZ_CAXBDN010000091.1:0-14677 GCF_963974375.1 uncultured Marinobacter sp.
GGCCAAGGAAATCGAACTGGAAGACAAGTTCGAGAACATGGGCGCCCAGATGGTCAAGGAAGTTGCTTCCCAGACCAACGACACCGCTGGCGATGGCACCACAACGGCTACCGTTCTGGCCCAGTCTATCGTTAACGAAGGCATCAAGGCTGTTACTGCCGGCATGAATCCGATGGATCTCAAGCGCGGCATTGACAAGGGTACCGCGGCAGCCGTCAAGGCAATCCGTGACATGGCCAAGCCCTGCAACGACAACCGTAACATTGCTCAGGTCGGTACCATTTCTGCCAACGGCGACGAGTCTATCGGCAAGATCATTGCTGACGCCATGGAGCGCGTGGGCAAAGAAGGCGTGATCACCGTTGAGGAAGGTCGCGGTCTGGAAGACGAGCTGGACGTGGTCGAGGGTATGCAGTTCGACCGTGGCTACCTGTCGCCGTACTTCATCAACAACCAGGACAGCATGGCTGTTGAACTTGACGATCCGTACATGCTGCTGGTCGACAAGAAGATCTCCAACATCCGCGAGCTGCTGCCAGTGCTGGAAGCCGTTGCCAAAGCAGGCAAGCCGCTGATGATCATCGCCGAAGATATCGAAGGCGAAGCGCTGGCCACTCTGGTGGTCAACAACATGCGTGGTATCGTCAAGGTAGCCGCTGTCAAAGCGCCTGGCTTCGGTGACCGTCGCAAGGAAATGCTGCAGGATATCGCTATCCTGACCGGTGGTACCGTGATCTCTGAAGAGGTTGGTCTGTCCCTGGAGAACACCACTCTGGACGACCTGGGTACCGCCAAGCGCGTTAACCTGACCAAGGAAAACACCACCATCATCGATGGTGCTGGCGCCCAGGCAGATATTCACGCCCGTGTTGAGCAGATCCGCAAGCAGATTGAGGAAAGCTCCTCCGATTACGACAAAGAGAAGCTGCAGGAACGCGTCGCCAAACTGGCCGGCGGTGTTGCGGTTATCAAGATCGGTGCCGGTTCTGAAGTGGAAATGAAAGAGAAAAAGGCCCGTGTTGAAGATGCTCTGCACTCAACCCGTGCTGCAGTAGAAGAAGGCATTGTTCCTGGCGGCGGTGTGACCCTGATCCGTGCTATCGCGGCTCTGGACAGCGTTGATGCCATCAACGACGAGCAAAAGGCTGGCGTCAATATCCTGCGCCGCGCCATGGAAGCTCCTCTGCGTCAGATCGTATTCAACGCAGGCGGTGAAGCTTCTGTTGTGGTTGCCAAGGTTCGTGACGGCGAAGGTTCCTTCGGGTACAACGCAGCCACTGAAGAATACGGCGACATGCTGGAAATGGGTATCCTGGATCCTGCCAAGGTCACCCGTTCCGCGCTGCAGGCCGCGGCTTCCGTAGCCAGTCTGATCATCACCACCGAGGCGATGATTGCTGACGAGCCGGACGACGAAAAGGCCGGTGGCGGTATGCCGGATATGGGCGGTATGGGTGGTATGGGCGGCATGATGTAATATGCCGGCCCGGCCCCTTTAGCCGGACCAGAAAGCCCCGCAGGGTAAGCCTCTGCGGGGCTTTTTTTGTCTCTGAAGTTTTGAGTTGCAGGGATGACTGCCGTTACAATCGTTGGTCGTGTCTGCACCCGTAGAATTCTGTGCCACAATAAACCTGTGACGCAATGTCATAAACCTGTCGCAGGTTCTTGCTAGAGTTGGATTTTTAGTGATAAAGAACTTACTTCTATTTTCGACGGCGCCCATCAGCCCATGACCGAAAGCCCAGAACGAGCCTTTGTGCGCCCCGGCAAGCTTCTGCTTTTCATCTTTCTTGGCCTGCTTGTCTACCTGGCGGCCGTGGTGATGTGGATGCCGGCGGGCTGGTTGTGGGCGAGGGTGTCCCCGATGATCAGCCTGCCACCCCAGGTATCTGTACAGCAGGTGTCCGGCCGGTTGTGGCAGGGGGCGGCGCGCCTGAGTGTCGGCCGCCGTCCGGTTCGGGTGACCTGGTTATTATCCCCGCCTGATTTTGGCGAACTGGGCTTGCCGCTTGCAGTCTCCATAGAGAGCAGCCGCTCACGGGTAGCGGGTGATGTGTTTCTGAGTTGGCCGCTGGCGGCCCGGATCGATGCCCGCGGCACGATTCACGTTCCCGAATTCGCAGACGAGATTCGGGCCAGTGGTGGCGCCATGCTGGAAGGTGATGTGGTGATTGATCGCCTGCAGGTGTCACTGACAGACGCCGGCCTGCAGAGCGCCCGGGGGCTTGGTCGCTGGCCGGGAGGTAACGTCACCTGGCCCATGGGTGATCAGATGCAAAATGCAACTTTTCCACCGATGCAGGGTACACTGTCGGATCTGCGCAACGGTGTTTCACTGGTAATTTCGGAGCAGGACACCTCTGATCCGGCTGCCGATGCCAGCGTCACCCTGGACGGGATGATGGAAATCCGGGTGTACCGGAGAATGATTGATCTGGCAGGCCAGGCCTGGTCTTCCGCCGCCGCGCCTGGCGACGTGGTGTTCCGTGTCAGGCAGCCCCTGGTGTCCGGAGGTGGTCGCTGATGCCTCGCAGAAAGGTCCGGGTACTACCTCGCTGGGTCTCGCGCTGGCTGGCCAATCTGCTGCTGCTGGGGTTTGTCACGCACCTGGCGCTTGCGGCTGCGTGGTTGACCTGGACAGTGTTATGGCAGGAGCAGCCGGTAGCACCCGTCTACCAGGTGGGCGCTGAGGGCCAGTCACTGGCTTCGATTGGCCGGCCACTGGCAGCCTTTGAGATGTTTGGCCGGCCCCCCATGGACCAGGTGGCCGCCGCCGACACGGTGCGTCGCAACGCCCCGCAAACCAGCCTCAGGCTGCGTCTGGAGGGCGTGCTGGTGTCCGAGCAGGCGGATCAGTCCAGTGCTATAGTTTCTGGATCGGGCACCACAACTGCCCACTACCGGGTAGGCGAAATGCTTCCGGGTAATGCGGAGCTTGTGGAGGTAGAGCCAGGGCGTATACTGATTCGGCGTCAGGGGGCCTTTGAGACCCTTGCATTCGATGAAGAATTTTCGGCGTCAGGGCAGGTAGAGGAAGTTCCGGAGGTGACTCAGGGATCACCGGAGGACTTTGTTGCGGAAGCTCAGGCACGACTGGATCGTGAAGGTGCGACGGCGTTACTTGCTTTTGGTCTGAGGCCGGTAGAGGATGGCGGCTCACAGGGGTACGTATTTGACGGCTCCAACGCCATGTTGCGTGCGATCAATCTGCAGCCGGGTGACGTGATTACATCGGTTAATGGCTATCAGCTGGGAGATCTTGACCAGGATCGGCAACTGCTGGAAAACCTGCGGTCAGAGCGCCAGCTGGAAGTGGAAGTCGAGCGGGCGGGTGCCCGCTTCACGGTGACCTATGCGTTGCCACAGTAAACCTGCCAAAGGGTGTTGCACCGGTTGCGATGCCAGAAAGCAGCAAGGGATCTCAGGAAACACAATCAGAAAGCCATCTCTGAAGGCTTCATCGATACAGGACGCGATCGTTGCATGATTAAGCTCACCACTCCCGTTGTCAGGGCCATCCTTCTGGCTCTCCTGTTGCCACTGATGTCCATGGCGCATGCCCAGGATGGCACCTGGCGGCTGAATCTCAAGGATGCAGATATCCGGGCCTTTGTTACCCAGGTGGCCGATATCACCGGGTACAGCTTCGTGGTGGACCCCCGGGTGAAAGGAAAGGTGACCGTTCTTTCCAGCGCCCCCATGAACAAGGACGAGATTTACGATCTGTTCCTGGCGGTATTGCAGGTTCATGGCTTTACCGCGATTCCCGGTGAAGACGTCATCAAGGTCATCCAGCAGGTGGATGCGAAGCAGAATGCGGAAGTGCTGGACCGGTTTGAGACAATACCCTCGGAGCAGTTGATGACCCGGGTTATTGCCGTGAATAACGCCAACGCCCTGGAACTGGTGCCGATTCTGCGGCCACTGGTGGCCAAGTATGGGCACCTGGCGGGCGTTGCTGCAGCCAACGCTCTGATTGTCAGTGATCATGCCGCCAACATTCAGCGGATCGAGAACATCGTCCGTGATCTGGACAGCCCGGCAGAATACGAAGTGGAGGTTCTCCAGCTGCAGGAGGCCTGGGTAGGCGATATGGTCACCCTGTTGCAGGAACTGGCTCCCGACGAGCTGGGCCGCAGCGGCGCTGGCGAGGGCGCCCGCAAGTTCAGCGTGACCGCCGATGAGCGGAGCAACCGTCTGATACTTCGTGGTGACAAGAACTTCCGCGACAAGATGCGTAATCTGATTCGCCAGCTGGATCAGCCTTCGGCTACCGGAGGCACCACCAAAGTGGTTCGCCTGAAACACGCAGACTCAGAAAATCTGGTTGAAATTCTTCAGGGCGTAATGGGAGAGGTGGTCCGTGAGGCTGAGGGTGGTGGCTCCGGCGGGGGCGGTGGCAGCAGCGGTCGTTCGTCCGGTTTCTCGGTGTTTGCCGATGAAGGACTGAATGCCCTGGTGGTCCGGGGCGAGCCCTCGATGCTGCAGGAAGCAGAAATGATCATCGCCCAGCTCGATGTCCGTCGTGCCCAGGTGATGATCGAAGCGGCCATTGTCGAGATCAGTGATGACCTGGGGCAGGATCTCGGTGTTCAGTTTGCCCTGGGTGACGAGTCAGGCAGCTCGACCCCGGTAATCGGTACCAACTTCAATAATGTCGGTCGCAGTATCGGCGACGTGCTGAGCGCTATCCTGAGCCAGAGCGCCATTACGCCGGCAGTCGGTGGGGTGACCATAGGCGCTGGTCAGAGAAACCGGGACGGTGTCACCTGGGGGGTGCTGTTGCAGGCTCTGTCCACCTCGGCGGCCGCCAATCTGCTGTCTACCCCAAGCATTATCACCCTCGATAATCAGGAATCCGAGATTATTGTTGGTCAGAACGTACCTTTCCGTACCGGACAGCAAGGCACCACCGGCGACGGCCTGAGCAACCCGTTCACCACCATTGAGCGTCGTGATATCGGTCTGACCCTGAAGGTGACACCAACCATCAGCGCCGATGGCCTGGTCCGGCTGGTGGTAGAGCAGACTACCGAAAGCATCGGTGACAGCATTGAAAATGCATCGGACATCATCACCAACAAGCGTGAGATCAAGACCACGGTACTGGCTGATGACGGTGAGACCATCGTGCTGGGCGGGCTGATCAATGAAGATTTCCGGATCAACACCAGCAAGGTGCCCCTGCTGGGAGACATTCCGGTGCTGGGGCGGCTGTTCTCGTCCACCTCTGAAAGCCGTATAAAACGCAATCTGCTGGTGTTCCTGCGACCCACCATCATGCTGGGCAAGGAAGAAGCCGTGGCAGTAACAACCGACAAGTTTAACGGGCTGTGGGAGGTCAACCTTGGTGTTCGTCAGAAGCTTGGCTTGCCTGCTACCGACGAAACGCCCGAGATCCAGAGTCTGTTCAGGGGCAACCCCGGCATGGAACAGGTCGAATGACGGCGTTCTGATTCTGCACAAAAAAACCGGCTCAGGCCGGTTTTTTTGTGCAGAAAACGTAACTTCAGTGAATTGCGCTTCCTGTTCCGCAGCTGAGCGGGTGCCTGAAGAGGGCTGGGCAGCAGCGAGAATCAGATGAACGGTGCAGGTCAGGCAGTGCTCAGGGGTGGCAGCGGGCAATCCAGCTGGTCGGCGATCAGTCGGACCAGCTCGTACTCTCTGACGTCGATGTGGCCGTCATGCAGGATGCAATATCCGCAGGCATCAATAATGGCCGGTTTGAGCATAGGCGAGAGCTGATTGAGTCGTGCCAGTGATGCCTGAAGTTGCTTTACCGTGATCTTCCCGTGCAGCCCGGGGGGAGTGCCCTGGCCCGGCATAAAGCTGGCAAGCGCCTCCTGGTAGAGCTTCTCGGCCTCTGCCGGATGCTTGCTGGCAGCCCGCGCCATCAGGCTGAAGAGGCACTCAAGATCGGCAGAGACTTTCCGATAGCTCCGGTAACGGACGCTGACAGTGTGTCCTGCATCGGGGCCGAGGTGGCGCTTGAGGAAGCTGAAAAGAGCAAGTTCGAACAGGGTGACACGGCCATCAGCCCGTACAATCTCTCCGGTATGCCGGATCAGAAGCTTCTTTTCTTCCGGATCCAGCTGGCGCAGTATCGGCATGGCCAGCTCCAGGGCCGGGAACCGGATCACATCACCCTCGCTTACCAGCGTTGGCAGCAACCTGTTGATAATTTCAGGTTGGGGTCGCATCAGCGCCGTGTCCGGTATCTGCCACAGGCACTTGTTGCGCTCGTCGTCACTCATGTCACGGGTCAGCAGCGCCCAACACAGCTGTACGGCCCCGGTCCGGGTGTAGAGCAGGTCCCGAAATGACGGTGGTAACCGTCTTAACAGGGCAACGGCGTAGTCTTCATTCGCCGGTGTAACCGTACCGACCCGCTGCGACATCGGCTGGCCTCTGCCATGGCTGACTCTGGTGGAGGCAATGGCTGACGCACCGGAAGCGAAGCACCGGACCGCCTGGTCGGTCGGATTGGCTGCAGCCTGGCTGGTGGTGGCTGCCTGGTCCCTGAAACGCACTTTCAGCCGGCTCAGCAAGCCGGGCTGAATGGCGTTGATCCGTTCGTCGATGGGTGGGTGGGAGCCCAGCAGACGGCTGAATGCCATCCTGGTGCTTTCGCCAAAACACATATGGTTCATATCGCTGGCGTGGCTGGTGCTTTCCAGGTAGCCGGAACCCAGGCCAATCTTGTACAGGGCACCGCCGATACCTTCCGGGTTGCGGGTGAACTGAACGGAAGAGGCATCGGCCAGTCGCTCCCGCTCCCGGGAAACCGCGGCCTGAATCAGTCGGCCAAAGAACACCCCGACATAGCCGATGGCGGCCAGGGCGACGCCCACCAGCAACAGAATGGCCTGGCCATTGTTCCTGTTTCTGGAGGACGATACGTGGTGGCGGACAGAGGCGCCACGAAGCAGGAAAAAGCCGATCTGGCCGATGGTGAGAATGCCGGCCAGCAAGGCAATCAGCCGGACGTTGATGCGCATGTCACCATTGAGGATGTGACTGAACTCGTGGCCAACCACACCCTGAAGTTCGTCACGGTTGAGTTCGGTGAGTGCGCCCCGGGTCATGACCATCACCGCCTCATTGGGGCTGTAGCCGGCCACAAAGGCGTTGATCGCATGTTCATTATCCATGACATACAGTCGTGGTACCGGAATTCCGCTGGCGATGGCCATTTCTTCCACCACATTGCGCAGGCGGCGCTCATCCGCATCCTGGCTGGAAGGATCCAGTTCCCGGGCGTTGACCATCTTTGCGACCCGCTCGCCACCACCGGCAAGATCCATCCAGCGGATAAGGGAACCCGCCAGGATCAGCACTACGACCGCGCCCGCTGTGGCCAGGCCGTGACTGCCCAGCAGCCAGTGATCGAACCGCAAACCACTGTCTTCGCCACGGGTGACCAGATAGCCCACCACACAAACCGCCAGGGCAATCAGCACCACCGCCACGGAAAACAGCAGAATCAGCAGCAGGGTATTGCGGCGGGCATTGGCCTGGCGCTCAAAAAAACCGGGATTTGCCATGAGTCAGGCCTCAGAAGGCCACTTTCGGTGCCTGACGGGCTTCCGGCGATTCAAGCTCCAGCTGGGAGCTGGGTTTGAAGGCAAACATACCGGCTATCACATTGTTGGGGAAAGATTCCCGGAAAATGTTGTAACTCATGACGCTGTCGTTGAAGGCCTGGCGGGAAAAGGCCACCCGGTTTTCAGTACTGGTCAGCTCTTCCATCAGTTGCTGAACGGTCTCGTTTGCCTTGAGGTCCGGGTAGTTTTCAGAAACCGCGTAGAAATTTGCCAGCGCTTTGGTCAGGGCGTTTTCAGCCATACCCAGTTGTCTGATCTTGCCTCCATCCGCAGGGTCTGCGGCGGCATCCTTCTGGGCCTTGACGGCTCCGTTACGGGCTTCCATGACCTCGGTGAGGGTGTCGCGTTCATGGCTCATATAGGCTTTGGCAGATTCCACCAGGTTGGGAATCAGGTCATGGCGCCGCTGTAACTGAACGTCGATCTGGGCAAAGGCATTCTTGAACTGGTTGCGGAAAGATACCAGCCGGTTGTAAATGGAGACTATGTAAAGGGCAACAACAATGATGACTGCAAGGCCAATCAGGGTGGTTGTGGTCATGGGCTGTCCTGCGGTTCTTGAGCATTGATGCTCGGGCACGGGTTTTCGTTCACTGGTGTTGACGGTCAGTGATCGTTATCTTCCGTATTCTCCATGTTTTTCTCAAGCTTGCCGTGGAAATCTGCCACAAAACTGAACAGTTCTTCCGGGGGGAGGGGGCGGCTGAAGTAATAACCCTGTGCCATCTGGCAACCGCGCTGACGCAGATAGAATTCCTGCTCCGGGGTCTCCACCCCTTCTGCGATGACGGACAGGTTGAGGCTGCGTCCCAGATCGATAATGGTATTGGCAATGCGGGTATCGTCCTCATTGACCAGCAGATCCTGGATAAACTGTTTATCGATTTTCAGGTGCTGAAGGGGCATTTTCTTGAGGTAGGTCAGCGAGGAGTAACCGGTTCCGAAGTCGTCCACTGCAATAGTGATGCCTGCGCTGTTGAGCTGCCGCAGTTTACTGATGGCATCCTCCATGTTCTCCATGAAACCGGTTTCGGTAATCTCCAGCTCCAGGCGACCCGGAGGGATCTGATGTCTGCCCAGGGTGTCGAGGATCGTGCCCACGATATGGGGCTGACGTAGCTGCACCGCCGACAGGTTCACCGCGATACGAATAGGCAGCCCAGAGGCCGCCCAGGCTGCGGCTTGCCGGCAGGCCTCATTCAGCACCCAGTGCCCGATTTCAACAATACTGCCATTGAGCTCCGCCAGGGGAATGAAGTGATCCGGGGGCACCAGGCCCTGTTCCGGATGGTTCCAGCGCAGCAGCGCTTCGGCACCGACGAGGCGCCCGCTCTGAAGATTGATCTGGGGCTGATAGACCAGGTGAAACTGCCGCTCTGGCAGCGCCTGTGCCAGATCCTTTTCCAGCTGTTTGCGGGCACGGATTTCCTGATCCACACTGGCGATGAAAAACCGGATGTGGTTGCTGGCATCGCCCTTGGCGAGGGTCATGGTGTGTTCGGCATGCTGCAGAAGTCGGTCCGGATGGTCAGTATCCGTTGGATAGATCGCAACCCCGATGGTGGCGGTGATACGAATGGGTGTATCACCCAGTGACATTTTTTCGCTGAACAGACTGAGCAGGGATTCGGCCACCTCCGCTGCCTCGTATTCGTCTTCAACAGGCGAAGCAATGACCACGAACTGGTCGCTGTTAAGCCGGCCTGCCAGCATCCTGGTGTTGCCGAAAGGTTTCTGCAATCGCTCGGCGACCGTCTGCAGAATCTGGTCGCCAGTGTGGTAACCCAGTTGTTCGTTGATGGACTTGAAGTCATCGATTCCGCAACAGCAGACAGCAAGACGCTCACCAGATTTCAGGCACTCACTGATGGAGGTGGACAGGTTTGACAGAATCGTCTCCCGGGTGGGCAGTCCGGTCAGCCGGTCATAACGGGTGAGGCGGTTGGCGCGGGCTTCTGCATCTTCCTGACGTTGACGGCTGTCCTCTATCGCAACCAGCAGCCGATTGGTTGCACGCACATACAGATCCAGCTCGTCGCCATGATGGCCCGCCGGGCATTCAAGCAGGTATCGGTCAGGATGAGCCGGATCCACCCGGGTCAATGACCGGACAATATGTTGCAGTGGGCGGGTCAGCAGCCAGTGAATGAGTATGAAGGCTGCAAAGGCTGCCAGCAGCGCCCGGGCGATACCCACCGCAAGGGTAACCGCAGATCGTTCTATCCAGTTGTTTGCTCTCGGGAAGGTGTCGTACACCAGGGTCAGTTCACCATAGTCAATGGCCGTCTCGCCAGGGGCGTCGACACTACGGTTCAGGCTGGTGCTGTAGGTCCGGCTGGTACCAAAAAAGAAATCGGTGAGTGGTCGGTAAGAAGAATCCGCAAGCTGGCTGGAACGGCTGGCCAACTGATCGCCATCAGGGTGGCTGATACTGGCGCTGATCAGCGCATCCAGCTCGAAAAGCCCCTCGAGAACCTGCTCCGCAAGCTCTTCATCTACGCTGAATATGGCCTGGGTTGCCGGGTCCCGGATCAGGGCCAGGGTCTGAAGGCCATGCCGGTCAAGTTCGCTGGATACCCGACGGGCATCCGTGAGCATCTGTAAAACACTCAGGATAATGCCGGTAACGATGGCAACGGCAAGAACCCATCGCAGCATCCGGTAGCCAAGGCGATTTTCAAGTACGAAGTCTTTCGTCATGGTTATTATTCGGCACGCTTCTTTCGTGATCTGGTTGATCGCCAGGATTACAATTCAGACACTATGGAAAGTATGGTCCAGTTTCTGCCTATTGCACGCCTTTAACGGCACATTCTTCCAGATAATGAGGGCGCAGCGATGTTTCATTTTGTAACTTCTTGAGCATCGGACTTGAAGGGGAGGGGCGACGACGGAGAAACGATGTGACGGAATCCGGCCATAAAAAAACGCCCGCGGTGTGCGGGCGTTTTTCGGGCCGGAAATCCGGCCTGGTGAACAAGGGTCGGCTTACGCCAGGTTCTTGTTCACAAAGTCCCAGTTTACCAGGTTGAAGAATGCTTCCAGGTAGTTGGGGCGGGAGTTGCGGTAGTCGATGTAGTAGGCGTGTTCCCAGACATCAACGGTCAGTACTGGCGTGTCGGCGCCGGTCAGTGGGGTTTCCGCGTTACTGGTGTTGGTGATGGCGACGCTGCCGTCGGCCTTTTTCACCAGCCAGGTCCAGCCGGAGCCAAAGTTGTTGGCGGCCTTGTCGCTGAATTCCTTTTTGAATTCTTCGAAGGAGCCAAACGCCTTGGTGATGGCATCCGCGGCTGCACCGGTAGGCTCACCGCCGCCGTTCGGGCTGAGGCAGTTCCAGAAGAACGTGTGGTTCCAGACTTGCGCCGCATTGTTGAACAGCGGACCGCTGGCACTCTTGATGATGTCTTCCAGAGATTTGCCGGCGTTGTCAGTACCTTCCACCAGACCGTTGAGCTTGGTCACGTAGGTGTTGTGGTGCTTGCCGTAATGATACTCCAGAGTTTCCGCAGACATGTGCGGTTCCAGTGCGTTCTTTTCGTACGGAAGTGCGGGAAGTTCAAATGCCATGAGGTCGTTCTCCCTGGTTCTCTCAATGTGTCAGGGGCAAGGCTGCCCCCGATGAATGTACTGCGAATTTGAAGTCTACTGCGAATCGCTGATGCAGTCAGGCTGCACTCTTATAACGGATCCTTTGATCCGTAATTATTGGGGCTGGTGGAGTTTTTTCAAGGCCTGGATCCGGAATTCCGGATCCGCCTCGGTTCCGGCGTCAGCCTTTTGTCAGGGAGCAGCTGAATTCCGGGCTGCCAGGCAGAAAACTGGCGCAGTTTCGCACCCGCCACTTCAGTTCGTCGTAACTGTCTGCCAGGACGTTTACATGCCCCAGCTTGCGTCCCGGCCGTTCGCCCTTGCCGTAAAGGTGCAGGTGCGTGTAGGGCAGCTCCAGAATCCGGTCGGTGTCACCGTGTTCAGCAATGATATTGATCATGCAGCTCAGGCCGCGGGCATCGGTAGCCCCCAGAGGATGACCACTGACCGCCCGCACGTGATTCTCGAACTGACTGGTTTTTGCACCCTCGATGGTCCAGTGACCGGAGTTATGGACCCGTGGTGCCATTTCATTGGCCACCAGGCCATCGGCCGTAACAAACAGTTCAAGGGTGAGCACGCCCACGTAGTCGAGCTCGTTGAGCAGGCTCTTTATATAACGATGCGCCTGTGCTTCCAGATCACCACTGATTCCGGGCGCCGGTGCGATGGAATACCGCAGAATGCCTTCATGGTGGACATTTTCGGCCATGGGGTAGAAAACGACGTTACCGTCGATGGCCCTGACCGCGATGATGGATATTTCGCGGCTGAAGGTGACAAATTTCTCTACCATCAACCGGGAGTGACCGATGGCCTTCCAGGCCTCAGCGGCTTCGGCCGGGGACTTAAGCACCGCCTGCCCCTTGCCGTCGTACCCCTCGGTATTGGATTTGGCTACGACCGGACAGCCCAGAGCCTCCGCAGCGGCCTGCAGGCTTTCTGCACTGTCAGCTATGCGCCATTCCGGTGTGGGAATGCCCAGTTCTCCGAACAGGGTCTTCTCGGCTTCCCGGTTCTGGCAAACCTGAAGCGCACGAGGCGCCGGATAAACCGGTTTGTGCTGTGCAATGCGCTCTGCGACCTCCACCGGAAGGTGTTCAAATTCATAGGTGACCCGATCGACCCGCGCCAGGAAATCGTCCAGGTATTTGCCCTCACGATCAACAATGACTTCACCAAGACCGGCACTGGGGCTGCCAGACATGTCATAGAACACAAAGGACTTGGCCAGCGGGTAACCCGCCAGGGCCAGCATGCGCCCGAGCTGGCCGGCACCGAGCACACCGATAGTCATGGGCGCGGATCCTGCCTTGCCGGAGGTGTTCAGGCGGGAGTTGGTCATTGGCTGTCTCGTGGATCAGGGTTGTCCAGAATGGTCTGGGTCTGACTGGCCCGAAATGCATCCACGGCCTTGCGAACGACATCGTCATGGGTGCCCAGTATCTGCGCAGCCAGCAGTCCGGCGTTGGTGGCACCAGCGGTTCCGATAGCCAGAGTGCCGACGGCAATGCCACCGGGCATCTGGACGATGGACAACAGGGAGTCCAGTCCGCTCAGTGCTTTGGACTGAACCGGGACGCCCAGCACCGGCAACGAGGTCTGGGAGGCCACCATGCCAGGTAAGTGGGCAGCACCGCCGGCACCGGCAATGATGACTTTCAGGCCGCGTCCGGCAGCCGATTTTGCGTAGTCAAACAGCAAATCCGGCGTACGGTGGGCAGATACGACACGGGTTTCATAGCTGACCCCCAGTTTTTCCAGCATGGTGGCTGCATGCTCCATGGTGGGCCAGTCTGATTTGGAGCCCATGATCAGGCCGACTAGGGGTTGCATATCGATAGGATTCCCAATAAGTAGAGCGGGTGGAGGCCCCGGTCGAAAAAAAAACGGCAGGCTGCACTGAGGTTCCGGGGACGCTCGTCCGGGCACACCATGCAGCTATCCGGGAAACCAGCCATTTTAGATTTTGCCCGGCCTGCATGCAAATCCGGCGGGTCCCTTGCCGGGTTGTCTTGCCTGGTGACTTGCTATGGTGCTTGGTTACCCGAGGCTCAGGAGGCTATCATCAGGGCCGGTAGTTTAAGAGGCGGTCTATTACCCTGGCTGAGCCGAAGGGATCTGCAGGCTGACTTCAGGCTTGAGTCTGAACGCCATGTGCAGAGTGACCCCGAATGTCATGGTGCCGGTAAACCCGTCAGTCAACACAGAAAGAGGTTGTTATGGAATCCATTCGTCCCGATGCGGATGAACTCAGGGCCGGTGCAAAAGTCGATGATAGCGCAGGCAGTGACGCGCCCGGCCGGAAGCGGCGTCCTGCTGCCCCGGCACAGGACCGCTCGCTGGCCAAAGGAGGTCGGGGCGGCAATGGCGAAGGCGGCAGCTCCGGAAGCGGGCGTGGGGGCAGCGGTCGCGGCTCCGGATTGCTGTGGCTGCTGGTGCTGATCATGGCAGCCGGGGGTGGCTGGTTTGGCTGGCAAATGCACAGCAAGGTGGAACTGCTGGAGAGTCAGCTCGAAGAGGCCGACTACTGGGTGCGGCAGAGTAAGCTGGCACTGGCCCGTTTTGAAGGCGACCTTTCTGAAACCGGCGAGAACCTGGAGCAGCGAGGATCGTCCATCGACGAGCAGCTTGTTAAGCTGCAGCAAGCACTGACCACCAGCAACGATGAAATCCGCAAGCTGTGGGTGCTGTCCAACGAGCGTAACCGGCCCCGTATCGAGAGCTTGACCACAGAGCTGGAAGCCATAACCGGCACTGCTGCCGAACTCAAAGCGCAGCTGGCGAGGATTGAGGTCGCTCAGGCCGAAACTGATGAGGCCGTTGTCGCGCTCAGTGAGCAGGGCCAGGTGCTGGATCAGCGTCTGGTCAGTCTCGATGACAGGGTTGACGCCTCGGGGCAGGATGTGGACCGCAAAATTGCCGCCCTGGATAACAAGCTGACCGCCACAGAGCAGCGTTTGGAGGCGGTGGTGGCCAGTGCAGAGGAGGCGGTCGACAGTCGCCTGCAGCGATTTGCCCGGGAGCAGAAACTGGCCGCGGATGGCCTCGAAGGCCGCGTTGCTGCTCTGGAGCGAGGGGATAGCAAGGTGGCGCCCCTTGAGCGTCAGCTGGGTGAGACCCGACAGCGGCTGGCAGAGGCGGAACAGACTCTCAAGGCGGTAGATGCGTCCCGAGCCCAGCTGACCTCCCGCCTCGTCCGGTTGCAGGAGCAGGTTGACAGGCTTGCCTCTGATTGACGCTAACCATTGGAATTGACTGGAAAATAAACAGTGTGCAGGCGGGCAGTAAAAAAACAGCCGAAATAACCGGAAAGATTTGACACCGCCGCAGAAATACTTAAAATGCGCGTCTCACTTGAGTGATGTGGGTAGCAACGCTGCCAGCAGCTTCAGGTGTTCCGGACGTTGGGTGGTTAGCTCAGCTGGGAGAGCATCGCCCTTACAAGGCGAGGGTCGGGGGTTCGATCCCCTCACCACCCACCA
>NZ_CAXBDN010000092.1:0-14527 GCF_963974375.1 uncultured Marinobacter sp.
CCAGCTGGCAGCCAGCACGTGACGCCCACCCGTCCCAACTTCCCGGCAACGCCCAGAAGCAAAAAGCACTGCTGAAATGGCTGCTGACACGAGACCAGCCAGCCTCCGCGCCAGACATCCGGCAGGCCGGCTTTACCACTGCCCAGGCAAACGCGCTTGCAACAAAGGGCTTCCTGGAACAGGCGACCTTGCAGGCCTTTCGCACGCACCCACTGCCAGAGCTCTCGACGGCGCAGAAAGCAGCTTACGCGCAGCTTCCAGCAGCGAACAACAGATTTAGCGCAGCCCTGCTCTACGGCGTAACCGGTAGCGGCAAAACCGAAATCTATCTTCATTATTTACAAGAACAACTGAGTCAGGAGCAACAAGCCCTGGTGCTGGTTCCTGAAATAAATCTGACGCCTCAGACCGTCGCCAGATTCCACCGCTATTTCGGGGATCGTGTGGCAACCTGGCACTCCGCGCTGAATGATCGCGAACGCTTGCGTACCTGGCTCCGTATACGCCGGGGGGAACCCGTCATATTGATTGGCACACGCTCCGCCGCAATGCTTCCCTTCACCCGGCTCGGAGCCCTGATAGTTGATGAAGAGCACGACAGCTCATACAAGCAAGGCGAAGGCTTCCGCTATTCAGCCAGGGATCTCGCTGTGTATCGGGCGCACCTTAACAAGTGTCCGGTGATTCTGGGATCGGCAACACCCTCCCTTGAATCCGTCAACAACACCCTGACCGGAAAATACACGCTCACCAAACTGGAGGAGCGCGCCGGCGGGGCTCTTCCACCAACCATGAAGCTGCTGGACATCCGTAGTCGACCACTGGAAGGAGGTCTTGCAGCCCCATCGCTGACCGCCATTAGGGAATCCCTTGCCAAAGGCCAGCAGGTTCTGGTCTATGTCAATCGCCGCGGCTACTCCCCGGTCATGATGTGCTTTGACTGCGGCCACCTGCTGGAATGTCCCCACTGCGACAGCCGGCTCACCTACCACCGGCGCGATCGGGCCATGCGCTGTCACCACTGCGACTACCAGAGCGCGGCGCCAGAATTTTGCCCTTCCTGCCATACCGGCGCCATGAAACCGATCGGCCAGGGTACCGAGCGTGCAGAAGATGTGCTCGCAGGCACCTTTCCGGAGACTCCGATTATCCGCATAGACCGGGACAGTACACAGCGCAAGGGCAGCATTCAGGCCCTGCTGAAACAGGTCAACCAGGGTGACCCCTGCATCCTGGTTGGTACGCAGATGCTGGCAAAGGGCCACGATTTCCACAAGGTGACGCTGGTTATTGTGGTCAACGCTGATGGCGGCCTGTTCAGCACCGACTTCCGGGCTCCCGAGCAGATGACCCAGACTCTCTTGCAGGTAAGTGGTCGTGCTGGCCGGGGCAAGGAACCAGGCCTGGTCCTGATTCAGACCTGCCACAGCGATCATCCCCTGCTAACGGCATTGATCGGGGGAGACTATCTGTCAATCGCCAGACAACTTCTGGAAGAACGCAGACCCGGGGGACTACCGCCATTTCGGTCAATGGCCATCCTGCGGGCGGAGGGCGACACCATGGAGGACAGCATTCAATTTCTTGATAACGTCCGCACCCGGTTTTCACACCTTCCTGACGCCCCTTCAGTAGAGCTCTGGGGACCTCTGCCCGCAACGATTGCCCGAAGGGCTGACCGACACAGGGCTCAGCTGATCCTGCTATGCTCTTCACGAAGTCCCCTGGCAAAACTGCTCCAGAGTCTCTGCAACGAACTGGATGGGACTCCCCCGGCAAAAGGCGTTCGCTGGCAAATTGACGTTGATCCGATTGAGTCCGGCTAATGGCGGAGTGACTTTGCTCGCAAAAATAGATTTTTTAATTACCTGAAACCAGCTCACAGCTGCATGCTGAATCCTTGTGCTATGATCCAACGATACAACAACCAATGAAAACAGGCGTCTTCGTACCTATCTTGCCTCAGACATGTAAGAAGGGCGCAGGCTAAGCGCTGAAAAACTGGAGAAAAAGTAATGACAGGGAAATATTTTGCCCGCGCGACAGCATTATCGCTGGCGTTTTTCTTGGCAGCCTGTGGCGGTGATGAAAACTCCACACCCCTTGCGGGAGGCGGCGGTGGCACCGGTGGTGACGGGGGCGGCGTTGAGGAAGCCCAGGTTGGCTCACTGACATTGTTGACTGACCGACCACAAATAGGGTCTTCCGGCAGTGGGAGTGCAACCATTACCGCTCTTGTTCAGGACAGCAATGGCGTTGTCATGGACAGTACACCGGTCTCATTCTCCAGAACCGGCGGCGGAAGCCTCATTGTGCAAGATCCGGTAACCAATAGCGAAGGTAGAGCTGAGGCACGGCTGAACGCGGGCACTGACCCCAGCAACCGTACGATAACGGTAAGCGCCAGCGCCGGTAATCGCACCGCCTCTGTTGATGTGCGGGTTTCAGGTACCTCCCTTGCATTGACTGGATCTGAATCCATTGCACTGACTGACTCTGCACCTTATTCCGCACGATTGACCAATTCAGAAGACTCAGCCATTGCAGGAGTACCTGTTACGATCTCGAGCAGCCTGGGTAACCAGATAAATGCAGGTTCATTGACCACAGACGACGCAGGCCTCGTTCGCTTCAATCTCAACGCCACCATCGGCGGTACTGACAATGTTCGTGCAGAAGCCTACAGCGGTGAATCCCTGATCAGCGCCGAGGTGCCCGTGCAAATATCAACCGACAATTTTGCATTTACTGCACCCGCATCCGGTGGCGAAGTTGAATTGGGTGAGCAGGCAAACGTTTCTGTACTCTGGGAGTCCAATGGCGCTCCTATCGCGGATGGTTCAATAGTTGTGTTCTCTACAACCCGCGGCTCATTCACACCTGCAAATGGATCCGTGGCCACCAGTAACGGCGTAGCGCAAGTGACCATTTCCTCCGATAATGTTGGACCGGCAACCGTAACAGCGGTCGGCTCCGACGGCGGACCATCATCGCAACGCCAGCTTTTATTTGTGTCCTCAACACCAGACACTGTAAGCGTCCAGGCTGATCGCACGCAGATTGGCACCAACTCCTCCACTACCGTCACTGCGACCGTTCTGGATGTAAACAACAACCTCGTAAAGAATGCTACCGTCCGCTTTGAGCTTGATGACATTACCGGTGGCGAACTTTCTAACGGCACAGCAATTACCAACGAACAGGGCCGCGCTCAAACAACCTACACATCCAGCTCAACCACAAGCCGGACAGATGGTGTAGTAATCACCGCCAGAGTCAATGAATCCATCACCAACTCAGTAGGCCTTACCGTTGGCGGCAATGCCCTTCGCATCAACATAGGGACAGGCAACGAAATTGACGATAGCAACCTGACAAGGTATCAGGCTCCTTGGTCCGTTTTCGTAACAGACAGCAATGGTAATGCTGTCAGTGGCAAAGCCGTCAATATCAGCGTAATCCCAACCCGTTTTTTCAAGGGTCGTTTCGTGCGGGTTGAAGGCGGAAATCCGGATTTCCAGCCTATAAAAGTCGCAACCTGCCTATCAGAGGACACCGACAACAATGGCGTCTTCACGGAAGCCAAAGATACCAATCAGAACAAACGGCTGGACCCCATCCCTTCAGCCACTGTCCCCAACGCTATCACTACCGGCGTTGACGGCACGGCCGATTTTACCCTGACGTACCCAAAAAGTGAGTGTGAATGGGTATTGCAACGACAAGCGTAGGTGGCACTGAATCACGAGTCAGCCAACGCTTTGTGCTGGCCTGCACCAGTGAAGATCTGGACGAGGCGCCTCCAGGTAGCGGCATCAGCCCTTATGGAGAGCAAACAGGCTGCGATAACGATAATTAATTGAAGATACCGTAACAATCTGCCCCATTAACCATGGGGCAGATTGTTACGCCATGTGCAACGTGATTTGAGTACCCTTCTCCTTTCCGCGATAATAGCGCCCCTCAACCGTCGCATTTCAGCGGCCTCCGGATTCACTTCGCAAAACCGAGCCATCTGACAGCATGAAAGACACCGTAACCGAACTGCTTGAAGCGGCCCTGGCGGCCCTTCAGTCTGAAGGCACCCTGCCCGCGGACCAGACATTCACTCCGCAAGTGGGTAATACCAAAGACAAGTCCCACGGTGACTATGCCTGCAATATCGCGCTGGTGGCGTCGAAGGCCGCGGGTTGCGCGCCGCGTCAGCTGGCGGAGGCGCTTATTGCGAAGTTGCCGGCAAGTCCGGCCCTGGATAAAGTCGAGATCGCAGGCCCCGGCTTCATCAATTTTTTCATGAATGCGGAAAGTGCCGTCAGCATCGCTGCGGACATCCTTGCCCAGGGCAAGCAGTTCGGCCGCAATAATGACGGCCAGGGCCAGAAGGTTCAGGTGGAGTTTGTCTCCGCCAACCCGACTGGACCGCTTCATGTGGGCCATGGCCGCGGCGCCGCCATCGGCGATAGCCTGTGCCGGCTGCTGGAAGCCAATGGTTACGACGTTACCCGCGAGTTCTATTACAATGATGCCGGCGCCCAGATCAATAATCTGGGCCTGTCGGTGCAGTCACGGGTGAAAGGCCTGACACCGGAGCATGAACAATGGCCGGACGATGGCTACCGGGGTGACTACATTATTGACGTTGCGAATGCCTATCTCGCGGGCGAGACGGTCATCGCTGACGACCGCTCGGTGACCGGCAAGGCCGACCCCGACGATATGGACGCCATTCGCGAATTCGCCGTAGCCTACCTGCGCCGGGAGCAGGATCTGGACCTGAAAGCGTTCGGGGTGGAATTCGACGTTTACTTTCTGGAGTCCTCCCTTTATCAGGACGGCAAGGTTGACGCGACGGTGCAGCGACTGCAGCAAAACGGCTTCACCTACGAGCAGGATGGTGCCCTGTGGCTGAAAACCACCGAATTCGGCGATGACAAGGACCGTGTCATGCGCAAGCAGGATGGCGGCTATACCTATTTTCTGCCGGATGTGGCCTACCACCTGGACAAATGGCAGCGTGGTTTTACCACCGTAATCAATGAGCAGGGTGCCGACCACCACTCCACCGTAACCCGGGTCCGCGCCGGCCTGCAGGCACTGAACGCAGACATCCCCAGGGGCTGGCCAGACTACGTACTGCACCAGATGGTGATGGTTACCCGCTCCGGCCAGGAGGTGAAAATCTCCAAGCGTGCCGGCAGCTATGTCACCGTGCGGGACCTGATCGACGAAGTAGGCCGGGATGCCACCCGCTTTTTCCTGACCGCACGCCGTGTGGATTCCCAGCTAACGTTTGATATCGACCTGGCCCGCTCCCAGACCAACGACAATCCGGTCTACTACATTCAGTACGCGCACGCCCGCATCTGCAGCGTACTGCGCAAGCTTGCTGATGAAGGCGTGGTCCGTGAACGGAATCAGGTGGCTGGTGACCTGTCCCTGCTGAACCTGGATGAAGAAAAAGAGCTGGCCAACCAGCTGGCCCGATATCCGGAACTGATCCGCAACGCGGCCACTCAGCGGGAACCCCATCAACTGCCCCAGTATCTGCGTGAGCTGGCCGGCCAGCTGCATACCTATTACAACGCCCATAAGGTACTGGTGGAAGATCCTGCCTTGCGGGATGCCCGGGTTACCTTGTACCTCGCGGTTCGCCAGGTGATTGAGAACGGCCTCGGGCTGTTGGGCATCAGCGCGCCGGAAGAAATGTAAGCGGCCGGGGATACGTCAGGTGCCAAAGGATTACGCGCGCAAACAACCCAGCGGCAAAAAAGCGGCCACCACCCGGCCAGCTCGGCGTGCCGCTGCACCCGGAACGCGATCAACCCCGAAACGCCCGCCGGCGCGGGCCAGCCGCCAGTCCGGAGGTCTCTCTGTGCGTTGGATTCTGTCCCTGGCCGCCATTGGCGGCTTTATTGGTTTTATCGTTTACCTGAATACCCTGCCGACCGAACCAGAGCGGGGAGCTTCAGCTCCGGCTGTTCAGGCACCGGCCAAACCAGCGGCTGAGCCGGTCCCAAAGGCACGCCCTGACTACCGGTTCTACGATATGCTCCCGGACTCCGAGGTGGTGCCACCTGCGGTTGAGGAATATCGCCCCTCCCCCTCGCAACAAACCACCCGATACCTGGTGCAGACCGGTTCGTTCCGCAGCCAGGAAGACGCCGAAAGGCAGCGTGCCCAGATTGGTTTCCAGGGCCTGAGAGCCACGGTCAGTCGTATTGAACTGGACAGTGGGTCGGTCTGGTACCGGGTTAATGTGGGGCCCTTTGACAGCCGCAGCCAGATGAATTCCGCCGTCGACAAGCTGGTTGCCATCAGCATTCAGCCCCTGGTCCGCCACATTCCCAAAGAAGACTGAATCCGCGACGGACGTCCCCGTGATGACGGGATTTCCAGAGCCTGCCTTGAATTATCCGGCGCCGGGTCCATATACCGCTGACAGCCTTTTATAACCCCGAAATGCGCAACAGGAGCCTCAATGACCACGATACTTTCCGTACGCCGAGATGATGAGGTCGCCATGGGGGGTGACGGCCAGGTATCCCTTGGCAATACCGTCATGAAAGGTAATGCACGAAAGGTTCGCCGCCTTTACAACGGCAAGGTACTGGCCGGGTTTGCAGGGGGCACCGCCGATGCGTTCACGCTGTTTGAACGCTTCGAGGCCCAGCTCGAGAAACACCAGGGCAACCTGACCCGGGCCGCCGTAGAACTCGCCAAGGACTGGCGCACAGACCGCGCCCTGAGGCGACTGGAAGCCCTGCTGGCGGTCGCTGACAAAACCGCATCGCTGATCATTACCGGTAACGGCGATGTCATTGAGCCGGAACAGGGCCTGATTGCCATTGGCTCCGGAGGCCCCTTTGCCCAGGCATCGGCACGGGCCCTGCTCGAAAATACCGACATGAGCGCCCATGAGATCGTAGAGAAAGGCCTCGATATCGCGGCGGACATCTGCATCTACACCAATCATAATCGCACCCTCGAAGTGCTCTCAGCCAACGACTGAAACCGGAGCAACCATGTCTGCAATGACTCCCCGTGAGATTGTCCACGAGCTGAACAAACACATCGTCGGCCAGGACGAAGCCAAACGGGCGGTGGCCATCGCCCTGCGCAACCGCTGGCGCCGGATGCAGCTGGATGTCAGCCTGCGTGACGAGATCACCCCCAAGAACATTCTGATGATCGGCCCTACCGGTGTCGGCAAAACCGAGATCGCCCGTCGCCTTGCCAAGCTTGCGGATGCACCATTCCTGAAAGTGGAGGCCACCAAGTTTACCGAAGTGGGCTACGTAGGAAGGGACGTGGAATCCATCATCCGCGATCTGGCAGACATGGCCATCAAGATGCTCCGCGAGAAAGAAATGAAGCGCCATGAGAGCCGGGCCCTGGATGCCGCTGAAGAACGCATCCTCGACGCCCTGCTACCGCCGGCCAGAGGCTATGACGAAGACAGCCGTCCGGCAGAAGACTCGTCCACCCGCCAGCTGTTCCGCAAGAAACTGCGGGAAGGCCAGCTGGATGACAAGGAAATCGAGATCGATCTGAAGAACCCCGCCATGGGGGTGGAAATCATGGCGCCCCCGGGCATGGAGGAGATGACCAATCAGCTTCAGAGCATGTTCTCCAGCATGTCCTCCGAGCGCCGCAAGACCCGCAAGATACGGGTTGTCGATGCCATGAAGCAGGTCAAGGACGAAGAAGCCGCCAAGCTGGTGAACGAAGAGGAAATCAAGCAAAAAGCCATCTATGCGGTTGAGCAGAATGGCATTGTCTTTATCGACGAAATCGACAAAGTTGCCAAACGCTCGGAAAACGCGTCAGCGGATGTCTCCCGCGAGGGTGTTCAGCGTGACCTGCTGCCGCTGATTGAAGGCAGCACCGTCAGCACCAAGTACGGCACGATCCGCACGGACCACATTCTGTTCATTGCCTCCGGCGCGTTCCACCTGTCGAAGCCGTCGGACCTGATACCGGAACTGCAGGGCCGGCTGCCCATACGCGTCGAGCTGAAGGCCCTGACACCGGAGGATTTCCGCCGCATTCTGACCGAGCCGGACGCCTCCCTGGTACAACAGTACGAAGCGCTGATGGGCACCGAGGGCGTCAGACTCAGTTTTACCGAGGACGCCATCAAACGTCTTGCGGAGGTGGCCTGGAAGGTCAATGAGAACACCGAGAACATCGGTGCGCGACGCTTGCACACTGTCCTTGAGCGACTGCTGGAAAGCCTCTCGTTCGATGCCGGCGACAAGGTGACCGAGGTTTTTGAGGTGACGGCTGAATTCGTCGACGAGAAGCTTGGCAAACTGGCAGAAGATGAAGATCTGAGCCGCTATATTCTCTGACGGTCAGCGTTGCTGAAGGCGGTTTTTCAGAAACGAAATCAAGAAGGGCGCCCATTTGAGGCGCCCTTCTTTGTGTCCAAACACACGTAATGATAAAGAGGTGGGGGAATTCTTCACACTAGAGAGTTCGTTGAAGTAACTCTGCGACATCATCCAGCCTTCGCCCGAGGATACCCCGTTCGGCCCGCTTGCGACGGTGCCGGGCCACATAAAGCGGCAGCATTTCTCCATAGAGCGCGGTACTGATGGTGCGCTCGGAGTCTTCCAGAATCCGGCGATTGATACGCACTCCGTGCCGTGCCAGCACAGGCTCTATGTCATCGGCCCGATTCAGCAGATCTCTGCGGGTCATCTGGTAGGCGTGCTCACACACCATTCTGCGGGACTGGAAGCTGAAGACGTTCGAGAAAAAAAGCTTGGCATCGTCCCTGGTTGGCTCAAACAACACAATGTCCTTGTCAGGATAGTCCTTGGCGTATTGAGCTATGCCATTCTGCATCCGCGAGTACACCATGGTCCGGTACATCTGGGACAGGAGATTGGGCATACCGGAGCCGGTCAGTTCGCCGGGAATCATGGTGCCGGCCAGTTCCGCGGCCCTGGCGTCAATGGGCACCTGGGGATTCACCGCCAGCACCAGATCGGCGCCCTGATCAAACGCCACAGACGCATGCAGCCCCTTGCGGAAAGTACCGTCCACACAGTAGCGGCCATCAACCGCAACCGGCACGTACAGGCCGGGCGAAGCCATACTGGCCTGAATTGCTTTCGATATGGGCACATGATCCAGCCCTGGCGCACCAAAACAGACCGCTTCCGTGGTTTCCACATCCGCTGCAATCACAAACAGCCGGTGGCTCAGTTCGCGGAAGTCGTTGGTTCTTCCTGATGTGGTAAACGCCTGAGCCAAGTATTCCTCCAGCCCGGCGTTGTCAAACAGCCCCGACGGTGCGGCCTGAGCCAGAATGGTCAATCCCTCCAGCAGACTCTGATCGTAAGGATTACGGATAAACCGGCGAAGCGCGGTGGTAATCAGCCAGGGGGTGGCCAGCAGCCGGCGGCCGAACTCCCGGAACGCCGGCCGGTAGAATACTTCGGGATGAAAGGGGTGAGCTTCCGCCTCGTGCCTTACGAAAATCCGGCACAACTGTGCCGTTGTCAGCTGATTGGCAAGGTTGGCTGCCACGAAACTGCCGGAATTGACCCCCACATAAACCTCAAGGTCATTGAAGTCCAGTCCCTCCAGGGCCTCGTCCAGCGCCCGCAGCGCACCAATCTCATAGATGCCTCCCAGCGGCCCTCCACCACCAAGGGCAAGGCCAATACGGGGTTTGGGTCGGATTCTCGTTGGCCGGGCTGTCATGGTTCAATCCCTATCCGGTTTGTTCCAGCCTGAAAGCGGGAACAGGTTGCCTGCCCCAGGTTCACTGGGAAGCGTCAAAACTGGTCACCGGCACAGCGCCTCGCCCGGGCCTTAAATAGCGTCCGAAGCCGGCACTGCGCAACGCCAGATCAACACAGCTTTTGATCACGTGGGGCGAATCCAGCAACAACACGTCCTCGAGTAACTGCACTGCCCATTCGCGACTGATACTGCGAATCACCGATTTGACCTTGGGCAGACTGGCCGCGTTCATGGACAGGGCATCGTAACCCATGGCCATCAACAGCACAGCGCCCCCCGGATCGCCCGCCAGCTCGCCGCAAATGGTGACCGGCTTGCCCACCGAATGGGCGTCCTGGGCAATGCGAACCAACGCCTGCAACACCGCAGGATGATAGGAGTGATAGAGCTGGGCGACCCGCGGGTTATTGCGATCAACCGCCAGCAGATACTGGGTCAGATCATTGGATCCCACGGACAGGAAGTCAACCCGCTCTGCCAGCTCGCGAACCTGATAGACAGCCGCCGGCACTTCCACCATCACCCCGACCCGGGGCATGTGAATGTCGTAACCTTCTTCCCGCACTTCGTGGTAAACCCGGTAGATCAGGTGCAGGGACTCTTCCACCTCTGAAATATTACTGATCATTGGCAGCATGATCTGCAGGTTATTGAAGCCCTCGCTGGCTTTCAGCATGGCCCGGACCTGCACCAGAAAAATCTCCGGATGATCCAGACTGATGCGGATGCCGCGCCAGCCCAGGAACGGGTTTTCCTCGTTGATCGGGAAGTAGCTCAGGGCCTTGTCGCCACCAATATCCAGGGTACGCATGGTCACCGGATTGGGAGCAAACGCCTCCAGCTGTTCCCGGTAGTACTCACGCTGCTCCTGTTCGGAGGGGAAGCGCTCCTTGATCATGAAGGGCACTTCCGTTCGGTACAGGCCGATGCCTTCAGCACCATGACTCAGCGAGCGGACCACATCGGTCATCAGGCCTGTATTCACCAGCAGTGACAGGCGGTGACCGTCGGTGGTAATACAGGGCTTGTCCCGCAGCGCCTCGAGACCACGGAAGAGCTCGTCTTCCTCGTTGCAGATTTCCTGATAGTAGGCCCTCAGCTCCGGCGAAGGCGACGAAAAGATCTGGCCTTCGAAACCGTCCACGATCAGGTCTTTGCCGTCGAGCTGGTTAACCGGTATGTCCACCAGCCCCATAACCGTGGGTACACCCATGGCCCGGGCAAGAATGGCAACGTGGGAGTTACTGGAGCCCCGTACCGAAACCAGACCCAGCAACCGGCCCCGCGGCACTTCACCAAGCATGGCCGGCGTCAGCTCCTCGCTGACCAGAACGGTATTCTCCGGGTAATCGACCTGACGGGTGTCGCCTTCCTGCAGGTGCGACAGGATGCGGCGACCCAGATCGCGGATATCCACCGCCCGCTCCCGCAGATAGTGGTCATCCATCATCTCAAAATGACGAACGTACTGATTGACCACCAGTTTCAGTGCACCCTGAGCCCACAGCCCGTCGGACCGGATCTTGTTGGCCACCTCGCCAGGCAGCGCATCTTCACCAAGCATGCGCAGATAGACATCAAACAAGGCCTGCTCTTCCGGCCGGAGCTTGTCGGACAGCCGATCAGCCACTTTCTGAATATCCTCGCGTACCGCCCTGACCGCCTCGGCAAAGGATGCCAGTTCCTGCTCCGGATCATCGGTGGCCTTCTCCGGTACCGCGTCCAGATCCGCAGGCGGATAGACCACGACCCCTTTACCAATGGCAACGCCAGGCGCGCCGGGCACACCACTGAAGGACACATCCTGGGCGGCCTCTCCGGTCAGCGACAGGCCGCTCAGGGCGCCGGTGGCCTCACTATGGGCGATAACCCCGGCAAGCTGAGCGGAAACGGTAACCAGAAAGGCTTCTTCGCCCTCATCAAAGGTGCGGGACGCATCCCGCTGCTGTACCACAAGGACCCCGAGAACCCGTCGATGGTGAATAATGGGCACACCCAGAAAAGAGCGGAAACGCTCCTCACCGGTTTCAGGAAAATAACGGTAGCGGGGATGGGAGGGAGCGTCTTCAAGATTGATGGGCTCCTCACGGGAACCCACCAGGCCTACCAGGCCCTCAGAGTGAGCCAGACTGACCTTGCCGACGGCCTTCTGGTGAAGGCCTTCGGTCGCCATCAGAATGTAGCGGTTGGAAACCGGATCCAGCAGATAGACCGAGCACACCTCGGTGTTCATGGCGTCCTGTACCCGCGAAACAATGATCTCCAGCGCCTCCTTGAGATCACGGGCGCTGTTAACTTCCTGAACAATACTTCGCAAGATACCGAGCATATCGGGGGTCAATCCGTCATCGTTGTTGGTCCTGCAGGCTGCGGGCTTCTTCGGCACGCTGCCACTGATCTACCGTGTGAAACAACCGCGGCGCCAGTTCTCTCAGCGCACGTCGATACACTTCCCGCTTGAAGGACACAACCTGTCCCAGCGGGTACCAATAGCTGACCCATTGCCAGCCATCAAACTCCGGAGAGTCCGTGTGATCCACACGAACCGATTCATCCGGAGAAAGCATCCTCAGAAGGAACCATTTTTGCTTCTGGCCCACGCAAACCGGGTGCGAGTTCTGGCGTACCATACGCCGCGGCAAACGATACCGCAGCCAGCCCCTGGTACAACTGACGATTTCCACATCTGCTGCACCAAGACCGACTTCTTCTGCCAGTTCCCGGTAAAGTGCCTGTTCGGGCGACTCATCGTGTTTGATACCGCCCTGGGGGAACTGCCAGGAGTCTTGCCCGATTCGCCTCGCCCACAATACTTCACCTTTGTGGTTGGCCAGAATGATTCCGACGTTGGGTCTGAAACCGTCTGAATCTATCACGGTACAGTCCTGTCGTAACAAGTCGTTAAAGGAGTCCCAATATTCAGGGACTTTTCTTCCAGATTGCTTCCATTCTTACAGAAAGCCTACCGGTCGGCAAACGAAGCCGTTATATTTTCAGGATGTTAGAATGACCACCACCAAATAACTTCAGGAGTCCATCTTGACCCTTGCGATTTTTGATCTGGACAACACCTTGCTGGCCGGCGACAGCGATCACGCCTGGGGCGAATTCGTAGTGGATGCCGGACTGGTAGATGCAGACAGTCACCGGCGCCAGAATGATCAGTTCTACCAGGATTATCTGAATGGAGAGCTGGACGTGATGCGCTATCAGCGTTTTGCCCTGAATCCCCTGGTGGGGCGGGACAAGGACATACTTGATGCGTGGCACAAGGCCTTCATGAACACCCGGGTGAAACCCATGTTACAGGACAAGGCCAGCGCCCTGCTGGACGATCATCGCAAGCGCGGGCATACCCTGATGATCATTACCGCCACTAACCGGTTTGTCACCGGCCCCATCGCTGAGATCCTTGGCATCCGGCACCTGATCGCCACCGAACCGGCCATGGAAGACGGACAGTACACCGGGGATGTCGCCGGCACGCCCAGCTTTCAGGGCGGCAAGGTGATTCGCCTGCGGGAGTGGCTGCGGGAGAACAACGAAAATCTCGACGGTGCCTGGTTCTACAGCGACTCCCACAACGATCTGCCACTACTGGAACTGGTGGACAACCCGGTGGCGGTAGACCCGGATGCCCGGCTGGAAGCCTTTGCCCGGGAACAGGGCTGGCCGGTGATTTCCCTGCGGGACTGATTCACCACCCGGCGCCTGGGGTGGTCGGTGCAGACCGGCAGCGGGGTCCTAGAGAAACTCGGTCAGCGACCGAACGAAACAGGCCTTCAGGTAGTCCGTCTCGGGTATACCGGGCACCATCGGGTGGTCCGGTCCCTGGTAGCCCTGCTCCAGCAACTGGACAAAGCGATCAACCTTGCGCCCGCTGCCACGAATGATGTCCACCAGCTTTTCCCGGGACAGATGCATGGAACAGGACGCCGATACCAGCAAGCCATCCCGCTCCAGCAATCGCAAACCCAGCTGGTTGAGACGGGCATAGGCCTGCTCTCCGGCTTTCATGTCGCGCCGGCGGGGGATCAGTGACGGCGGATCCAGCACCACGATGTCGTATTTCTGTTTGTCATCGCACAATTGCTTGAGCACCTCGAAGGCATCCCCTTCCAGGGTGTCCACGCCAGTCAGGCCGTTCAGCGCCGCATTGTGGCGGACCGATGCCAACGCCTGTGCCGAGCTGTCGAGGCAGGTAACCGATGCCGCTCCGGCCGCTGCAGCCTGCAGCCCCCAGCCACCGGCATAGCTGAATACGTCCAGCACCCGTTTACCTTTGGCATACTGCTGCAGACGGGCCCGGTTCATCCGGTGGTCGTAAAACCATCCGGTTTTCTGGCCGCCGCTCAACGGCACTTCAAAGCGAACGCCGTTCTCACGAACCTCCAGCACATCCACCGGATCACCGGAGACCTGCTCGACATAAGAGGGCAACCCCTCCACCGACCGCATCTTGCCGTCGTTCTTGAGCACAATGGCACGGGGATGCACCAGCCGCTGGACGCCCTTGATAATGGTGTCCTTCATGGACTCCATTCCGGCGGTCGAGATCTGCACGACCACCACATCACCAAACCGATCGATCACCAGCCCCGAGAGCCCGTCGCCATCACCGAATACCCAGCGGTACCAGGGTTCAGGAAACACCCGGTCACGCAATTCAAGTGCCAGCTCAAGACGTTCGGTCAGGCGCTTTGGCGTCATTCCGGCCAGCGGATTCCGGCTGATCAGACGTCCGCAGATCAGTGCGTGAGGATTGACGAAC
>NZ_CAXBDN010000093.1:0-14324 GCF_963974375.1 uncultured Marinobacter sp.
CGGGCATTACCGTGGCCGGGGGCACCGCAGACAAATCCATGGCCCTGAGCCGGGTAGCCTCGGCCTTCGGTGTCGCCCTCGCCCTGGGGGAAATCCGTGAGGACCAGCTGGATGAATCCACCTTTCTGGAGGATTTTTCGCTGTATTCCAGTGTCGCCAGTTGCTCCTCCGGAATCGAGGTGTCCTGTAACGAAATCGTGCTGCTGGGCAACAGCCGCCAGTGGGCCGGGGACTGCCACATCAGCCATCGGCCCATGGCAGACGCCCTCGATATCGGCGCGCTCTATGGCCTGCTGAATGACCTGAACATCGACCCGGCAACCCTGACCACGAGCCCTGGCCAATCACCGATTGCCGCTGCTTTCGTCAAATGCGAAGCCGACCGCCGGGGCCTGATCCGGGGCCAGCCCCACACCATGCTTAACGACGGCGACATGAACCAGCAACGACACATCCGCGGCGCCGTGGGTGGTATTGCGGCCGCAGTGCTGGCGGATACGCGGATCTTCGTGTCCGGCGGCGCCGAACACCAGGGTCCGGATGGCGGTGGTATTGTCACCGCCATCGCCCGCAAGCCGGAGAGTTCGGCATGACCCGGATGGAGTCGGATATCTGTGCACTCAGTGCCGGTACCATGGCCGCCAGCATCCGCCGGGGTGAACTCAGTGCCGTGGAGGTAACCCTGGCCGCGCTGGCCCGGGTAGAGGCTTGCAACCCGGTGGTCAATGCCATCTGCACCCTGGACGCCGACCGCGCCCTGGCCCGCGCCCGGGACATCGACCGTCTGCGCCAACTGAGCAAGGTGCTGCCGCCACTGGCCGGCGTACCGGTTGGCATCAAGGACATTACTGCCACCGCCGGCCTGAGGACTACCTGCGGTTCCCCTTTGTGCCGGGACTGGGTGCCGGAGCGGGACGCGGAAGTAGTGGCCCGTCTGCGCAGCGCCGGCGCCATTATTCTGGGCAAAACCAACACCCCGGAGTTTGCCGCCGGCGCCAACACCGTGAACCCGGTGTTCGGCGCCACCCGCAACCCCTGGAATCCCGACCTGAGTGCCGGCGGCTCCACCGGGGGCGGCGCTGCGGCACTCGCCACCGGCATGATTGCCCTGGCCCAGGGTACCGACCTGGGTGGCTCCCTGCGCAACCCAGCGGCGTTTTGCGGCGTGGTGGGCCTGAGGCCAACCCCCGGGCTGGTGCCCAGCGAGCCCAACCCGGCCCCCTGGGACAGTCTGCAGGTGGATGGCCCCATGGCCCGCAACGCCGCCGATGTCTGGCTGGCCTTGCAGGCTATGGCCGGCGGCAGTCGTCGTGCCGGGGTTTCAATACCGGGCGCTCTGCCCGGCCAATCCCAGCTCCTGAGCCAACAGCCACACCCCCGCCGGGTCGCCTATATTGCGGACATTGCAGGTTTCGGCATCGACCCACAGATTGCCCGCTTGTGCCGTGCGGCCGCAGAGCGGTTAGCCGACCGCGGCTGTAAGGTGGAGGAGATTCAGCTGGACCTGGCACCGGAAATTGCTACCTTTCTGACGCTCAGGGGCCAGGTGATCGTCAGCCAGCTGCTGCCCTGGCTGGACCGGCGCGAAGAACTGGGCCCCAACCTGCAGAACAACCTGAAATCCGGTCTCGCTCTGAGCAGCCGTGACATTGCCGAAGCCCAGCACCGCCGCCAGGCCCTGCGGGACCGGTTACTCACCTTGCTGGATGAATTCGATGCGTTGCTGACTCCCACCACGCCGGTACTGCCGTTTCCGGTGGCAGAAAATTACCCCACCCACATTGCCGGTAAACCCATGACCAGCTGGGTGGCCCAGACCTTCCTGTGGAGCCTGCCGGGTTTTCCGGTGGCATCCGTGCCCGCCGGTTTTACCGAAGCCGGCTTGCCGGTGGGCCTGCAGATCATGACCGGTCCCTGGCAGGACGCCCGGGCGCTGGCGATTGCCGGGCTGATCGAAGCGAATACCACCAGGCCCCTTGCATCACGTCATCTCATTAATTTGAAAAGGGGCGGGAAAGCCTGATGACCACACCGGCAAGAGAGTTTCTGAAAGGCTGCCGTGACGCGCTGCCGGTCACCCTGACCTTCAGTGTGCTGTTTGTGGTGGTGGGTGCCCACAGTCAGGCCAGTGGCCTTGATCTGGCACAGGGCCTGGCTCTGACAGCGCTGGTGTTCGCGGCCCCGGCCCAGATGGCCGCGACCGATCTGATCGCCCAGGGCGCCTGGCTGCCGGCGTTACTGGCCATCGTAGTGATCAACTTCCGGTTTCTGCTGATGTCCGCCTCCATCACCCCCTATCTGGGCAAGCCGCCCCGCAGCCGATTGCTGGCCTCGGTGCAGATGCTCAGCGCCAGCACTTTCGCTACCAGCTTTATCCCCCTGCGGGAGAACCGGTTGCAACATCCGCTGCGGTATTTTCTGGGGGTCTGTGCTGCTTCTTTTCCCACTGCCATCCTTGCCACCGGCGTGGGCTACCTGGTGCAGGACACCATTCCGCCCTGGCTGCAGCAAACCATGACCATGGTGCTGCCCATCTACTTCGTCACCTTTCTCGCCCGGGTCTGGCCCAAAACACGCTTCCTGGCGGCGGGCGCTCTGGGGCTGGTACTGACCCCCGTCGCCAACAGCCTGTTACCGGGCTTTGGCCTGATCGTGACCGCCCTGGTGGTTGCTGCCTTTCTGATGCTGCTGGAGCCCGGGGCATGTCCGAAAACCATCTGATCTGGCTGGTGATCCTCACCGGTGCTGCCGCCAGCTACGCCTTTCGCAGCCTGCCGGTGCTGGTGATGTCGAAACTGAATCTGGAGGAGGGCGGATCTGACCTGTTGCGCTTCTTCGATTATGCCACCTACGCCATTATCGGCGGTATTATCGGTACCGCACTGATGGGCAGCAACGACCTGGCTACGGCCGTCCGTGATCCAAGGCTGCTAACGGGCCTGATCACCGTAGCCGCCACCTTCGCCTTCTGCCTGAAGGTGCGCGGAAACCTGCTGCCGTTGTTTGCCGGGGTGGGGTTGTATCAGGGATTATCATGGCTGGTGGGCTAACCCTGCCGGCGCTCAGTCCAGTCCAATCGGCCAGTCTGCTGCATCCACCGTGTGCAGGCCCACGGCCTGCTCCGAATCTCCCCGCCACTTGCGGATGTAGGCCCGGTCCGGGTCGAACTGGCGGGTCTGTTTGTCCAGATCAAAACGGCGCAGTCCCCTAGGGTCCGCCCCCACACCGGCCAGGTACTGCCAGTTGCCATAGTTGCTGGCCACGTCGTAATCGATCAGCTGCTGCTCGAACCAGGCGGCGCCGTAGCGCCAGTCCAGCTCCAGTTCGTTGACAAAGCAACTGGCGACAATCTGCCTGGCCCGGTTGGAGATGTACCCGGTTTCCCGCAGCTGGTTCATGGCCGCGTTCACCAGGGGGTATTCGGTGTTGCCCTGACACCAGGCCTGAAACCGGTGACCGTAAAAGGTAGCGTTGCGCCGCACCCGCTGCACGCCGTCCCGCTGAAACAGGGCCCGGTTGTGGGCGAAGGCCATCCACTGGAAATACTCCCGCCACAGCAGCTCGAAATACAGCCAGTAGGTGGAATCGTTCTTCTTCACCCCGGACTCGAACCGCTGAATATCCGCCGCCACCTGCCGGGCCGACAGGCAGCCGTTGGCCAGCCAGGGGGACAGCTTGGCGGAGGACGGCCAGTCGTCCAGGGCATTGCGGGTGTCCTTGTAGTGGACAATGTGCTGGTCGTCCCAAAGATAGCGCTGCCAGTGAGCCATTGCTGCGGTCTCGCCGCCCATAAACCCGGCGTTACCGCCACCTTTGGCAGGATCCACAACCGGCGGGCACTGATCCCGGGCATCCTGGGCCAGTCCCGGGGCCGGGGGCAATGCATCCGGTGCTGGCTGCGGCGGCTTCGGCTCGATTCTGGCCTTCTCAACCTGTCGCCGGAAGGCCGAAAAGGTGGCCGGCAGCTGGTCAAGCCCAAACGGCAGATCCGCCTGCTCGAACAGAGTCAGGTTTTCATGCTGACGGGCTTTCACCTGGGGCACAGCCTCGCAGATTTCAGCCCAGTGCCGGCGCTCATAACTGCCCGGCAAGCGCGCCCCGTGCAACTCATCAATCTCATAGCCCCGACACAAGGCTGGAATCGACTGTTCCGGCGTACCCCAGGCTATGTGCAACCGGTTACCCTTGCTCTGCAAAGCCTCATCCAGCGCCATCAGGCTTTGCCACAAAAACCGCCAGCGATGCTGGCCCAGCGCCCGACACTGAAACGGCCCCGGCCTGAACCAGCGGGGGTCCACCACGAACACACACAGCAGCAGGTCTGCAGATGCGGCCTGGATAAGGCCGGGGTTGTCGTGGAGGCGGAGGTCTCGGGTAAACCAGTAAAGGGCGCGGGTCATTGGGGGCTCCGGTTGTTGGGGGTCCGGGGGATTTACGTTGGCGGGAGGTTGGGGGATTGGATTTCGTGATGAATACATCCCACCTTTTACCATCTCTTGCAGCGTGAGTAGAACAGGAATAATTTGTACTCATGGATGAATTTGAGTTCGCCGTGGAAAAAGGTGGGGGCTGTATGAAGCTGCACGCATTGGTGTCACGCGGCAGCCGATTATCAAGGTATGGCTGGTGGAAAGGCTTCAGGCAGAAGCCGCCAACAAGCCGCTTGGCGGTGACTCCGCTGGCGGCTCATTTTAACGGAGTGTTCAGCAGAAACCGGTGTTGATTAGCCGCTGGAGGAAGCTATGGCTCTGACCAGGCTGTGTAAACCGCTGGACGCAACAGGAGGCTCCCATGCCCTATCGGGTCGCTGTTAAAGCCCTGGCTGTCTGGTTCATTATTCTGCTGTTGGCGGTGCTGAATGGTGGACTGCGGGAAGCCTTTCTTATCCCGAAGTTTGGCAATGCAAGCGGGCTTGTCCTGAGCGGAGTATTGCTGTCGGTGCTCATCCTTGTCGTTGCCTACCTTGCACTACCCTGGCTTGGTGAACGCCGTTCAGCTCAACTTTTTACTATTGGCCTGGGCTGGCTTGCCCTGACGCTGGTTTTCGAGTTTTCACTTGGTCTGTGGCAAGGCAAATCCTGGCAGGTGATGTTCGAGGCCTACGCTTTGACGGGGGGTAACCTCTGGCCGGTTGTACTTCTGATCACGGCGCTTGCGCCCTATCTCGCTGGCAGGCTCAGGGGCTTTGCATAAAGAGTATTCCGGGCTACCCCGACGCTCGAAAATAACAGCAAGCGCCGGAGCAAGGTTCAGTCATTCATCCGCAAACTCCTCCAGACCTGCCCGCTCAGGGAATCAGGTCCAGCTGCTGCTTCAGCTCCTCCGCACTGGGCCCCAGCTGGCTCAGCCCCCTGCGGGTGCGCCGCTCCGCAAAGAAATACAGGATAGGCGAGGCCACCAGAATAGACGAGCTGGTGCCTATCACGATCCCGAACAGCATGGGCTGGGCGAAACTGGCAACCGCGCTGCCGCCGGCGATAGCCATGGGCGCCAGGGCCAGCAGGGTGGTGACCGAGGTGAACAGGGTGCGGGTCAGGGTGGAGGTGATGCTCTGGTTGAGCAATTCCAGCATCGGTTTGTCCGGTGTCAGCCGCAGGTTCTCGCGGATCCGGTCGAACACCACCACCTTGTCGTTGACCGAGTAACCGATCAGGGCGAGCAGTGCGGCCACGGCCGTCAGGTTGAACTCGATGCCGGTCAGAGCAAAAAAGCCGATGGTTTTGGTCAGGTCCAGGGCAATGGTCAGGGTGGCAGCCAGGGCAAAGTGGTATTCAAAACGCATCCACAGGTAGGCCAGCATGCCCACCCCCGCCAGCAGCACGGCCAGTATGCTGGCGTCACTGAAATTACCGCTGACCTTGGGACCCACCATTTCCACCTTGGGGAAGGTCGCTTCTTCACTGATGTTCTGTACCGCGGTTTTCAGCGTGGCTACCTGCTCGCCACTGGCCACTTCCGCTGCACTGGCCCGGGGTAAGCGCAGCAGATAATAACCACGTTCGCCGGTTTCCTGAATCGCCGCATGGCCCAGGCCGTGATCCTGCAGGCCGTCCCGCAGCTGCTCCACAGTAGTGCCGTGGGCACTAACATCCACCAGGGTGCCACCGCTGAAATCAATGCCGTAGTTCAGCCCCGGGTTCACGAACAACCCGATGGAAGCCACTGACAGAACCAGTGATACCGCTATGCCGGCAATCCGCCCCCGCATCAGATTCAGGGAGCCATTGCTGAGCCGGTCCAGAAATCGGATGCCGGATATGGTCAATGGCTGACGGCCCAGTTGACGGGTCCGCCACTCCATCAATAAGCGGGTCACCGCGATGGCGGTAAACAGGGAGGTCAGCAGGCCAATCCCGATGGTAACCGCAAAGCCCCTGATCGGCCCGCTGCCAAACAGGAACAGCAGGCTGACAGCTATCAGCGTGGTCACGTTGGAGTCGAGGATGGTCCTGTAGGCACGATCAAAGCCCTCCCGCAGGGCCATCATGGCAGACCTGCCTCTGCGGCTTTCCTCCCGGATACGCTCGTTGATGAGGATATTGGCATCCACCGCCATGCCCAGCGTGAGGATGATGCCGGCGATGCCCGGCAGGGTCAGGGTGGCGCCCAGTATGCTGAGAATGCCGAACACCAGACCGATGTTCACCGCCAGGCCAATGCAGGCTATCAGCCCCCAGGTGCCGTAGATACCCAGCATGAAGGCCACCACCAAAGCGGCGCCGATCAGGCCGGTGCTGATGCCCATGGCAATGGCATCGCTACCCAGATCCGGTCCTACGGTGCGCTCTTCGATCACATCAAGGGGCGCTGGCAGGGCACCGGCCCGCAATAGCAGGGCCAGGTTGCTGGCGGAAGCCGGGGTGAAGCTGCCGCTGATCTCGCCACTGCCGCCGGCGATGATACCGCGGATCACCGGGGCAGTAATGACTTTGCCGTCCAGCACAATGGCCAGAGGCCGGCCAATGTGGGTGCGGGTGATGTCGCCAAACAGCCGCGTGCCCTCGTTATCCAGCCGGAAGTTGACCACCGGCTCGCTGGTGTCCGGGTGGAAGGCCAGCTGGGCATCGCTGATGTGTTTGCCCTCCATGGCCACTCGCTTCTCCAGCCGGTAAAGCTGTTCCCCAGTCGCTGCTTTACCGTCACCCACGCGACTCTCATCCGCCGGCAGGGTGATGACCTCAACCTGCCCCCGGGAATCAGGCTCAGCGACCCAGTGAAAGGTCATCCGCGCGGTGGTGCCCAGCAATTCCCGGATCTGGCCGGGATCCGCCACCCCGGGCATCTGCACCAGAATGCTGTCACTGCCCTGACGGGTAATACTGGGCTCCACCAGCCCGGTTTCATCGAGCCTGCGGCGCACCACTTCCAGGCTACGCTCCACTGCATCCTGGCTCAGGGCCTCAAGCTCTGCGGCGCTCAGGGGCTTGCCCTTCTCCTGTGCGGCCGTAGCGATCAGCTCACGGGTGTCTACTTCCAATAACAGATGTGACCCGCCACTGAGATCCAGCCCCAGCGACAGGGTGGTTTCGGTGTACCAATCCGGCAGATTCTCTGCCACCGATGGCGGTAAAAGGTTGGGCATGGCGCTCAGCAGCCCAAGCAGAATCAACAGGCTGTAGACCACAGCCCGGGAAGACAATGATTTCATGGATAACCCTCGACGTTAGGTCGTGATGTCAGCAAACAGAGAATGTTGGACGGGAGGGTTACGCCTGGGGAGGTGCTCTGGGGGTATGGCTACGGCCGCGCAGTGCCAGCGGAGGGTGGACAGGCTCGCGGGACGATGAGGCAGGAGAAGGGAGGCTGCAAACCGGGAGCAGGGAATAGCTGACAGCAACCGGCCAGTCGAAAGCGGACGGAGGGTTGTCATCGGGTCCGGCCAGGAGCTGGCGGCCATCCGGGCTGAGCCGTCGGGAGTCTTCCTGGCCGGCAACCACCAGCTGGGAAATCTGGCCAGCGAACCCCTTGCCAACGTTCGCCTGGGCTCCGGAAGCCGTGGCCTGGGCACCGGACGCAAAAACACACAGCAACAGCCAGGCAAGTACCCCTCGGGTACTCAGGTATTGCCTGGACATGCTGTGTGTCGGGTTCATCAATGTTGGCCGGAAGCGATTCAATCCAATATCGGGGCGCCGCCGGGATTAATCAATAGCCACTCAAAACGCATTGAACAACATTCTTCCTGCCACCAGCAGCAGCACACCGCCAAAACAGCGCTTCAGGGTCGGCGCCGGAATCCGGTGGCTCAAAGCCACCCCGAAAGGGGCCATGATGACTGTAAAGATGGCGATCAGCAGTACTGCCGGCAGGTAGACGTAACCGAAGGACCAGTCGCTGATGGTCTGGTTCCAGCCGGAAATGACATAGCCAGCCGTGCCCACCAGGGCCAGCGGAAAACCAAGGGTGCTGGAGGTGGCCACTGCCCGCTGCATGGGGACGTTAAAGAACACCATCAGCGGCACCATCACATTGCCGCCACCAATGCCGGCCAGTCCGGAAAGGGTACCGCTGAACAGACCAAGAGCGGAGGTGCCTGCTGCGCCGGGCATGGTGCGGGCCGGGTCCGGTACCCAGCGGCTGAGCATGATGATGGCTATGATCAGCAGGAAGATGGCAATGCCTACTTCCAGCACGATGGAAGGCAACCGGGCCGCGATAAATCCGCTCAGAAAGCTGCCAATGATCACCATAACCGCCCAGCGCCTGAAGATGTCCCAGTCCACCGCCTTGCGTTTGATCTGGGCCCGGGCTGCGGAGATCGAGGTAAATATGATGGTGCACAGAGACGTCGCCACCGCGGTGATCACGATAAATTCGGCAGGAAAGCCCTGAGCGGAGAGGATCAGGATCAGCGCCGGCACAATCACCACACCACCGCCGATACCCAGCATGCCTGCGAGAATGCCTGCAACAATGCCAAGTGCGGAGCAGGCGATGATCATTTCCATGGGGTATTCCTTGTCAGAAAGTTGATTGATTTGAAAGCTGGTTGACTTGAAAGTCAGTCGGCCTGACTCAGGCCTGGCCAAGGGCACTGCCCTGGCCTCGCGGGTCGTGCATGGCTTCGCGGCGACCATCCGGCTGTATCGCCAGCACACCGGCAAGTCCGGTATAGGGGCTCAGTTCCGGTATCCATTCAATGTCATGGCCACGATGGGTCAGCTCGGTGCCCACGGTCGGCGAAATGGTCTGTTCCAGTTTCAGGTTGTCGGTACTGTCGAAAAAACTGCGACCCTGCAAAAACCGTGGCGTCAGCAGGGCTTTTTCGATGGGCTGCTGATAATCCACCAACTGGGTAGCCAGCACCATCTGGGTCTGGGGCTGGCCATCACCACCCTGGGTACCGTAGTAGAACTGGCCACCGTCGTCCGCCAGGTAGCAGGAGGGATTCAGGGTATGGGCAGGGCGCTTGCCCGGCGCCCAGGCGTTGTCATGGCCCGGATCTTTGGCAAAGCCTGCAGCCCGGTTGAGCCAGAGTATGCCGGTATCACCCACCACACAGCCAGAACCAAAATCGTGAAACAGACTTTGCATCAGGCACGCGGTGCGCCCCTCGCGGTCGCAGGCCGCGAACCACACGGTATCCGCCGGGCGCCCGGTTTCCTGCCAGGGTACGGCGATGTCCGGATCAATGGCGGCGAAATCGGCGACAGAGCGAGCAAAGCTGAGCTGGTCACCGGTATCCAGAGTGCCCATGGCAGGGTCACAGAGCTCACGGTTACGTACCTTCAACTGGGCTTTGATGGCTTCCACCAGATAGTGGTAATAGTCAGCGCCACCGTTTTCATACTCAGCCAGTGCCACATGGCTGAGCGCGTTCAAAGCCTTGAGGGTATACAGGCCCTGGGTCGGCGGTGGAAAGTTGAACAGGGTGCCCTGGCGGTAGCGAATGCTCAGGGGTTTGCTGTGAATCGCCCGGGTCCGTTGCAGATCCTGCCGGGTCAGGCCATTGCCCAAGGTGGTGAAGCCCTCGGCCAGTGCAGCGGCCAGCTCGCCCTCGTAAAAGTCGTCTACCCCGGCCCGGGCCAGCTGTTCGAGAGTGGCGGTCAGTTCCGGCTGATGCATAGTAGCGCCTTCAGCCAGCAACTGGCCTGAGGCGTCACAACACAATCGGGTCAGATCCGGCAGGGAGGCAATCAGCTCCCGGCGCTGAATCTGCCAGAAGGCCTGGGAGGCGGACACCGGCGTACCCTGTCGGGCCAGAGTGATGGCCGGCTCCAGCAGGTCTGACCACTGCAGCTTCGAATGCCAGCGCTCCCGGCTCCAGTCTTTGGCCATGGCCCAGCTGCGCAGGGCGCCGGCCGTGGTAGCGGCTGAAGCCGGGCCCCGGGGGGTAATCTCGCCACCGTCCGGCAGGCGCTGCCCGGCCTGGCCAATACCGAGAAGGGTATCGACCTGACGCCCGTTACTGAGCAGCCAAAGGGCGTCACCCCCCAGTCCGGTCATATGTGGATAGACGACTGCCAGCACAGCACTGGCGGCGAGCGCCGCATCGATGGCGGTGCCGCCCGCGTCCAGAACCCTCAGACCGGCTTCGGTGGCCAGCGGGTGGGGCGTGCAGATGACACCGGCAGTGGAGCTTGCTTTCATGGTTCAGGAGTCCCCGTGATCATTGGTCAGTGGCTGATGCTCCGCCACGAATTCGGCGGACATGGCACTGACCGTCTGTACATGCAGTCGCATCATCCGGGCCACGCCGTCAGCATCACCGGCCATCAGTGCCCGCACGATGGCATCGTGTTCTTCCCAGGATTTGCTGATCCGGTTGACCAACCGGAACTGGGCCCTGCGAAAGGGCGCCAGCCGGGTACGGGTTGCTTCCGCCAGCTGCTGCAGCTGGGGGCTCTGGGCGCCTTCGAAAATCAGACTGTGAAATTCCTGGTTGTAGCGGGCGTAGGCGTCGGCGGTGCCGTCACGGACCAGGTGCACCGACTCCTGGTGGAGCCTCGACAAGGCCTCCCGCTGAGCACTGTTCATCCGCAGCGCCGCCAGCCGCGCCAGGGCGGCTTCCAGCTCCGCCATGGCCTCATACAAGGCACCCAGGGACTGGGCCGACAAGGTGGCCACCATCACCCCCCGGTTGGGGCGATGGGTTACCAGGCCCATGGCCGCCAGGTGACCGAAGGTTTCCCGGATCGGGGTGCGGGAGACGCCAAAGCGTTCGGCAATGGCCTGGGCATCCAGCTTGGTGCCCGGGGTTAGTCGGCCGCTGACAATGTCGTCGGCCAGGGTCTGGACCACACTGTCCACCACGGTGCCTTTGCGACTGGTGGCGATCTCCCGCACAGGCTGTTCCATTATTGCCTCCGGCGATGACTTCAACGGCTGGCTCCTGCGGCTGCAGTGGTAGAGGCAGTGGCAGGAGGATGGGGAATCGCCGCCAGCAACGTACGGGTGTACTCGGTGGCCGGCGCGTCCAGTAACTGATGAACTTCGCCCTCCTCAACAATCACGCCGTTCTGCATCACCATGATGCGGTCGCACAGCAGCCGCACCACGTTGAGATCGTGGCTGATGAACAGATAGCTCATACCCAGACGATGTTTCAGATCTTCCAGCAAATTCAGCACCACCGCCTGCACCGACACATCCAGTGCAGCGGTGGGTTCGTCCAGAATCAGCAGTTTAGGATTCAGAGCAATGGCCCGGGCAATGCCGACCCGGGCTTTCTGGCCGCCGGACAGCTGGTGGGGAAAGCGATCCAGCAGGTGGGTGGGCAGACCCACCAGGCTCGCCAGTTCCAGCACCCGCTGCTTGCGTTGCTCACCGCTCATATCCCGTGCCAGGCGCTGGATCGGATCACCGATGGACTGGGCCGCGCTCCAGCGGGGGTTGAGGCTGTCGGTGGGGTCCTGAAACACCATCTGCAGTTTGCTGCGCAGTGGATGCGACGCAAATTTCGCCGATGATACTGCGGCGATGTCCTCTCCGAGGAATTCGATCTCACCTCCGCTGGTATCCAGCAACCGCATCACCATGGCCGAAGTGGTGGATTTGCCACAGCCGCTCTCGCCCACCAGCCCCAGACTCTCCCCTTCACGAATGGTAAACGAGAGGTCATCCACGGCCAGGTGCGCATCCTCGGCGCCGGGCTTACCGAACTGTTTCCTCAGGCCTCTTACCGATAGTATGCACTCACCTACCTGAGCGTTCTCCGGCAGATCCATAGCCGCGGCTTTCAGCTCCGCTGGCAGCAGATCGCGAATCTCCGAGTCAATGTGAGGCGTAGCCTGCAGCAATTGCCGGGTGTAAGGGTCCTTCGGGTCGTGGAACAGTGCCGCCGAGCTGTTGGCTTCCACAATCCTGCCTCTCTGCATCACCACCAGCCGGTCACAGTAGGCCGCCGCCAGACCCAGATCGTGGGTGATGAGCACGGTGGACATGTTGTACTCGCGGGTCAGCTCGACAATCAGGTCCATCACGGCTTTCTGGGTGGTCACGTCCAGCCCGGTGGTGGGCTCATCGGCAATCAGCAATCGCGGCCGGCAGGCCAGGGCGATGGCGATCACCACCCGCTGGCACATGCCGCCTGAGAGTTCGAAAGGATAGGCGTTGTAACGCTTTTCCGGATCGCGGATTTTCACCGCCCGCAACATCTCGATGGCCTTTTCGCGAGCATTACCGCGGGTCGCCTGACTATGCTGCATCAGCACATCAGCCACCTGCTGGCCGATCCGGCGGATCGGATTCAGCGCGGCCCGGGGGTTCTGGAAAACCATCGAGATTTCCCGTCCGCGGATGTCCCGCATGTCCTTTTCCCGGGCCTTGTGCAGCGCCATGCCGCCGTAGGTGATCTTGCCGCCGGCAATGTGACCGGCCCGGTCAAGAATCCGCATGACGGCGTAGGAGGTGACCGATTTACCGGAGCCGGATTCACCCACGATACCCAGGGTTTCGCCCTTGCCCACTTCCAGGGAAATATCATCAATGGCCCGTACGGTGCCATTGCGGGTCACAAAATCCACACTCAGACGCTGGATATCCAGCAAGGGAATGGCCATGGCCGGGCTCCTCAGGTGCGGCGCTGCGGATCGACAAGATCCCGCAGGCCGTCGCCAATCAGGTTGAAGGTAAAGACTGCCAGCATCAGCGCCAGTCCCGGGAAGATCACCAGCCACCATTCACCGGAAATGATGAAGTTCGCGCCTTCAGCCACCATGATGCCCCACTCGGGGGTGGGCGGCTGCACGCCGAGGCCGATGAACGACAAGCCGGCGGCGTTGAGAATGGCCCAGCCCATGTTCAGGGAGATCTGCACCATCATGGGTGGCATGATGTTGGGAAAGATGTGGCCGAACAGCACCCGTACTTCCGAGTTACCGGACAGCCGGGCCGCCTGCACATAACCGGCGTTGCGACGGATACTCACCTCGGCCCGTGCCATACGGGCGTAGAACGGCAGGTTGATAATGGCGGTGGCGTAAACAATGTTCTCCACGGTATTACCGGCTGCCGCGACAATGCCCATGGCCAGCACGAACAGCGGAAACGCCATGATGGTGTCCACCAGGCGACCGGTAATGCGGTCGGTCCAGCCACCGAAATAGCCGGCAAACGCCCCCATCACCGAACCCACCACAAAGGAAATGGCCACCGCCGACACCGAAATCAGCAGATCCAGCCGGGTGGCCACCACCACCCGTGAGAACACGTCCCGACCCAGATGGTCGGTACCGAACCAGTGACTGATACTGGGCGGTTGTAATGCGGCTCCCACCCCTGTCGCCAACGGATCATAGGGCACCAGGTAGGGACCAAAGACTGCCGCGACGATGATCAGGGCGAACAACCCGAAGGCCAGTCCGGTGACCGGGTTCTCGGACACCACGTAACGCAGATGGCTCCAGAAACTGGCTTTGGGGGGGCCGGACAGCGCCGGCGCCTTGCTTCCTGTCGACATGCTCGTCATCTCAGCTCTCCTCGCCCACACGGGGATCTATCAGGGTGTAGATCACGTCAATCAACAGGTTCAGCACCACAAACAGCAGCGCCATGGACAACACAAAACCCTGCACGGCGGCATAGTCCGACACCACCAGGGCTTCCACCGCAAACGAGCCGATGCCCGGCCAGGCGAACACCTTTTCCACCAGCACGTTGGCACCCAGCACAAAGGAGAACACCATGCCCAGAGTGGTCACTACCGGCAGCAGGGCGTTGCGGAAGGCATAGGTCACCAGCACCCGGCGACCGCTGAGCCCCGCCGCCCGGGCGGTGCGCACAAAGTCACTGCCCAGGGTCTGCAACATGGCCGCCCGGGTCATACGGGCGATGGGGGCCAGGGTAAACAGGGCCAGGGTGATCAGCGGCAGCGCCAGCTGTGC
>NZ_CAXBDN010000094.1:0-14225 GCF_963974375.1 uncultured Marinobacter sp.
GGGCGTCCAGCGCATCCGCCAGTTCATGCACGCCCACATCAATGGCTTCGATTCCTACGAACAGGTGGTAGAGGCGGTCAGTGCCTACATGCCCAATCGCAAGTCAAAACCCAAATCGGAAGGATTGCGCAAGAATCTGAGGACCGGGGAAGATGATCGGCTATACTGGCACTGGGATCCGGTATTTGTTACCGGGAACCGTACGCCGTCCTCGGTCAGCAACGTCGAGCGCCTGCGGGATGCGGCCGGGGTCATTCAGGTGCCGACACTGCTGGTGCGGGGCAAGATGAGCGATGTGGTCAGCGAGGAAGGCGTCAGGGATTTCCTTGAGCTGATTCCCGGCTCCCGGGCCATTGATGTAAGCGGTGCCGGTCATATGGTGTCCGGCGATCAGAACGACGTCTTCAATGAAGCGATTCTGTCGTTCCTGATGGAGCTGGAGCAGGCCGGCAGCCTGAGCACGCCGGCCTGACCCCCTGAGGTTTACTGTGCTTTGGCCCGGTGGTTATTCAACACCCTGGGCCTTGCCTTCCTCCTGCTGACGCTTCAGCGCACGCTGGAAGCCCTCCCGCAGCTGGCATCTTGCCCAGAAATCCGCCACCGCCGGCGTGAACTCACTGGCCATGCCCAGCTGGTCTGCCAGCATCAGTGCATAGCCCACGGAAATGTCGGCTGCAGTGAACTGTTCTCCCAGCAACCACGGGGATTGCCTGGTCAGTGCCCGGTCGACACCCCGTAACCGGCTCAGAAACCACTTCTTGTAGTCTTCCGCCACCTGAGGGTTACGCCTTTCTTCCGGTTCCAGCCGGGTGTATCTCAACACCAGGGTCTGGGGGAAGGTGAGGGTGGCTTCACCGAAATGCAGCCAGTTCAGATAGGCGCCAAAACGTGAATCCTCCACCGCAACGTCGATGGTGTCCTTGCCATAGCGGGCGGCAACGTACTGGGCAATGGCGGAGGACTCCGTCATGAAGGTATCGCCGTCGAACAGGGCGGGAATGGTGCCCAGGGGATTGATGTCCAGATAGTCCTTGCGGAAAACCCGGGGTGGGAACGGCAGCATGATGAGCTCGCAGGGTGTGCCGGTTTCTTCCAGTGCCCAAAGGGCGCGAAACGAGCGTGCGCTCATGCAGTGGTAGAGCTTGATCATGGAAAGCCTCTGTTTATGGATGTTGTTGGTGGTTTTTTATGATTCTAGTATTGACCAAACGCTTGATCAAATTTATGTTTGTTACATACTCAGGGGCAAGAAGCGGCTGACCCACGTCACACAGCGGTGATAGCCAGTTTTCGCAAGACCCGGGCCCGCGTCCACCCTAGGGTGGGTGCCATTATCATTCACGAACCTGGACGTCGACGTTTATGGCCGTAATCGAAACGAAAATCTCCTCAGGCAGCGACACCTTCCGGGAAAACGCTGACGGTATGAGGACTCTTCTGGAACAGATCCGTGAGGTGGAAAACCGCACCCGGCTGAAGTCAGAAGGTTCCAAAGAGCGCTTTGAAAAGCGCGGTCAGCTGCTGCCCCGCGAGCGCATAGCGCTGGTGCTGGACCCGGGCGCGCCCTTCCTTGAACTGTCTACCCTGGCAGGTTTCGGTCTGGATACCCCGGAGCGTGACAAGAGCGTACCAGGTGGTGGCGTGGTTGCGGGTATCGGCTATGTGTCCGGTGTACGGGTAATGATCGCCGCAAACGATTCCGGTATCGAGGCCGGCTCGCTGCAGGCCATGGGTCTGGAGAAGCAGTTGCGGGTGCAGGAGCTGGCACTGCAGAACAAGCTACCCTACGTGCAGCTGGTGGAAAGCGCCGGCGCCAACCTGCTCAAATACAAAGTAGAGCAGTTTATTCATGGCGGCACCCTGTTTGCCAACCTGGCCCGGTTGTCTGCGGCTGGGCTGCCGGTGGTAACGGTCACTCACGGTTCATCAACCGCTGGTGGCGCCTACCAGACCGGGTTGTCCGATTACATCATCATGGTCCGGGACCGGTCCCGGGCGTTTCTGGCGGGACCACCGCTGCTCAAGGCCGCCACCGGTGAAATCGCCACCGAAGAAGAGCTTGGTGGCGCCGAGATGCACACCAGTGTGTCCGGGCTGGGTGATTACATGGCAGAAGACGATCGCGATGCCCTGCGTATGGTGCGCGAGATCGTGGCCCAGCTGGACTGGAACGACAAGGTGCCCCAGCAGCGCCAGCGGGACGTAAAGCCGCCCCGCTATGATGCCGGTGACCTGATGGGCATCATGCCCATGGACTACAAGCGTCCGGTTGATATGAAAGAGATCATCGCCCGTCTGGTGGATGACTCCTGGTTTCTGGAATTCGGGGCCAACTACGGTTCCGCGACGGTGTGTGGCCACGCCTCCCTGGATGGCCATCCGGTGGGCATCATCACCAACAACGGCCCCATCGATCCGGCGGGTGCCACCAAGGTGACCCACTTCATTCAGGCCTGCTGCCAGTCCAACACCCCGCTGATTTATCTGAACAACACCACGGGCTTCATGGTCGGCACGGAATATGAGCGGGCGGGCATTATCAAGCATGGCTCCAAGATGATTCAGGCGGTGACCAACGCCACCGTTCCCCAGGTCACCATCTACTGCGGCGCGTCTTTCGGTGCGGGTAACTACGGCATGTGTGGCCGCGGTTTTGCACCGAGGTTCTGTTTCTCCTGGCCCAATGCCAAAACCGCCGTCATGGGCGCGGAACAGGCCGCCAAGACCATGACCAACGTGACCGAGGCAGCGATGATGCGCAAGACCGGACAGGTGGATCACGACAAGCTTGCGGTGATGGAGAAAAAGATCATCGACACCTTCGAGAGCCAGATGGACGTGTTCACTACCAGTGCCCGCCTGCTGGATGACGGCGTCATTGATCCAACCGAAACCCGTTCCGTGCTTTCCTACGTGCTGTCGGTGTGTCGGGATGCCGAGCAGCGGCAGCCGCAGCTGATGCAGTTTGGCGTGGCCAGACCCTGATCGGTTACGGGCCTTCAGCCTCAGGCTCAGACAGTCAGATACAGACAGGAACGGCTACTGCCGTGCCTACCAGAGATTCAGAACGGTGACCGCAAACATGACAAACAAGACAACGCCTTTTACCAAAGTGCTGGTGGCGAACCGGGGCGAAATCGCCCTGAGGGTTATCCGCAGCGCCCGGGCCATGGGCTATCGGACTGTAGCCGTCTATTCCAGTGCTGACGCCGGTGCCCGTCATGTCCGGGCGGCCGATCAGGCCGTGGCCATCGGTGAGGCGCTGCCGGCCGAGTCCTACCTGCGCATTGACCGGATCATTGAGGCCGCCAGGCTCAGTGGTGCTGATGCCATTCACCCAGGCTATGGCTTCCTTGCCGAGAATCCGGAACTGGCCCGTGCCTGTCGCGACGCTGGTCTGGTGTTCATCGGGCCATCCGCCGAGTCCATCATCAGCATGGGTCATAAGGCCGGTGCCAAGAAACTGATGATTGAAGCCGGCGTGCCCTGTGTGCCCGGTTACCAGGGCGAAGACCAGAGCGAAGAGCGGCTGATCAGGGAGGCCGACAATGTTGGCTTTCCGGTGATGATCAAGGCCACTGCCGGCGGTGGCGGTCGCGGTATGCGCCTGGTGGAAAGCGCTGATGAATTTCCGGCGGCGTTGAAGAGCGCCCGTTCGGAAGCCCAGAGCGCGTTCGGTGATCCGGAAGTGATTCTGGAGCGGGCCATCATCAACCCCCGTCATATCGAAATCCAGATCATGGCGGACCGCCACGGTAATGCCATCTACCTGGGTGAGCGGGACTGCTCCATCCAGCGTCGCCATCAGAAGGTGGTGGAAGAGGCGCCGTCGCCTGCAGTCAGTGGGCAATTGCGTGCGGAAATGGGTGACACTGCGGTGAAAGCCGTCAAGGCCATCCAGTATGAGGGTGCCGGCACCCTGGAATTCCTGCTGGATCAGGATGGTCACTTCTACTTCATGGAAATGAATACCCGCCTGCAGGTAGAGCCCCCGGTCACCGAGGCCATCACCGGACTCGACCTGGTCGAGCTGCAGTTGCGGATGGCGGCCGGTGAACCATTACCACTGGCCCAGAGTGATGTGGTGCTGAAAGGGCATGCCATTGAAGTGCGGTTATGCGCGGAGAACCCCAGCGACGGCTTTATGCCCCAGAGCGGTACCATGGCCCTGTGGCAGATGCCGGACACCCTGCGGGTAGAGGATGCGGTGGAGTCCGGCTCCGAGGTGCCACCGTTTTACGATTCCATGATCGCCAAACTGATCAGTTACGGTGATGACCGGGAAGAAGCCCGTCGCAGGCTGCTCAGTGGCCTGGAAGATGTGGTTGCTCTGGGGGTCGAGACCAATCAGCACTTCCTCAGTGCCTGTATCAGCCACCCCACGTTTGTTCAGGGTCAGGCTACCACGGCCTTTGTGGGTGACCATCAGGACCAGCTACTGCAGCGGGACACCGTGGCCGACAAGCGGGCCCGTGCGGTGGCCGCAGCACTGCTCTACGCCACGGATGCGGCAGGCGCCTATGGCGGGTCGATCAGCGCCATCACCCATCGTTTGCCCATTATCTTCCGCTTCAGCGTCGATGGTGAGGCCGCCGATGCCCTGGTCAGCAATCTGGGCAATGCCCGTTTCCGGGTTGTGGTCGACGACGAAAGCCATGAACTGAGCCTGGATTCCGTTGAGGGCGGGTCGGTTCGTTTCACCAGTGACGGCCTCTCGGAAAAGGCGGAAATGATCCGCACTGATGCCCGTCTGTTTTTCCGCTACCGGGGCCAGTCCTACCGGGTAGACGACCATACCCATGAAGCAGCAGCGAAAGGCGACGAGGCCGGTGATGGCACCGTGCGGGCTTCAATGAACGGCCGCGTCGTGGCCATTCACGCCAGTGCGGGAGACACCGTTGAGGTGGGCCAGGCGGTGATCGTGCTGGAAGCCATGAAAATGGAGCATGTCCATGTGGCCAGGGTAGCAGGAACGCTGATCAGCGTGTCCGTCAGCGAAGGCGATCAGGTGACAGCGGGCAAGATCGTTGCGGAAATTGAAGTGGCCGAGGCGGCGGAATAACCGCTGCCCGGCGATTCAGCCATCAAGCAGAATTGGAACTTGCACCATGACAGAACAGACAACGACGGATCAGCCGGTGGTATTGCTGGAACAAAAAGGCGCCGCCCTGTGGATCACCATCAACCGTCCTGACAAGCGCAACGCCCTGAACAATGAGGTCATTGCCGGCATTCGTGCCGGCTATCTGCAGGCCGAGCAGGACCCGGGAATTCGCGCCATTGTGCTGACGGCGGCCGGTGAAAAGGCCTTTTGCGCCGGTGGCGACCTGCAGCCTGGCCAGGGTTTTGCCTTCGACTATTCGAAACCCAATGCAGACTACGCGGACCTGTTCCGGCTGGCCACCAATACCACCACGCCCTGCATCGTCCGCCTCAATGGCGTGTGTATGGCCGGTGGTCTGGGGCTGTTGTGTATGGGGGATATGGCGGTCGCCCATTCCGGCGTCAAACTGGGCCTGCCGGAAGTGAAGGTGGGCCTGTTCCCGATGCAGGTGCTCAGCCTGATGCAGCGGCTGGTGCCGCGCCGTATCCTGCGTGAATGGAGCCTGACCGGAGAGCCTTTCACCGCAGAAGAAGCCCTGCAGCATGGCCTGCTGAACCACGTGGTGGCGCCGGAAGAACTGGACGCCAAAGTGGACTGGCTGGTGAGCCGTCTCACCGACAAGTCACCCACCGCCATCCGCCGTGGCAAATACGCCCTCAAGGCTATCGAAGACATGACCTTCGAACAGGCCATCGCCTATACCGAGACCCAGATTGCCACCATGGCGCTGACGGAAGATGCGAAGGAGGGCATGGCGGCTTTTAATGAGAAGCGTTCGCCGAAATGGCCGGGCCGTTAAGGCCCGCTGTAAACTGAACGGACAACAAAAAGCCCCACCCGTTGATTCGGGCGGGGCTTTTTCATTGCGCGGTCAGACGGTATTGCTTACTGAAGCCCGTACGTTGCGACGTCGACCTTCGAAAGCACCTCCTGCCAATAAAGGTCGGCCAGGTCTTCAGCGTTTTCGAGTTCTGCCGAGTCCATCAGACGAATCCATTTTTCCACAATGGGGCGCATGATTTCGATCTTCTCGCTGGCGTTGGTCACGCCATACTGGCTGCTGTAGTTCTCCGCAATCCTCTCGATATCTTCCTCAACAAACGCCCGGGAAGCCTGAGTCAGGGCGTCTGACGGTTGATGGATGTTAACGCCGCTGTCGCGGGCTTCCTCAAAATCCCGGTCGCCATAGGTCTGATAGCGCCAGGTCATATCCGCCATCAGATGCGATGCTGCTTTCAACAGATGGCTCCGGTTATCGGTGGACAATCCTTGCCAGACCGCCAGGTTGACGCTCATGGAACCCGCTGAGAAAACGCCACCGGGCAAGCCGGTAGTGATGTCTGTGACGACATCTTTCAGGCCAAAGTTGCCCAGTTCCGGATTGGACTGCACGGTACAGTCCACGACGCCCTGATCAAGGGCTTCGTAGACTTCGTTGCCGGACAGTGAAACCCCGGTGGCACCGAAATGGCTGGCCCAGCGAGACCATTGTGCCCCCGCGACCCGCAGACGTTTTCCTTTCAGGTCGTCCGGGGTCACGATGGGCTGGGTGCAGAGCAACTGGTATTCCGGGGTCGCTCCCATGGGGAGGTAGATCTGCTGCTGCTGGATAAAATCCCTGGAGCAATCGTCACAGTGCAGTAGCAGAAATTCACCCATGGCACCGGAGTAGGCCATGCCCTGGCGTCCCACGGCGCGGGAATCCAGCGCCAGCAGCATGGTCAGCTCGGCCGCCATATTGGCGTGCGGGTATTGCCTTGGAAAGTAGGGGGTCAGAACATTGCCGATATCTGCGATGCCGTCGCGAATTCCATCGGACATTTCGGCCAGATTCAGCAGTGACATGGCGTAATTGCGTACCGTGATTTCACCGTCGGTCACTTCCGCGAGCTTGCTGGCAAAGGTTTTGGCAGCGTCATCGGCGGCAGAGTTCGGAGGAAATCCCAGGGCGTAACCCAGCTCTGTGGCCTGGGCAGGCAGAATGACCGAGGAAAGAGCTGCGGCAACCCCTGCCGGAAGCAGATAGTTGCGAAACCACTTGGGTGCTACGTTGGGCATGATATGCCTCCTGTGTTGGATCAGAGCACGGGTGTGACTCCGGATCCGTTCTTGTTGTTGTGCAAATGCTTATAGGGTTCGCTGGCGTTGCCCCCGTCGACGTCGATCGGTCAGTTCCTGAGGGCTTTCCGGCTGCCCAGGACCACGGTGTTAAGGGCTGCACCGCCATCAATCAGAATATCCACACCGTTGATATAGCCGGCGAGATCCGAGCACAGGAAAGCGATCAGCTGAGCGACTTCCTTCGGCTCGCCGACCCGCCCGGTCGGCACCATGCGTACCGCCTGATCAAAGATTTCCCCGGGCATGGCCATGACGTTCTCGGTACCGATGACCCCCGGCAGAATAGCGTTGCAGGTGATGCCCTTGCCGGCGTATTCCAGGGTCACATTCTGGGTCAGGCCAAGCAAACCGGATTTTGTAGCCGCATAGCCCGCCTGATTGAACAGCCCGCCCTTTGCGGCGGCTGAGGAGATATTGACGATCCGTCCCCAGCCTCGTTCCGCCATGCCCGGCGCAATGGCCTGAATCAGATTGAACGGGCCGGTGAGGTTGACCCCCAGCTCTTTCTGCCACGCCTCTGGCGTCATTTTCGCGATGGGTGCGATGTTCTTGACGATGCCGGCATTGTTCACAAGGATGTCAATGGGGCCCAGTTCGGCTTCCGCAGCAGCCACGGCCGCACGTACCGACTGGTGACTCGCCACATCGGTGTGAATGAAGAGTGCCTTGCGTCCCATGGCCCGGATCTCATCGACGGCTGCGGCCGCCTGTTCATCAATATCCAGAATGGCAATATCGGCCCCCAGGTGGGCCAGGCAGTTGGCAGTGGCCCGCCCGATGCCCCTTGATGCGCCAGTGATGAGAGCAACCTTTCCTTCGAGACTGATCATGATCCTTGCTCCAGATTTTTCGCGGGAATGGCTTTGTCAGATGCCTGCCAGTCGATTCCGATCTGGGCCGGCAGGGCGGGATCCATCGCAGACCGGTCGGCCTGCTTTTTGTAGGAAAACTGGCGGCAGGCCTGGCCCGGCTGCAGCTGGGCGTGGCCGTCGATGACGAAGAACCGGGGGTTGGTGCCGTCCGGGCCGTCTTTCAGTTGAGCCCGGTTGGACGCGGCACAATGGGTGCAATAGGTGGGCGCCTGCTGCCGGTTAAAGTTGATGTTGTGGGGCTGGTCCATCAGTGGCGACAGCGGCTCGCCATAATGAAACATGTCCCGCCAGATCTCGCCCCGGAACAACCGGCCACCGCTGCCGCAGGGGTCCAGCCGGAAGACAAAGCGATCGTCCTCCTCCGTTACCGTGAAATCGGCGCAGTGGTAGTTCCAGGTTTTCGCGATTTCCGCCACCAGGGCGTCGTTCTCGAGGGCCGCGTAGCGGGGAAAGCCGGCATGGAATGCCGGCTCGTAGGTTTGCGCCAGCATGTCGTCGAGATAGTCCGGGCCACCTTTCTGCAGCGCGGTGGCGTAGAAATACTCAAGCCAGACTATGCTGAAATCATGCCAGGGCTTCCATTCCTTGCGTTGTCCTTGCAGCAGGTCTGCGATGTCGGTATCGCCGTCGTTGAGTCGCTCCCGGGCCTGGTGGACCCGGGTTTTGACCAGGGTTTCCCGCTCTGTGGCTGAGAACATCGGCTGGCCTTTCCCCGACCCCTTGCTGAAGCGCATCCGGCAGTGGCCATTGTCGCCTTTCTCGGTGGTCCAGACAGTTTCTCCAACAGCGTCATTGAGGGCCTTCTGACAGGCCTTGCAACCCTGGCAGAAACTGGTCACGCCATCATCCCAGGGGCCATACCAGTCGGGGTGCCGCTCAGGGAGCCCCAGCCTGTCAATGCGCCCGCCACTGCCGCAGGGTGCGAGATCAAGAATGACTTCATCGTCGGTCTCTTCAGGGGGCTTAAGCGAGGCGTCACCCTGATAGCGATAGACTTTTATCAGGTCTGCAATGGCTGCCTTTTCCTCACCTTCGGCAAATTGCCGGTGCCAGGTTTTCATCAGTTGAGCACCGATGGCCTGTAAAAGGTCGCGGGCTTCCTTATCACCGAAGTCCTGACGGAGCTTGGCCATTTTCCGGGTCAGGGCATGCATGGATAGGGCGTCGAGACCGGCAGGTCCCTGTTCCATCTGGTCCAGCAATTGTCTGACGGTGTCCAGATCGCCATGTTCGAGGGCAGTCATTGCCTGTTCTTCAAAAGGGCGGGCCAGGTCGTCGAGCTCCTGGCGGGTGAATTGGCTTGCCATGGCATGGTGCTCCTGGTATGGCGTGATCGGGGCGTCAGCAGGGCTCAAGGGCGGGAAGCAGCTGGACCAGAAGCGATCACGTCCGGTGTATTGTTATTTTTCGGGGCTCAGTGTTCCGGCTCTACAAACGTTTTCTCTTCAGAAATCCAGATCGGTGAGCGTGACAGGTCAATAAAGCGTGCCTCGTCCTCAATCAGCGCTTTACCGGCGCTTCGCCCGGCCTCGCTTGCGCCTTGCGACATCATGTCATCAAGACTTTCGAACCAGAGTTCTGCCACCCCATCAAACTCTTCCGGGGCTCTGCGCGCACTGGCAACTTTTGCGAAACGGTCGTCAGACAGCGTGTAACTCTGCACATAACGCCGGATACCCAGCGCACTGGCGTGCTTCTGAACCAGCGGGCCGTGCTGGTTCTCCCAGTAATCCCGAAAGTCTTCCCGGCTCATGCCGGGCTTGCGATGCAAACAAAAAATCAGCTTGACCATCTGGACGATCCTGTTGAGTTGTGGTTCGAGCATAGGGTGTTTTTCAGCCAGCCTACTTGTGTCTAGTGGCTGACCAGGTCAGTCAGGGTCAGTGGCAATGCTTCGGGCTAGCCAGTTAACGCAAGCGGAAAGAGGCCTGGCCCCCTAGCGTTCTGGGTTCTGAAAAGATTCTTGGGGGCTGGGGATGTTGAACGAGCGACTTTTGGACAATCACTGGTACTCCAGAACCACGCAGGATCTGTTCGCCGAAGTGTGTGAAAAGAAAGCAGATCAGGTGGCGCTGGTCTTCAATGACAAGACCACCACCTTTGGCCAGCTTCGCCAACAGGTAAATCAGGTGGCTCAGGGCCTGATCAGGCTGGGGGTCGGCAGGGGTGACGTCGTCGCCACACTTCCGAGTCCGACCCCGGAGTTTGTGGCGGTCTATTTCGCGACGCTTCAGATCGGCGCCATCGTCAACCCGCTCAACCTGTTGTGGGGCATACTGGAGTTTCGGGGGGTATTGCCCCGAAATAATCCGAAGGTCATCGTGACAGTGGATGAATACGGCGGCCGGAATTATCTGGACACACTCAGGGAGGCCCTGCCCGACCTGATAACCGAAGGTGACGGGGTGCGCTCAGCACTGGTCCCGGCGCTATCCCGGCTGGTCTGCGTTTCACGCAAGCCGGATGTTCGTCACCAGGGCTGCCTCGGGTTTTCAGATTTGCTGACCCTGGGCGACGACTGGCAGCCTGAGGATATGAGGCAGCAGATTCGCAGCGCCCGGCCCACCGATATCCAGTTCATGTGCCAGACCTCCGGCACCACCGGTCTTTCCAAGAGTGCGCTCTGGGATCATCGTTCGCCTCTGGCGACGGTAAATTTCGGTGCCCGCAATCTGGGCTATACCGAATCCGATTCCTACATCAATCTGTCGCCCTTTTATCACAACAGCGGTTTATTCGGCCTGAACCTGACCCTGGCGCTCAGTGGCACAACGCTGTATCTGATGGAGCAGTTCCGGCCGGAACTTGCACTCAGCCTGATTGATCGCCACAAGATAACCACGACCTTTGGCTTTGATTCCCACTGGCAGGGGCTGCGGCGAGTGCCCGGGTTTGAACAGCGGCAGTTCACTATTTGCAAAGCGGTGCTGGCGGGAGAACCCCGCACTTATGACCTTGTGAAAGCCATGTGCCCCGAGGGGGCCAGTATCAATAATCTGTATGCACAAACAGAAAACGGCCCGCTGGTTTCCCTCGCCGAACACGACTGTATGAACTACAACATTCTCAAGTTCACCCATGGACGCCCGTTGCCGGGTGTTGAGGTGATGATAAAGGACCTCGAAACGCAAATGCCCGTGGCTCAGGGGCAGCCCGGCGAAATCTGTTATCGGAGTCCTTTCCTTTTTCGCGGCTACCATCATCAGCCTGATGAAACAGCGGCCTCTTTTGATGACCAGGGATACTTCCACAGTGGCGATTACGGCAGCTTTGGTAACGGCTATATCACCTTCCTTGGACGCCTCGGCGGCGTGCTCAAGACCGGCGGCGAGAATGTATCAACGGTTCGCGTGGCCAACCTGTTACTGGAGCTGTTTGCGGATGATTTCGACGATGTGAAAGCCATTGGTGTACCCGACGACTATTGGGGATCGAAACTGGTATGCCTGGTCCGTCCTGCGGCGGGGCGATCGCTGGCGTCCACCCGTGAACTTCGTGACGCCTGTAAAGGCACCCTGGCGATCTACGAGATTCCCCAGGCATTTCTGTTATGGGAAAGAGAGTGGCCGGTATCGCCGGAGGGCAAGGTGGATTTCCGGAAGCTGGAGCAGGAAGCCCTGGTCCGGCTGGCGCAGGCTTAAGCATGGGAGAGCATAGATGACATTATTGACCCCGGAACTCAAAGCCGCAGTTGGCCGGCAGTTGCCGCCGCTGCGGGCGGAAGTGACCCGTCGGGAAATCCGTAAGTACTCGGCGGCCACAGGGCAGCGTTTGCAGCGCTTCATTGATGGCGATGAAGCACCCCCGATGTTTCTGTTCGGCCTGTTCATGCCGGTGCTGCCCCGTGACCAGCTGAAAGCCGATGGTCTGCCGCCGGATACCGGCCTGGTGCCGGAACTGCCGTTGCCACGGGTTATGGCGGGCGGCACCGAGCAGAACTGGTATCGGGGGATCTTCCCCGGTGATGTTCTGGTGTCCCGCCAGATCCTGGTTGATCTGTTCGAAAAGCAGGGCAGCCAGGGGCCGCTGATTTTCGCGGTGGTCGAAAACCGTATCGAAACAGAGCAGGGCGACCCTGTGATGACCGAACGTGTCACCCGGATAGCGAGGTAATGATGAAATTCAGGGAACTGGCCATAGGGGACGCTCTGCCGGAACGGCACTTTCGGCCCGATGAGGTTCAGCTTTTCATGTACAACGCTGCCATCTGGAACCCTCACCGGATTCATTACGATTACCCCTACACGACCGGGGTGGAGGGGCACCCGGGCATCGTCATTGATGGTCCGTTGCAGGGTGATTACCTGACGCAACTGGTGTTGGACTGGGCTGACGAGCGGGCGGACCTGGTCAGCTTCAGCTATTCCAACCGTAAAGCCTCTTATCTGGGGGAAACCTTGTACGTCCGGGGCCACATAGTGGCTATCGATACCGTATCCGGTGAGGTTGAACTGGAGGTTGCAGTCCTTGATGAAGCGGGTGAGATTCTTACCCCCGGAGTGGCGAGGGTCCGATTCCGTGATACAGCCCCATGAGTCATGCCGCTGAGCAGGCTGGTCCGGGCCGCTATTTCCCATTTATAAGCCAGGAGTGTGCAATATGACGTCAAACAGCGCCAGGAGTCTGCCCGAGGCCTTCAGCCTTGAGGGCAAGGTTGCATTGATCACCGGGTCGACCATGGGCATCGGTGAGGGTACCGCGATGGTGCTGGCCCAGGCGGGTGCTCATGTCATTATCAGCAGCCGCAAACAGGATCAGTGTGAGGAAGTGGCGGCCCGGTTCCGGGCGCAGGGCCTGAGTGCCGAAGGCCGGGCCTGCCATATCGGGAAAATGGACGACATCGCGGCCATGTCGGCCTGGTTGCAGGAAACCCATGGTGGCCTCGATATTCTGGTCAACAATGCCGTACTCAGCCCCTGGCGTACCATTGAAGATACCGATGTGGGCCTGTTCACGAAAACCGTGGACGTGGATCTGCGGGGCTACTGGTTCATGTCTGTTGAGGCCGTGAAGCTGATGCGGCTCAAGGGCGGCGGAAGTATCGTCAACCTCGCCTCGGTGGCGGCGGAGCATCCGGACCATATGCTGAGCCTCTATTCCACCCTGAAAACCGCCCTGATCGGAATGAGCCGCTCGTTCGCGCTGGAGTTTGGTGCTGATGGCATCCGGGTCAACACGGTTCTGCCTGGCGTGATCAAGACCAAGCTGGCCGACGCCTTTGATGATGACACCAAGGAACGGATCATCCGCAAGACCACGGTGAAACGCCTGGGTGAACCGGAAGACATCGGCTATTCCATTCTCTATTTATGCAGCCCTGCCGGCGCCTATGTCAGCGGCACCAATCTGGTGGTGGATGGCGGCTTTTCTGTGGCACTGATGTAAGGACAATCCATGAAGGCAATCCTCTGCAAGGCCTTTGGGCCGCCCCGGACCCTGGTTTACGAAGAGACGTCGGACCCCGTTCCCGGTGCTGATGAAGTCCTGATTTCGGTTCACGCCTGTGCTGCGAATTTTCCCGATACTCTGACCATTGAGGGCAAGTATCAGGTCGTTACCCAGCCTCCGTTTTCGCCGGGCAGCGAGCTGGCCGGTGTGATCAGTGAGGTCGGCGCCAATGTCAGCAACTTTCGCCCCGGAGACCGGGTGATCGCCATACCTGGCCATGGCGGCTTCGCTGAGCTGCTGGTCACCCGTCCGGAGAAGCTGGTGCGGTTGCCAGACGGTGTCGCAATGGATGAGGCGGCCTCACTGATGGTTACCTACGGCACCACCCATTACGCCCTGCAGGACCGGGCCCGGATGCAGCCCGGCGAAACCCTGCTGGTGCTGGGAGCCTCTGGCGGCACCGGACTTGCGGCTATCGAACTGGGCAAGCTGATGGGCGCAAGGGTGATCGCCGGGGCATCGTCAGGTGAGAAACTGGCCATTTGCCGTGAGCATGGCGCGGACGAAGTGATCAATTACAGTCAGGAAGACATGCGGGAGCGACTGCGGGAGCTGACTGAAGGTCGTGGCGTGGACGTGATTTACGACCCGGTTGGCGGAGAGCTGGCGGAGCCGGCCCTGCGGGCCATGGCCTGGAACGGACGCTTTCTGGTTATTGGTTTCGCCTCCGGTCAAATCCC
>NZ_CAXBDN010000095.1:0-14173 GCF_963974375.1 uncultured Marinobacter sp.
GAAAGACAAGGAAACCGGTGAAGTCAGTCAGAAGCAGGTCACCCTGAACAAAGACGAATGCAACCGTCCGGGTACTACCCTGGAAGGCCTGCAGGGTCTGGATCCGGTTCGTGGCGAAGGTAACTTCATCACCGCCGGTAACGCCAGCCAGCTGTCTGACGGCGCGTCTGTGTGCACCGTGATGAACAGCACCTACGCCGAAAAGCACAACATCGAGCCCATGGGTATTTTCCGTGGCTTCGCGGTTGCCGGTTGCGAGCCTGACGAAATGGGTATCGGTCCGGTGTTCGCGATTCCGCGTCTGCTGGAACGTGCCGGCCTGAAGATGGACGACATCGACCTGTGGGAGCTGAACGAAGCCTTTGCCTCCCAGGTGGTCTATTGCCGTGAGCGTCTCGGCATCCCCATGGAAAAACTGAACGTGAACGGTGGCTCCATTGCCGTTGGTCACCCTTACGGTGTGACGGGTTCCCGTCTGACTGGCCATGCGCTGATTGAAGGCAAGCGTCGTGGTGCCAAGTACGTGGTGGTGACCATGTGCATTGGTGGTGGCCAGGGTGCAGCCGGTCTGTTTGAGGTGCTTTAAGGCACCGGGCAGACAAGAAAGGGGGGCGGGCGCGAGTTCGGCCCCTTTTTTGTTTTTGCCAAGGGATTTGTTAATAAGAAACAACATTACGCGCCAAGAGCTGAAACAAGGAGAGAGCATTATGAGTCGCCAGGCAAAAGCCGTTGTTTGCCGGGAATGGGGTCAGCCCGTTCAGGTTGAAACCATTACTGTGGATGCGCCCAAGCGGGATGAAGTCACCATCAAGGTGGCGGCCTGCGGTGTCTGCCACAGTGACCACTCGGCCACGACCGGCAAGATTCAGTACCCGCCACCACTGGTGCTGGGTCACGAGGCCGCTGGTGTGGTCATCGAAGTGGGCGAGGGCGTAACCGGTCTCAAGGAAGGCGATTACGTGGTGTCGACGTTTATCACCATGTGTGGCAAGTGCCGCAACTGTGTGCGGGGCCGTCCGGTGCTGTGCGATAACGCCCGCAAATCCCTGTTTACCCTGCCGGATGGCACGGTCCGCACCCACGGTGAGGATGGCAAGGATCTGAACGTATTTGGTGCCTGCGGTGTGATGGCGGAGTACGCCACCCTGCACGTGGACAACTGCGTCAAGATTGACGATGGCGTACCCATGTCCAGTGCGGCCCTGGTGGGTTGTGCGGTCATTACCGGCGTTGGCTCGGTGTTCAATACCGCCCAGCTGGAGCCCGGCTCCCGTGCTGCGGTGTTCGGTATTGGCGGTGTTGGCCTGAATGCGATTCAGGGCTGCGACACCGCCGGTGCAGAAATGATCATTGCCGTGGACACCAGCGAGACGAAGCTGGAAATGGCCCGGGAATTCGGCGCTACCCACACCATCAACATCAATGAAGTGGATGACGTTGCCAAGGCCATCAAGAAGCTCAGTGGTGGCGGGGTCGATTATGCCTTCGAGTGTGTCGGTAACGGCAAGGTGGTTGAGCAGGCCTACAAGGCGCTGAACCGTGCCGGTACCGCCGTGGTGGTGGGTGTGGCAGACATGAAAGACAGCACCACCATCAACACGTTTTCGCTGCCGGCGGATGAGCGTACCCTGAAGGGTAGTTGGCTGGGTTCGGCCCGCCCGCAATACGACTTCCCGAAAATTCTGGGGCTGTACAAGGCCAACAAGCTGAAGCTGGACGAGCTGGTCACCCAGACCTACAGCATTGATGACGCTCCCCAGGCCTTCGAGGATATGCTGGCCGGCAAGAACGCCCGCGGTGTGATCGTTTTCGACTGATCGAAAATTGTAACGCTACGTACCCGTTTCCCAGACAGAATGTTCAGTAACAGGAGCACAACAATGAAAGATCTCAGCAAGAACTACATCAACGGCGAATGGATCAACTGGTCCGGCGACACCCTCGACGTATTTGAAGGCGCCACCGGCGACGTTATCGCCAAGGTACCGGCTTCCGACAGAGCCACTATGGAAAAGGCCATTGAGGCCGCCGATGCCGCTTTTGAAAGCTGGTCGGAAAGCACCGTCGAACAACGGGTCAAGGTGCTGCAGCAGTTGCAGGCGGGCCTGAAGGCCCGGGCTCCGGAAATTGCCGAAGCGGTTTCCCGTGAAGTTGGCATGCCCATCAAGCTGTCCGGCATGATTCAGGCGGGACTGCCCATTGCCGTCACCGGTACCTACATCGACATGCTGCCGGACTATCCGTTCAGCGAGCAGTCCGGCAACTCCGAGGTGCAGTACGCACCGGTAGGCGTGGTGGGCTGTATTACCCCCTGGAACTACCCGCTGCATCAGGTGATCCTGAAAGTGGCTCCGGCCATTGCTGCCGGTTGCACCATTGTTCTCAAGCCCAGTGAAGTGTCACCCCAGAGTGCCTTTATTCTGGCGGAGATTCTCGACGGAACAGACCTGCCCAAGGGTGTGTTCAACATGGTCTGTGGTCTCGGTGGGGAAGTGGGCGATACCATGCTCAAGCACCCGCTGGTACGGATGATTTCCTTCACCGGCTCCACCCGCACCGGTCATCTGATCGCCCATGCGGCCGCCGACGATTTCAAGCGTATTGCCCTGGAAATGGGTGGCAAGTCCGCCTCGGTGATCCTGCCGGATGCAGATCTGGAAGCGGCGGTGAAAGGTTCCTTCATGAACTGCCTGCAGAACAGCGGCCAGACCTGTACCGCGCTGACCCGCATGCTGGTGCCTGCGGACAAGCACGATCAGGCCTGCGAGATAGCTGGCGCCGTGGCCAATGGCGTCAAGCTGGGTAACCCGCTGGATGAAAATACCCGCCTGGGCCCGTTGGCCTCAGCGGAGCAGCGTGACAAGGTAGTGGACTACATCAAGCTGGGCATCGCCGAAGGCGCCACCTTGGTGGCCGGTGGCCCGGATGCGCCGGAAGGCCTGGAAAAGGGCTACTTCGTGAAGCCTACCGTATTCGGTAACGTGGACCCCGACAGCCGCATTGCCCAGGAAGAAATCTTCGGGCCGGTAGTGTGCATCATTCCTTACCAGACCGAAGAAGAGGCCATCAGGATTGCCAACGGCACCCTGTACGGGCTGTCTGGTGCGGTCTGGGCCGGCGATAAGGAAAAGGCAAAGAAGGTGGCCAGCAAGCTGCGCACCGGTCAGGTCTTCGTCAATGGCGGCGCCTTCAACCCGCTGGCACCTTTCGGTGGCTTTGGCCACTCCGGTATCGGCCGCGAGTTTGGCAAGTGGGGTCTGGAAGAGTTCCTCGAGGTTCGCTCGCTGCAGTTGTAATACCCGCTGTTGATGGGGTAAATATAGAAGGCTAACGAAACGGGCACTTTTCGTTGATGGAGGTGCCCGTTTTTGTTTTATGAACTGTCCACGTATCGTCGTATCAATCAATAACAGAGGATCTTTCAGTGAGCAGTATCTGGACTGTACAGCCATCGGTAGCAAGCATGCAGGCACGGGTGCGTAATACCGCGGTGGAGCACATGGGTATCGAATTTGTCGAAGCGGGTGACGACTACATCAAGGCCCGGATGCCGGTGGACCATCGCACAGTGCAACCGGCGCGGATCCTTCATGGCGGTGCCTCGGTGGTGCTTGCAGAAACCCTGGGCAGTGTTGCCTGCAACCATTGCCTGAAAAAAGAAGGCACCGCCGGGGTGGGCCTCGAAATCAATGCCAACCACATCCGCTCGGTCACCTCCGGGTGGGTTTACGGCACCACACGCCCACTGCATCTTGGTGGCTCTACCCAGATATGGGAAATCCGGATCGAGACAGAAGATGGTAAGCTGGTGTGCGTCTCACGTATCACCATGGCGATTATCAACGTCTAGTCATTTTTCGCCGTTAAAAACAATAAAACCGGAGGAAGCATTGTGGAACTTGGTCTGAAAGGCAAAAACGCGGTTGTTACCGGCGGCAGTAAGGGTATTGGCCGCTCCATCGCCCTGGCCCTGGCCGCCGAGGGCGTGAACGTAGCCATTTGTGCCCGCAGTGAAGGACCACTGAATGACACTCTGAAGGAAATTGAGGCACTGGGCGTCAAAGGCTACCGGGAAGCCTGTGACGTGGGCGATGAGGCCAGTCTGAACGGTTTTCTGGACAATGCCCGGGCGGCCCTCGGCAGCGTTGATATTCTGGTGGGCAATGTGTCGGCTCTGGGCGCAGGCAACGATCTGCAGGCCTGGGCTGCCAACATAAGCCTGGATTTGATGTCCACGGTCCGCGCGGTGGACAAAGTGCTGCCCTGGATGAAAGAGGCCGGGCAGGGCAATATCATCATCCTGTCGTCGATTTCAGGCATTGAGGTGGGCACAACCCAGCCCTATGCCGCCACCAAGGCGGCGCTGATCAGCTACGCCAAGTCACTGGCGGTGGATAACGGCCCCAATGGCATCCGGGTGAACAGCATTGCCCCGGGCTCCATCAAGTTTCCGGGCGGGGTCTGGGACAAGATGGAGAAAGCGGGGGCTGAGCGTTACCACACCACCTTGGCACGGATTCCCTGCGGTCGTTTCGGACTGCCGGAAGAGGTGGCCAACGTGGCGGTGTTCCTGGCTTCAGACGCTGCCAGCTGGGTCACCGGCGCCTGTATTCCGGTAGATGGTGCCCAGCATCGGTCCAATATGTAGCTGGTTAGAAGCCGGAATTATTGTCCCGTTCCCCCTGACCCTGAGCCCGCCGAAGGGTCGAAGGGTCGCTGGATTCAGGTCTAGGTCCTTCGACAGGCTTCCTTCGACAAGCTCAGGACGAACGGATTACCGGGGGGGGGCACGCCCTTCGACAAGCTCAGGACGAGCGGTTTTTTGGCGGACTCATGATAAAGTTCCGTTCACCCTGAGCTCGTCGAAGGGTGGTTGGTTCGAAGTGTAAGTCCTTCGACAGGCTCAGGACGAACGGTTCTTTGGCGGATTCATCATTGAAGCCCCGTTCACCCTGACCCTGAGCCCGCCGAAGGGTCGAAGGGTGGTTCGTTCTAAGTTGGAGGGCTTTACTTTTTTCCACCGCCCAGCAGAATGCGCACCGCCGTGCAGGCATTCTCGACTTCCTGCAGGTCCGGCTTGCGACCAATGATGACGTCGCTGTACAGACAGGACTCCGCCAGCCGCACCATAAAGTAGGACAGGGTTTCCACCGGCATCGGCAGATCTTTCAGGTTGCCCAAATCGACCTGCTCCTGAACCATACGGGTGTTGGCATCGACGACCCGGCCGTGCATGGTGGACGCGGACGAGGTCAGCACCCGCAGGGCATTTTCCGAATCCTGATGTATGAAATTGCGAAGCGGTTCCGAGCTGACCAGCGTGGTGTTTATCTTGCGATAGACGCCTACAATGTAATCAACACCTTTTCCTTCTGTGGTGGCCAGCGCCGATGCTCTTAATGGCTGGTAAAGCGACCACAGGATATCCCCCAGCAGGAGATCCTTGTTGCCAACCCAGCGAAACAGGGTAGCCCGTCCAATACCGAGATCTTCGGCCAGATCGGCCAGATGAAGCCGCTCGCCTTTCAGCCACAGCCTGCGGGCGCGGGAAAAGGCATCAGCGGGGGTCGCCCGTGATGAACGTTTGCGAGTTTTCTTCAGCTCCTGCTGGAGCGGGGAGTGGATAACAGCTGCCACGTGGTTCTCACTTCTGATGCATCAGCCGGCAGTTTTGCGTCCCTGTCACTAACCACTGAGGCGTTATTTTTGTTAAAAAAACTTCATCCGGAAGCGCCGACTTACGAAAATCTCTCAAATATAGATCAGACTCTGTGATAATTCCGGTCCAATAACAATAATCAATAGGGATGAGGGGCACCCTCAAATCTCCGGAGGCGTTAGTATGCTTGTTCTCGCCTTGTTTGTATCCAGCCTGGTCACTCTGTTTCTGGCCCGCTATGCCTGGGTCAGGAAGTCCGTGCCTACTGCACGTACCGTCGCCGTCATGATGGGCGGGGTCAGTTGGTGGACACTCTGCTATGCCTTCCTGGTGCTCAGTGTCCGGTTTCCCGGTGCGGTTCCGATACTGTTGGACGACGCCCTGTTCTGGTTTCGTGTCATGTTTGTTGGCGTGGTGGTGATCCCCACCTCCTTCCTGATCTTCGTCATCCAGTATAGCGGGATACGGGAGCATGTGGGGGCCAGGTTGCTGGCCCTGTTCATGGTGATACCAGCGTTGACGGTAGCTTTTGCCCTGACCGACGGTACCTTTCATCAATGGTTTGCAGCCGGCTTCCGACCCGGAATTGATGACTTCACCGGGGGGCCGGCCTTCTGGCTCCATTCACTCTACTCCTACGCACTGTCACTGGCCGCCTATGTTCTGCTGATCCGGTTTTTTATCCGCCGCCCGGCCTATCGCGCCCAGGCGTTCTGGCTATTGGTGGGAACGTTTACCGCAACGTCAGCCAATCTGGTGACTATCCTGGGGTTGCTGCCGCCGCCTCTGGAGAAAGTGGATCTGAGCCCCTTTGGTTTTCTGGTTACGGCATTGATCATGCTGCTGAATATCCGCCATTCCGGTTTTCTGGACATCATGCCCATCGCCCGGTCGGTGATTTTTGATCATATGGAAGATGCCATGCTGATTACTGATGGTCGTGGCCGTCTGGTGGATCGCAATCCGGTGGCCCGGGAACTGTTCGGCAATACCCCTGCAGGCGGGTTCCGCGGTGTCAGTGTAGAAGCGCTGGTGCCCGGATTGTTAAACCGCGACGAAGTGGTGTCCGAGCTGGCAGTGGCCCGGGCCAGTAGCCAGGCCGGTGCACTGGAGCAGCGTTATCTGAACGTGCAGCATACGGCGTTCCACGACAGCAAGGGTGCAATCCGGGGCCATATCTACGGGTTTCGTGACGTTACCGATCTGAAGCGGGTGGAGGCCAGCCTGCGGGAGCAACTGGCCCGCAATGAAGAGCTGCGCAAGGCTTTGAAAGAGGAGTCGGTCCGCGATCCTCTCACCGGTTTGTATAACCGCCGCTGGCTGGATGAGACCCTGGAGCGGGAAATCCCGAGAACCCTGCGGGAGAAAGGTCAGCTCAGTCTGTCTGTCATCGACCTGGATCATTTCAAGCGGGTCAACGATACCTTTGGTCACGATGTGGGAGACCAGGTTCTGAAAACTCTGGCTACGCTGTTGAAGGAGCATTGCCGCAAGCACGATGTAGCGACCCGCTTTGGCGGGGAAGAATTTGTGCTGGTGCTGCCGGGTCTGGGGACGGAAGCGGCCACCGAGGTCATTCAGCGCCTTCAGGGGCTGTTTCGTGAGTGCATGTTTACCGGTGGCTTGTCCGGACTGACCTTTTCCGCCGGGCTGGCTGCGGTGCCTGGCCACGCCCGTGACCGGGCGACCCTGTTCAAGATGGCCGACCGGGCGCTCTATCAGGCCAAGGAAGGTGGCCGGGATCAGGTCCGGGTATTGTCCCCGGAGGAGGGGTTTATACCGGGAACGGATTGATTCGTTGCCGTTGCCATTGATCCTGTTATCGCGGCAGCGGCGTGGCCCGCCCGGGTGCTTGTTAACAGACGTGACCGAATACTCAGTTGCTCTGAACTATTCATGTTAAAACTCCAGATACTGACAGGGCCGTCGGGCTGGCGCGTTATTGTCCAGTGTTTTTGGGGATACCCGGTTCAGAGGTGCGGTTCGATGTGTCTTTATGGCGTTCATATCGGCCTATGCCGTTCACCTTTAAACTGGCATCGCCCGCAGTTTAATCAAAAATGAAACGAAACAGATGTAAGCCTCCACATTCCATAAACTTATGAAGACACACGGGGCAGGCAAGGTCCGGTTTTCCACGAACAGCCTGTCGGTAGTCAAAACAATAAGATGGTCGGCCCGATGTACGAGACAATGCGAAAAAACTTCCTCCTGGTACTCTGTGTTTCCCTGCTGGCGATGACCAGCCTTTCTGTTGCCCAGGCTGCGGTTTCCCAGGGGGAAGCGGCCCGCCTGGGTAATAACCTGACGCCCTTCGGGGCTATCCGTGCGGGTAATGCCGACGGCTCGATTCCCCGCTGGACGGGCGGTGACACCCGCATACCGGATGGCTATGGCGGCACCGGAAGTCACCATATCAATCCTTATCCGGACGACAACATCCTGTACACGGTCAGTGCTGAAAATATTGATCGCTACCGGGGACGCCTGCCGGATGGCGTCGCTGCGATGATGCAGACCTTCCCGGAGACCTTCCGGATGAACGTGTACCAGTCACGGCGCTCTCATACGGCACCGGACCACATCATCGAGAACACCCGTCGCAACGCTACCCGCGCAAGCCTGGTCGATGGCGGCAACGGAATCCAGAATGCGTTTGGTGGTTACCCCTTCCCGATACTCCATGGCTCCAATGAAGATCAGGCCATGCAGGCTATCTGGAACCACCTGGTGCGCTGGCGTGGCCGCTGGATGGAGCGTGAATCCACGGAAGTGGTGGTGGTCAATGGCCAGTGGCGAGGCGTGAAGTCCCGGCAGGAAGTCTTCTTCAACTGGAACGTTGAAGGTGGTAGCCCGGAATCACTGGAAAACATCATCAACTACTACATTTCCACGGTCATCGAGCCGGTCCAGTTTGCTGGTGGTGGTATCCTGGTGCATGAAACCCTTGACCAGGTTGCCGAACCACGCAAAGCCTGGGGCTTCAGTGCCGGTGAGGTTCGTCGTGCGCCCAGTCTTGGTTACGATGCTCCCATTGCCGCAGCGGGTAACCTGCGTACGGTAGACGACACCGACGTGTTCAATGGAGCCCTGGATCGTTACAACTGGACCTATCAGGGTCGTAAGGAAATGCTGATTCCCTACAATAATTTCCGGATTACCGAGAAGGGATTGCCCTACAGCGAGGTACTGGGTACCCATCATCTCAATCCGGATCTGGTGCGCTGGGAGCTGCACCGGGTACATGTGGTGGAGGCCAATCTGCGTGATGATGCCCGTCATCTGTATTCGAAGCGGGTGTTCTACATTGACGAGGACAGCTGGAACGTAGCCATTGTTGACCAGTACGACTACGAGGGTGATCTGTGGCGGGTAACCATGGCCATGCTGAAGAACTTCTATGACCTTCCGGGTGTGTGGACCAACGTGGAATCGTTCAACGACCTGAAAGTCCGTCGCTACCATGTCCAGGGTCTGGACAGCGAAAGTGCAGGCACCCGGAAGTTTGCAGACGAGTTCCCGGGCAAGCGTTACTTCTCGCCGTTTACCCTGCGTCGCCGGCTTTCCAACTGATCTTGTTTTTGATGCTTTTCAGGTTTTCGTCTCTTTAATCTGAACGCGGTCACATGGATGTGACCTGAATGACACCTCTCTCAGATCATTCCCCCCTGAAGCGCCAGACAGTTTTGTAGCCCACCTGTAGTCTTTTATCAGGATTTTCGAGCGCTTGCCCGCTACTGTCAATTTTTCCGGAAATTCTGCCAGATACCTGTTTATTATGGGTATTTCGGCTCTCAAACCAACGATAACAATAGCTTTGAGGGTACAAGACGATGAATCTTTCCACACAAAGAAAAGCCTGGAAGAGCTCCCTGGCGCTGGCCATCAGCGCGGTACTGCTGGCGGGATGTAACTCGGGTTCAAGTTCTTCCGACAATGACGACCCCGGAGAAACACCGGCCACGGTCCGGAACACCACGCAGGGTCAGGTTCAGGGCGTAGAGACTGGCAACGGCTACGCGTTCAAGGGTATTCCCTACGCCACGCCACCGGTAGGCGAGCTGCGATACACGGCGCCACAGCCTGCTCCGGCCTGGGAGGGTGTGCTGACAACAGATGCCTTTGGTGGCAGCTGCATCCAGCCGGCGAGCACTTTCGGCACGGAAGTATCTACTGAAGACTGCCTGTACCTGAACGTTTACGCGCCGGAGAACGCGGACGGGCTGCCCGTTATGGTCTGGATTCATGGTGGCGCTTTCGAAACGGGATCAGGTGATACCTATGATCCTGCCGGTCTGATCGACGAGGGTGTGGTTGTCGTTACCATCAACTATCGTCTGGGTGTACTGGGCTTCCTGTCCCATCCCGACCTGGCGGCAGAGAATGACGACGGTTATTCGGGCAACTGGGGCTTCATGGACCAACAGCTCGCGCTGCAATGGGTGCAGGACAACATCGCCAACTTTGGCGGCAATACCGATAATGTCACCATTTTTGGTGAGTCCGCTGGCGGTCTGAGTGTTATGGGGCACGTGGTATCCCCCGCCTCCGAGGGCCTGTTCCACAAGGCGATTGTCCAGAGTGGTGCCTATTCTGGTACCCAGCCTGATCAGAATGCGGTTGAAACCGGTGGTGACGCCTTCTTCAGTGCCCTGGAATGCGATGATATTGCCTGCATCCGCGATCTGGATGTGACTGCCATCCAGTCCGCCCAGGCGGCCGGGAACTTCAGTTTCGTACCCAGCCTGCGCCCGGATTCGCTGCCGAAGAGCATCGGCGCATCTTTGGCAGACAATGAATACACCAAGGTGCCCATGATTGCCGGTGTCAATCGGGACGAGTGGCGTCTGTTTGTGGGTATTGCCGAGCTTGGCCGTATCAGAGCGCTGATGGCTCAGGGCAGCAATTATCAGGATGCCGCTGCGGAGGCCAGCCTGAAGGAAGAAGACTATCTTCCGGAAATCCAGAGCTTGCTGGGCGTTCCCGAACCAGTGGCGATTGGCATTGCTGCTGCCTACCCGCTGGAAGGTGAGGAGTTTGGCGGCAATGTCAGTCTCGCACTCAGCGCACTTGGCACCGATACGATTTTCTCCTGTCCGGGTCTGGGTCAGATTTCAACGCTGGCTGAGCAAACGACTGTTTACGGTTATGAGTTCAACGACCGCAACGCACCATCCATCATTCCCCCCGGCAACACCTTCCCATTGGGTGCCGCCCATGCCTTCGAGATCCAGTATGTCTTCGGATCTGACGAGAGTCGTGCTGACCCGACCCGCACCGGTGGCGCCATGAACGAAGACCAGATTGGACTGGCTGCCCTGATGACCCGTGCCTGGGCGCAGTTTGCCGCCACCGGCAACCCCAACGCTGAAACCGTCGAAGGTGCAGCCTGGATGGAATTCGGTACCGGTGGCACTCTGATCGAGTTCATTCCCGACGGCACCACAACCTTGTCGGAGGCTGCCTTCAGGGCCCGTCATCGCTGCGCAAGCTAACAGATCTGCTGTTGCAGTAAATTCGAAGGGGTGGCTGGTCCACCCCTTTTGTATTTCGCGCCCCTCTGTTCAATAATGACTTCCCATTCCAATAACCAGAATTCGCCATCTGCAGAGACGCCTGTTTTACAGGGGTACTGACTGCAACGGCCCAAAAAGGGGAGTTCCATGAAAACACGTATCACTGAACTGTTCGGCATTGAGCATCCGATTATCCAGGGCGGCATGCACTGGGTGGGTTACGCCGAGCTGGCCGCTGCCGTATCCAACGCCGGTGGTCTGGGCATTCTCACTGCGCTGACCCAGCCCACACCGGAAGATCTGGCAAAAGAAATCGCCCGCTGTCGTGAAATGACCGACAAGCCTTTTGGCGTCAACCTGACCTTCCTGCCCTCCTTCCAGGAGCCACCCTACCCGGAATTCATCAAGGTCATCATTGACGGTGGTGTGAAGGTGGTCGAGACCGCCGGCCGCAGCCCCGAGAAGTACATGCCGTTGCTGAAAGAGGCCGGCATCAAGGTGATTCACAAATGCACCTCGGTACGCCATGCCCTGAAAGCCGAGAAAATCGGCTGTGACGCTGTCAGTGTTGACGGTTTCGAGTGCGGCGGTCACCCGGGTGAAGACGACATCCCCAATTTCATTCTGCTGCCAAGGGCGGCCGAGGAACTGACGATTCCGTTTGTGGCCTCCGGCGGCATGGCCGATGCCCGCAGCCTGGTGGCCGCCATGGCCCTGGGTGCCGAGGGTATGAACATGGGTACCCGTTTCCTGGCCACCAAGGAAGCGCCGGTTCACGATCGGGTCAAGCAGACCATCGTAGAAGCGGATGAGCTGCAGACCCGTCTGGTGATGCGTCCTCTGCGCAATACCGAACGGGTGCTGAACAACAAGGCGGTGGAAGAGATCCTGCGTATCGAGAATGAAAAGGGTGCCGACACCGGCATTGACGATATCCGCCATCTGGTCTCAGGCGCCAAGGGCAAGCTGGTGCTTCACGAAGGCAAGATGGACGAAGCCGCCTGGAGCTGTGGCATGGTGGCCGGGCTGATCCACGATGTGCCCAGCTGTCAGGAACTGATCGACCGGATCATGACTGACGCAGAGACCATTATCCGTCAACGCCTCACTGGCATGCTGTAAGGAGTCCGTCTGATGGCAGAGCTCAATCTTTTAGTGGATGGTGGCAGTTTCTTTGAAGGCCCGCGCTGGCGTGACGGTCAGTGGTGGGTGTCGGATTTCTATCAGTACGGTGTCTTTACCGTAAGCCCCGAGGGTGAGCGCACGAAGATCCTCGATGCCCCGGAGCAGTCGTCCGGGCTGGGCTGGCTGCCGGATGGCTCGCTGGTGTACGTCTCGATGCTGGACCAGAAAGTCATGCGTCGGGCCACCGACGGTACCATCAGTGAGTACGCGGATATCAGCGCCCACACCGGCGGACATGCCAACGATCTGGTGGCCGCCAACGACGGCAACCTCTGGGTTGGCAATTTCGGTTTCGATCTGATGGAGGGCGGTGACCTGAAACCCGCCAAGCTGGTTCGGATCGATCCACAGGGTAAGGTCAGTGTGGCGGCGGATGATCTGTTCTTCCCCAACGGCATGGTTATAACACCGGACCAGAAAACCCTGATCGTCGGTGAAACCTTTGGCAACCGGATGACCGCGTTTACCATTGCCGATGACGGCGAACTCTATGATCGTCGTGACTGGGCTTCCTTTGGTGACAAGCCCAAAGCCGGTCCCCGCTCGGAGCTGCTGAAGCAGCTGAGTATCGGGCCGGATGGCTGCGGTCTGGATGCCGAAGGCCAGATCTGGATTGCCGATGCCTTCAATCAGCGCTGTATCCGGGTCGCGGAAGGTGGCGAGATCACCGATGAGATTGCGGCACCTCCGGGGCAGGGAGTGTTTGCCTGCATTCTGGGCGGTGACGACGGCCGCACCCTGCTGATGTGCTGTGCTCCGGATTCCGCTGCGAAACGCCGCAAACTGGCCAACGAGGCCTGCCTGTACACCGCCAGGGTCGCGGTACCTCACGCCGGTAATCCATGATTTCCGGATAACCGGCAGCTGGTTGTAACCGACGCCAATCGGGCGGGGGTGCTCTGCCCCCGCTCACGGTTCCCCGCTTTCTGCCCGAACTTTCTCACGGATGCTGACAAATGTCGTTGACCCCCCGGGGTGGCGTTGTTAGCCTTGCGTCCACGTTTGCAGGTGCCCATGGTATTGCGACACATGGGTGAAACGGGAAGTCGGTGCGCGAAGCCATATTGCCGCAAGTCCGACGCTGCCCCCGCAACGGTAAGTGAGATCGGAAGGATGACTAGCATGCCACTGTGCTTCGGCGCGGGAAGGCGGTCATCCGGTTGGTGATGCAATCACCGACACTCACAAGCCCGGAGACCGGCCTGTTGACACACCATACGTTGCGGAGGGCGACGGAGGGGGGTGATCTGCCGGTTTTTTGTCCTTTTCCGTCTGCCGCCTGCCTTCGCATAACCTTTCCGCATCAGTTACCCAGTCTTTTATCCGTGCGGGTGCGCGCGGAATGCGGAGCCATAGCCATGATTCACCCTCAACTGCCGTTCATGCTGGCAGGCGTTTCCCTTGTTACCTTCCCTCTGATTGCAATCGCTCAGACCTCCCCATCGCAAAACGCGCTTGATCCTATCGTGGTGACCGCCACGCTGGGCCCCGAGACCGTTGGCGAGAGCCTGTCATCGGTCACCGTTATCCGACAGGACGACATTGCCCGCCAGAAGCCGGCGGAATTCCGGGACCTGCTGCGCGGGCAGCCGGGGGTCAATGTTGTTTCCGATGGCAGTTATGGCAAGACCACCAGTCTGTTTCTGAGGGGTGCCGGTAGTTCCGGCCCCGTGCTGCTGCTGGACGGGATCCGCCTGCGATCCGCTACTGCGGGCATTCCCCCCTGGCAGTTCGTGCCGCCGGATCTGCTGAGTCGTGTAGAAGTGGTCAGGGGGGCAAAGAGTTCACTGTATGGGGCCGATGCCGTGGGTGG
>NZ_CAXBDN010000096.1:0-14067 GCF_963974375.1 uncultured Marinobacter sp.
CTTCGGACGATTTGCCCCGGAGCTGCTCGCTACAGACTACGGCAAGGAAATCTGGAGCCTGTATGAAAGCGGTGATCTTAACCCGCACAGCAAGCTGACAGGCCGGTTCGAGCACGATGATCACAAGGCCGATGTGGACGAATTGATGGCGGTTATCGATGCCGCCAAAGATGAGGAGCGGGAACGCCAGGAACGGATGAGTGATGACGAGGAGGACGACTGATCACGCTGGAGACGGCAGCGCCTCCTGACCGGAACCAGCCACCTTGCGTTCGCAACAGATCACCGGCCGGCGTCAGAACGACAAGTATTAGTGCGCCAGCAGACAAGACACGCTTACCCACTCGAATCACCATGGCATCAGGAACCCACCATCAGGGTTCGATGCCACGAACGAGGGGTAACATCCATGACCAATCACATCTGCAACGCATCCTGCAATCACGGAATAACCGCTGAAAACGAGAGCGATATCCGCGAGGAGTTCGACACCGCCCGCCGCTCATTTCTGAAAACAGCTCTGATGGGCAGTGGTGCGGTTTCGCTCGGCGCCATGGGCGTCACCATGTCACCCATGGCCGGCGCAGCGACATCCTCAGCTGGTGCCAGCGGCTCCGGCCCCATGCATTATTTTATTCCGGCAACGGCCGAAACCGTTTTATGGGGCCACTTCAGCAAGATCGCGAAAGCGGTGGTTGAAGTGGAATCGGGCGATTTCGTGACCATCGAAACCCTGACACACCACGCCAACGACGATGCCGATCGAATGGTCAAGGGCGATCCCGGCGCCGAAAGCGTCTTCTTCTGGGACAACAATCGCAAAGGTGTTGACCGGCGCGGTGCCGGTCCCATGGACGCCGAAATCGGAGCCGGCGCCGGCGCCGGCGTGCACATCTGCACCGGCCCGGTCCGCATCAAGGGAGCCGAGCCCGGCGATGTGCTGGAGGTACGCATCGCGGATGTGTTCCCGCGACCAAGTGGCAATCCAGACTTCAAAGGCAAAACCTTCGGAAGTAACGCCGCTGCCTGGTGGGGCTTCCACTATGGCGACATGCTGACCGAGCCGAAGAAGCGTGAGGTCATCACCATTTTTGAGGTTGATGCGACAGGCGAGCGCAACTGGGCGAAAGCGGTTTACAACTTTCGCTGGACGCCTCAGAAAGACCCCTTCGGAGTGGTCCATTCCACCATCGACTATCCCGGCGTGCCGGTGGATCACTCAACCATTTCCAGGAACAACGATGTTCTGAAAGACATCCGCATTCCAATCCGCCCTCACTTCGGCACCATCGGTGTCGCGCCGGCAGAAGCAGACATTGTGGACTCAATACCGCCCAGTTACACCGGAGGCAATATTGATAACTGGCGCATCGGCAAGGGCGCCAAGCTGTTCTTTCCGGTCGCGGTGGACGGTGCCAACTTCTCTGTTGGCGACCCCCATGCCTCCCAGGGCGATTCCGAGCTTTGCGGAACCGCTATTGAATGCTCACTCACCGGGGTTTTTCAGTTCATCCTGCACAAGAAAGCAGACCTGCCGGACACGCCCCTGGCGGAGCTGAACTATCCGCTGCTGGAAACCCAGGATGACTGGGTGCTGCACGGGTTCAGCTATGCGAACTACCTGGCAGAGCTGGGCGCCGGTGCCCAACAGGAAATCTACAGTCAGTCATCGGTCGACAAAGCGCTCCGGGACGCTTATCACAAAATGCGACATTTCCTGATGAACACCCAGAAACTGAGCGAGGACGAAGCGATTGCGCTGATGTCGGTAGCCGTCGACTTCGGTATTACGCAAGTGGTTGACGGCAACTGGGGTGTCCACGCCATCCTGAAAAAGTCCATGTTCCCTGCCCGCGCCTGAGGCTGATCCGGACAATGGCACCCACCTTGCTTCAACCGGTGGGTGCCCTCCTGTTCAGCCTGAAAGGAAAACATCTGTGACCGGAATGTACCGACTCTCCACCAGAGACATACCGCCCGGATTGCGTGAACCCAACTGGGCAGACGTGCTTGCAAAGCTTGAGCTGCGCTATGGCGGGAATTCCATCCCGGTGCTGGATGAAACTGCCGGTGCTACCGTCTCCTGTTCCACCCGACAATCACTGTTCGTGCGCCTGAACGGGAACAGCCAGACCCTGTGCAGTCAGCCCCGGGACCGGATCCGCTCCGGAAGCACCATGCTGGTGCTGACGGTGCTGGAAGGCACCATGCAGGTGCTGGAACACGGGGTGTCGGAGCAGCTTGGTCGCGGCGGCATAATTCTTCTGAATCCCGACCAGGACTGGCAGCTGCTATTGAGCGACAACTTCCGGGCGATGGCGATCAGACTGGAATCCACTGGTTTTCTGCTGCGCCTGGTCAGAAGCGGCCGGGCTGGTACCAATCGTATCCACACCGACCATGGCGTCGGAGCCCTGTGCCTGGACCTGATTCACTCCATCGCAGGTCAGCTGGAAAATCTGGGCGCTCAGGAGCTGACGGTGATTGAGACCAATCTGTCAGAAATGCTGATAACCGCCTTATCCAGAGAAACCGTGGCAGACGTCGACGACAACACCAACGTGCAGCTCCTCCATCTGCGGCGGCTGTGTGGCGCGATTGACGGCCGGCTGGGCGATCCGGACCTGAACATTGACCAGATTGCAGAACAGGAAGGGCTCTCCACCCGTTATCTGCAGAAACTGTTCAGGAACAGCGGCACCACCTTTTCAGAATACGTAAAGCACCGCCGGGTACAACACTGCTGTCTGGATCTGGTCAACCCCGCGCTTGACGGCTTCAGTATCGCTGAGATCTGCTTTCGTTGGGGCTTTAACGATGCGGGTAATTTCAGCCGGGTATTTTCACAGATCATGAAGGTGTCGCCCAGGGCCTACCGTGCATCGCCTCCTCCCGATCCCCGCCAGCACCTGCACCGGGGCCAACCCCACTCCTGGCTTCACACCGGCCCTCACCCGGAATCTGCCGGCGGCAACCATCTGCACAAACGCCAGCAACCGTTCAGGGACCTGCTCCATGACCACACGCGATATGCGCTATCCCTCCATCTCGCACCGAAACGTATTGCCACTACCCATCGCAAGCCATCAGAACGTCAAAACAGACCAGAACACTACTATTTGCCGGCGTCTGACCGGACCGTTCATTGGGGGTACTTCAGTCGCGACATTTCGCCGGTACTGACCATCTGTTCCGGCGACATTGTTACCGTGGAAACCCTGTCTCAGCACGCGTCAGACGACTGGGAACGCATGATCGCAGGGGATCCCGGAGCCGAGGCGGTCTTTCACTGGACCGCCGACCGCAAGAACGTCGACCGTCGTGGCGCAGGGCCTATGGATGCCAGTGTCTGCGGCCGTGGTGCCGGCGAAGGCTTCGGGGTTCATATCTGCACGGGTCCGATATACATCCGTGACGCAGAGCCCGGAGACGTGCTTGAGGTCCGCATCCTGGATATCCAGTCCCGCCCCAGCTGTCATGCTGATCATGAAGGCCGATGCTTTGGCAGCAACGCGGCGACCTGGTGGGGCTTCCACTACCACGATATGCTGACAGAACCAAAAAAACGCGAAGTGGTGACCATTTACGAGGTGCACCAACGACCAGCCCCCCACGCCCGAGCGGTCTACAATTTCCGCTGGACACCACAGACTGACCCTTTCGGTGTGCGCCACGAGACCATCGACTATCCCGGTGTCCCCGTTGACCACGACACCGTTCACAAGAACTACGGCGTGTTGCAGAAAGCCCGCATACCGGTGAGACCACACTTTGGGGTGCTGGCGGTCGCCCCGCGGGAAGGCACAACCGTCGACTCCATTCCGCCAAGCTACTTCGGTGGCAATCTGGACAACTGGCGTGCCGGTAAAGGCTCCAGCCTGTTCCTGCCGGTCTCGGTCAAAGGCGCGCTGTTTTCTGTCGGGGATCCCCATGCCTCCCAGGGAGACTCAGAGTTGTGCGGCACGGCAATCGAATGTTCCCTGACCGGGGTATTCCAGCTGGTGGTCCACAAACGCACAGCTCTGCAGGGCCGCTTTTTGGAGAATCTGTCACACCCGTTTCTGGAAACGCCGGAGGAGTGGGTTATTCAGGGACTCAGCTTTGCGGACTATCAGGCCGAACTCGGCGCAAAGGCACAAACGCAGGTATACAAGGATTCCTCCATGGAATCCGCCATGCGTGACGCCTTTCGTAAAACCCGCCATTACCTGATGACGGAGCACCAGCTGACCGAGGACGAAGCCATCTCCCTGATGTCCGTCGCTGTTGATTTTGGCATCACCCAGGTGGTCGACGGCAACATCGGTGTCCATGCCGTCATCCGCAAGTCGGTGTTCCCTGACTGGCCGTCAGCGCCACCCGAGACGACGTCGGGCCAACAGTCCGGCAAGCCCTAACCCCAGCAGTGCCAATGTGTCTGGCTCCGGCACGGATACCGGAGACGCGATCCCGGAGGGATCCATTGCAATCGGGGCGGAGATAAAGAAGTGCGTCATCACCGGACGGTGCAGCCAGTAGTCGCTGTCTGGATTGCCGTTGCTCAGGTGCAAGGTGGACCAGATATCCTCCGGAAAATGATTGTTGAGCTGTGCCGAATACGGCTCAGTGGCCGGAGGCCACAACAGAAAGACCAGATCGAAGGTGCCGGTCTCTCCGGTCAGCTCATTGACCCCGTTACCTTTGCCGCCAAGTACCACATCAGCGCCATAATACTCGTCGACCCTCTGCAGCGGAGATGGGTTCATCTCCCAGCTGAACACCAGCTCGTCGGCTTCCAGCCGGCCGCCAATCACGGCGTCCAGCCGCGTATCCGCAAGCAGGTAGCCGTTTCCGGAAATCAGGTGCTCGGAATCAAAGGTTTCAAACTGAAGGTCGTAACGCAGCAACGTTGCGTGGGCGGGCAGCGCCAGTAGCAGCGCCGGAATCAGCAGTATTATCCTGTTCATGAGTTAATTCCTTTTACGTTGGTCCTGGCCAAACCCCGGCCTCAAATATAAATTTGACCACAAGCCGGTCGCCGCAAACCAGTGTCGCCATCTACTCCATTAGCGGCACTGAATCCCGCCTGCAACCGGGTCCGGGCAAAGCCCCGACGGATTGCCGGGTCTCCCGTCCTTCGGGTATGCTCAGCGGTCATCAATAACCACAACATCGTTCGGACTCAGCGGTTCCGGAGACCAGCAATGCAATCACAAGACTTTCATTATTACCTTCAAGTCCGTTACGGCGAATGCGATGCCCAGAAGGTGGTCTTCAACGCCCGTTACGGCGATTACGTTGACCTGGCCGCCAGTGAATACCTGCGGGCCATATGTCCGCGAGAGCAGTTGCCGCAGGGAGAGTTCGACTATCAGGTGGTCAAGCTGACAATCGTATGGAAAGCCTCCGCCCGTTTCCGTGACGTACTTGCCATCGCGGTGCGGACCAGCCATATCGGCAATACTTCGTTCACGATGGATCTGGACATACACAACCAGGAAACCGGCCAGCTCCTGGCCACCGCCGAAATGACAGGCGTTGCGGTGGATGTCCATACGGTCGAGAAAATGACCATCCCCGAAGCCATGCGTGACGCCATGACTGCGGACGGCAAAGGTCTGCGGGTTGATCATGCGGGGTTGTTTTCGGCGTAGCGGGACGTCCATTACCCAATCTCATGGCGCTTTCACCGGACGAAACGGGCGTCAGTGGCTACACTTGCCCCGGCCAGCCAACGAAACAAGCGATCAACAAAAACAACAAGAGGTCCCCATGAGCACAGCACACGAGTCCACCGACGTCATCACCCCGGAGGCCCTGCAAGCCTTGCCACAACCTCTGGAAACCAAGGGCGACTGGGATCATGTATTCTCCTACCATCCCATGGACCGGGTGCTGGAGCGGGCAGAAGGCATCTATCTCTACGACGACCAGGGCCAGCGCTACATTGATGCGTCGGGTGGGCCCTTCGTGATGAATCTGCCCCACAACCACCCTCGCATGAAAGCGGCCATCACCGATCAGCTCGAACGTTTCGCCTACCCTCACCCCACCATGGCGAACCCGGAACGGGCCCGCTACGGCAAGATGCTGGCGGAGATTCTGCCGGGCACGCTGAACACCTCCTACCTGGTATCAGGGGGGTCCGAGGCGGTGGAAACCGCGTTCAAACTGGCTCGTCAGGCGCAGATTGCCCGGGGGTTCCCGGACAAGTTCAAGATCATCAGCCACCGGGACAGCTACCACGGCATGACCCTGGCGGCCCTTGCCGCCTCTCACAACCCGGTTTCCCAGCGCCATTTCGTACCCATGATCCAGCAATGGCCCAATGTGCGGCAGTACAGCGATTTTGACCGCCCCGATGGGGTCAGCCGCGAGGACTGGGGCGTGCAGTGCGCCCAGGCCCTGGAAGAGGTGATTCACTACCAGGGACCCAGATCTGTTGCAGCTTTCATTGCCACCCGCCACGGCAGCGGCCCGGACTATGCCACGGTGCCACCAGTCAGCTACTGGAAGACGATCCGGGACATCTGTGATCGCTATAACGTGCTGCTGATTGCGGATGAGGTGGTTACCGGCTTTGGTCGCACCGGGCGCTGGTTCGGCATGGAACACTTTGATGTCGAGCCGGACATCATGACTCTCGGCAAGGGCATTTCCAGTGGCTACATCCCGTTCGCGGCGGTGGCCATTACCGATGCCCTCAAGGCCACCTTCACGGATACCAATACGGGGTTTGTACACGGTTTCACCATGGGTGGGCATGGCCTTGCCTGCGCCGCCGGCAAGGAGGTCATCCGGATCATCCAGGATGAGAATCTGCTGGAAAACTGCCGCACCCAGAGCGAGCGGCTGTTCAGCTACCGGGACCAGCTGATGGCTCATCCCACCGTAGCCGATGTACGTGGCTGGGGGTTGTACATGGTCGCCGAGGTGGTCAGGGACAAGAACACCATGGAATTCTTCGAGCCGGACCAGAACGCCGAGCGGTTGTTCCAGGGTATTGCCCTGAAGAATGGCCTGGCCCTCTACGGCACGCTTTATGGGCCCCGGCGCCAGGCCGCCTTCCGCCGCGGAATTCCGATCTGGATTTCACCGCCCCTGACGATCACCACTGAACAGGTGGACGATCTGATGGCACGCCTGCTGGATACCTTCTCGGAATGGGAGCAGAAGGTATTGTCGTGAGGTGAAGGTGACCGCGTCCCGACCGGTCGGGAGGGGACAGCCACAACAAAAAAGCCGGAACAGCGTCCTGTTCCGGCTTTTTTTACATCCGTGGCAAAGGCTTACTTCAGGGGCGAGTTCAGCACACCCAACACATCTTCCAGCTCGGTAATCATCTGGCGAATCAGCTGCTTGTATTGGGTGGTGTCATCTTTGATCTCATGGCTGCTCAGCTTTTGCTTGGCGCCGCCAATGGTATAACCCTGATCGTACAGCAGGCTGCGGATCTGGCGAATGGTGATTACATCGGCCCGCTGGTAATAGCGACGATTGCCCCGACGCTTGACTGGCGACAGCTGGGGAAATTCCTGCTCCCAGTATCGCAGCACGTGAGCCTTGACGTGGCAAAGATCGGCTACTTCACCGATGGTGAAATAACGTTTACCCGGGATAACGGGTAATTCGTTGTTATGACTCGGTTCCAGCATAGGTCTCTACTTTTTGTTTCAGTTTCTGGCCTGGCCGGAAGGTCACCACACGACGGGCGCTGATGGGTATCTCCTCCCCCGTTTTCGGATTCCTTCCCGGGCGCTGTTTCTTGTCACGCAGATCAAAGTTGCCAAAACCGGACAACTTGACCTGCTCGTTGTGACTCAGTGCGTCTCTGATTTCATCGAAAAAAGCTTCGACCATTTCCTTGGCTTCACGTTTATTGAGGCCGAGCTCCTCATACAGCTTTTCTGCCATTTCCGCTTTTGTCAAAGCCGCCATTCCTAACTCCTCAGTGTCGCCTCCAGCTCTTTCTGCAGGGCGCTCACTACGCCGTCAAAGAGCTCGTGCACTTCGTCATCGTTAAGTGTGCGCTCAGGATGCTGCCAGAACAGGCTGAGGGCCAGGCTACGTTTGCCTTCGCCCAGTTTTTCCCCTTCATAGACATCAAAAGCGCGCAATGCTGTCAGACGATTACCGGCATTGTTGCGAACCACCCGGTCTACGTCTGCAAACGCAATCTCATTTCCGATAATAATAGCCAAATCACGACGAACTTCCGGGAATTTTGAAAATTCTTTGAAATTAGGCACATATCCGGAGAGGATCGGGTTCAAGAATAGCTCAAACATCAGGATCGTGCCATCAACATCCAGTTTTTTCTGAACCAGCGGATGCATCGCGCCCAGCCAGCCAACCGGCTGATCTTCAAGGAACAGTTGTGCCGTCTGCCCCGGATGCAGTGCCGGATGGCTACCGGCCGCAAACCGGATGTTGACCCCCAGCAGCTGGAACAGGGACTCCAGCTCACCTTTGACATCATAAAAATCAGCGTCACGGCGACCATTAGCCCAGTTTTCAGACAGTTGTGAGCCAGCCACAATACCGGCCAGCATTGGCTGCTGATCAATGCGATCACCCTCACGAACGAAGCGGAGACCGGTCTCGAACAGACGAACCCGCGACTGCTGCCGGTTCTGGTTGTAGCCCAGGGTCTTCACCAGACCGCTCCACAAGGTGGTCCGCATGACGGCCAGATCCGCGGAAATAGGGTTCGCCAAGGCAATGCCTTCCCGCTGCGGGTCGAGGATTTCCTGGATTTTCGGATCCACAAAGCTGTAGGTAATCGCTTCCTGGTAGCCACAGGAAACAAAATAGTTCTGCACCGCTGCCACCGGACGCAGGGCTTCCGCCTTTGGCCGCATGGTCAGGGAGCCGGTCGGCTGGGTGACCGGCAGATTGTTATAACCGTAAACCCGGCCGACTTCCTCAATCAGGTCTTCTTCAATAGAGATATCGGGACGGTAGCTGGGCCCCCGCACCGTCCAGGCCTCACCCTCGCGACTGATAATCTCCAGGCCAAGACCGGCCAGAATGTCGTCAACCCGCTCACGCTCGATGTCCATGCCCAGCACCGCGTTGAGGCGACCGGCACGCACCGTCACTTGCGGTGCTTTGGGGAGATGGGCTTCGCTGATCGCTTCGACGATTTCTCCGGGCTCGCCGCCGGTAATATCCAGCAGCAGTCTGGTCGCACGTTCCATGGCGGTGCGGGCCAGCTGGTAGTCCACGCCTCGCTCGAAACGGTGGGAGGCATCGGTATGAAGGCTGTAATGACGGGCCTTGCCGGCCAGGGCAATGGGTTCAAACCAGGCGGATTCCAGCACGATGTCCCGGGTTTTTTCGCTGACACCGGAATGCTCCCCCCCCATGACACCGGCAATGGCCAGGGCCTTGCTGTGATCGGCAATGACCAGGGTGTCTGCGGTGAGTTTGACGGTCTGACCGTCCAGCAATACCAACTCTTCCTCCGGCTGCGCCATACGCACCACTATGCCACCTTCGATTTCAGCCCGGTCAAAGGCATGCAGCGGCTGACCCAGCTCCAGCATTACGTAGTTGGTGACATCCACCGCAGCGTCGATGGAACGCACGCCGCTGCGGCGCAGTTTCTCAACCATCCAAAGCGGTGTGGGGGCTGACAGGTCCACATTGCGGACAATACGGCCCAGGTAGCGGGGACAGGCCGCCGGCGCTTCCAGAGCCACAGAGACCACGTCCTGGTGAGTCGCCGGTACCGGTTCAATGGCAGGTTCACACACGTTCAGGCCGTTAAGAACGCCCACTTCCCGGGCCAGACCGCGAATGGACAGACAGTCGGCGCGATTCGGCGTCAGATCCACGTCAATGGTGACGTCATTCAGACCCAGGTAGTCCGCAAGATCCTGGCCCACGGTCGCGTCTGCAGGCAACTCCATCAGCCCCTCATTGCTTTCCGACAAACCCAGCTCTGCTTCGGCGCACAGCATGCCGTTGGAGGGCTGGCCACGAAGTTTCGCCGCCTTGATCCGGAAATCCCCGGGCAACACCGCGCCCACGGTGGCAAAGGGGACTTTAAGCCCTTCACGGACATTCGGCGCGCCACAAACCACCTGCACAACCTCGGCCCCACCGGCGACCTGACAGACCCGTAATTTATCCGCGTCCGGATGCGGCTCCACTTTGAGCACCTCACCCACGATGACACCGCTGAACTCGCCGGCGACCGGCTCAAAGCCGTCCACTTCCAGGCCCGCCATGGTGATCTGGTCCACCAGCGTCTGGGTATCACTGGCGGGGTTTGCCCATTCTCGCAGCCACTTCTCACTGAATTTCATCGTGTATGCCTTTATCCTGATGCGATATTGCTGTCTGTGGCCCGGACTCTGGATAGCCGGGCATCGCGTATAACGGGATCAAATCTGTTTCAGCGGAATTGCCGCAGGAAGCGCAGATCGTTATCAAAGAACATCCGCAGATCGTTGACGCCGTAGCGGAGCATCGCCAGCCGCTCAACCCCGAGACCGAATGCAAAGCCCCGGTATTCCTCGGCATCAATGCCGCAGTACCCGAACACTTTCGGATGCACCATGCCGCACCCCATCACCTCCAGCCATTTCACCGAACCATCCGGATTGCGCCCCCACTCAATGTCCACCTCAGCTGAGGGCTCGGTAAAGGGAAAGTAGGATGGCCGGAACCGGACCTGCAGGTCTTTCTCGAAGAACACCCGCAGGAACTCCCCGATGGTACTCTTCAGATCGGCAAAGCTGACGTTTTTCTCCACCAGCAGACCTTCTACCTGATGAAACATGGGGGTATGGGTCATGTCGGAATCGCAACGATAAACGCGGCCGGGACAAATCATCCGGAACGGCGGCTTGCCCACTTCCATGGTGCGGATCTGGACCGGTGAGGTATGGGTGCGTAGCACGGTCACCGGATCAAAATAGAAGGTATCGTGCATGGCGCGGGCCGGGTGGTGGCCTGGAATATTGAGGGCTTCGAAGTTGTGATAGTCGTCTTCGATTTCAGGACCCTGCTCGACACTGTAACCGGCACCGGCAAAGAATTGCTCGATGCGTTGCAGGGTGCGGGTGACCGGATGCAATCCCCCCAGATCCTGGCCGCGACCCGGCAGGGTGACGTCAATGGATTCGCGCGCCAGCCGGTCGGCAATGGCGGTTTCTTCCAGGTCTCCGCGCCGGGCGTTAATGGCCTGCTCGACCTGGCCCTTGGCTTCGTTGATCTTCTGCCCTGCGGCCGGGCGTTCTTCGGCACTGAGCTTGCCCAGGGTTTTGGCCTGCTGGGTGATCACCCCTTTTTTGCCAAGGTATTCAACACGCAGTTGATCCAGCGCCTGCAGACTGTCCGCCTGCGCGACCGCTGCAAGACCGTCCTGAACGAGTTGCTCCAGGTTTTCCATTGACCGTGCTCCAAACCAGAAAATGGGATGAGAGAACCTACACATTGCCGCGGTTGTGTGGCAGCTGACTGACAGGCGGATCGGCCATGCTGCTCCGGCGTTGTATCGGACATCCCCGGATGATGTCTTTTAATATGATGCCTGGCGGGTGACGGTCAGAAAACCGTCAACCCTGAAACAAAAACAGGGGAAGAGCGCGGCCCTTCCCCTGTTAAGAGCGGAGCCTGACGGCACCACTCATCGACCGAAAATCGGTGAAAGAGCTAAGCGATCAAAGCGCCGCTTTTGCTTTCTCAACCACAGCGGCAAATGCCTGCTGTTCGTTCATGGCCAGATCGGCCAGAACCTTGCGATCGATTTCTACTTCAGCCTTCTTCAGACCTGCGATCAGACGGCTGTAGGACAGGCCGTTAGCGCGGGCACCCGCGTTAATACGGGCAATCCACAGCGCACGGAACGCACGCTTGCGGTTACGACGGTCGCGGTAAGCGTACTGACCGGCTTTGATAACCGCCTGTTTGGCTACGCGGAATACACGACTACGTGCTCCGTAATAGCCTTTGGCCTGCTTGAGAATCTTTTTATGACGGCGGCGTGCTACGACGCCACGTTTTACGCGGGGCATATACTAATCCTTCTTTGAACCGGTTAATTAACAGGCAGTCATACGTTTGATAGAAGCAACATCCGATTTGGCAATAAGCTTGGTGCCACGCAGCTGACGCTTACGCTTCGGGCTCTTCTTGGTCAGAATATGACTTGTGAAGGATTGCTTGTGCTTGAAGCCAGTCGCAGTCTTTTTGAACCGCTTGGTGGCCCCGCTTTTGGTTTTCATCTTGGGCATTTTTAGAACTCCGCATTCTTTTTTAAGTACATAAAATGTGAGCCTGAACGACAAATCCCCCGCCGTTGCGGGGGACCTGCAAACCCTTCAGGTCACTTCTTTTTACGGGGCGCGACAACCATGGTCATCTGACGGCCTTCCAGTTTTGGCCGCTGCTCTACCTGGGCGTGGTCTGCAATGTCCACTTCGATGCGTTCCATGAGCTTCATACCGATTTCCTGGTGTGCCATCTCACGGCCGCGGAAGCGGACAGTGATTTTTCCACGGTCCCCGTTTTCAAGGAAACGTAACAGGTTGCGTAGTTTTACCTGATAATCCCCTTCTTCCGTCCCTGGCCTGAATTTCACTTCTTTTACCTGGACCTGCTTCTGCTTTTTCTTGGCAGCAGCCTTGGCCTTCTTTTCTTCAAAGACCTTCTTGCCGAAGTCCATTATCTTACAGACGATCGGATCGGAGTCCGTAACCTGAACCAGGTCTAACGATGCTTCTTCCGCCCGCTTGAGAGCATCCTCAATGGATACAATGCCTACCTGCTCGCCTTCAGCGTCGATAAGTCGGACTTCTGTTGCATCAATATTTTCATTAATAGGTACGCGTGGTGCGCGACCACCCCGATTCGTTCGCTGTTTGATAATCAGTTCTCCGTCTTGGTTCTGCCTTTGCGCTCGACCTCTGCAGACAGCAGGGATTCAAACGCTTCCGGCGTCATGGTTCCGAGATCTTCCCCTTTGCGGGTTCTCACCGCAACGGCGCCGCTCTCGACTTCTTTATCGCCGATAACGACCAGATACGGAACCTTGTTTAAAGTATGCTCGCGGATTTTAAAGCCGATCTTCTCGTTTCTCAAGTCAGCATTTACCCGATAGCCTGCATCCTGCCATTTTTTCGTCAATTCTGCACAATAATCTGCCTGTCGATCGGTAATATTCAGGACAGATACCTGTGTCGGTGCCAACCAGGTCGGGAAAGCGCCTTCGTATTCCTCGATCAGAATACCGATAAACCGCTCAAATGAGCCCAACACAGCACGATGCAGCATCACCGGTGTGCGCCGCTCGGAGTTATCGGCCACATACTGGGCCCCGAGGCGCCCCGGCATGGAAAAGTCCACCTGAATGGTGCCGCATTGCCAGACCCTGCCAATACAGTCCTTCAGGGAGAATTCGATCTTCGGCCCGTAAAAGGCACCCTCGCCTGGCAGCAGTTCCCAGTCCAGACCCTGACGATTCAGGGCCTCTTCCAGCGCGGCCTCGGCCTTGTCCCAGACTTCATCCGAGCCTACCCGCTTTTCCGGCCGGGTCGACAATTTGTAAAGAATCTGTTCGAACCCGAAATCCTCGTACACTTCGTGCAGAAGATCGATAAACCGGGACACTTCGTCCTGGATGGCGCTTTCTTCGCAGAAAATGTGCGCATCGTCCTGGGTAAAGCCCCGTACCCGCATCAGCCCGTGGAGCGCACCGGATGCTTCATTCCGGTGACAGGAACCAAACTCTGCCAGGCGCAGCGGCAGGTCCTTGTAGCTTTTCAGGCCCTGGTTGAACACCTGAATATGACAGGGGCAGTTCATGGGCTTGATGGCAAAATCGTGCTTTTCGGATTCAGTGGTGAACATGCCCTCATGGAACTTGTCCCAGTGGCCTGACTTTTCCCACAGTACCCGCGACACCACCTGGGGTGTCTTGATTTCCTGATAACCATGGCGACGCAACTTGTCGCGCATGTACTGTTCGATTTCCTGATACAGGGTCCAGCCATCCGGGTGCCAGAATACCATGCCCGGCGCTTCTTCCTGCATATGGAACAGGTTCAGCTTCTTGCCGATCTTGCGATGGTCCCGCTT
>NZ_CAXBDN010000097.1:0-13868 GCF_963974375.1 uncultured Marinobacter sp.
AGGCGGGCAAGGTGCTGTTCCCGGCCCGTCAGCACTGTTTCAATGCCCTCAATAGCACGCCACTGGACCGGGTGTCGGTAGTGATTCTCGGACAGGACCCGTACCACGGTCCGGGCCAGGCCCATGGCCTGTGTTTTTCGGTACGCCCTGAGGTGTCACCGCCACCGTCACTGATCAATATATTCAAGGAAATCCGGGATGACCTGGGTGTTGCGCCAGCCGATCACGGTTGCCTGCAGCCCTGGGCCGAGCAGGGTGTGCTGTTGCTGAACAGTGTGCTGACGGTGGTTCAGGGCGAGGCCGGAGCCCATCAGGGCAAAGGCTGGGAAACCTTTACCGACCGGGTTATCGAGACAGTGAACCGTGAGCGGAACGGTGTGGTGTTCATGCTCTGGGGCAGTTACGCGAAGAAGAAGGGGCGGCACATTGACCGTCACCGGCATCTGGTGCTGGAAGGCCCGCATCCGTCACCGCTCAGTGCCTACCGCGGTTTTTTTGGCTGCAGGCACTTCTCCCGTGCCAATCAGTGGCTGCAGCAGCAGGGCCTGGCCCCGGTAAACTGGGCACTGCCTGCGAAGCGGGATTTGCTGGCGGCCTATGGCAAAGCCAAAGCCCCATAAGTAAAACGGCCGCAAGCGGCCGTTTTTTCTCTACTGCAGTATTTGCCGGTAGAGCAATTACTGCAACAAGGCCATGGCCGCCTCCATCTGGGCAGTCAGGTCTTCTTCCTCGTTCATATCGGTGTTCGGATCCAGCCCGAGGCGGCCATAGGCGGTGACCGTGGTACGGTCCAGCTCGCTCAGGGGGTGGTCACTGCCGGACACCAGTTGCAGCGTGGCCAGGGTCACCAGGTCGGCGTAATCAGCCTCGGGGACCTCGCGCTGGAAATTCTGGTACTCCATGGGAACGATCATCAGCTCGGCAGGAAAGTCCCAGCGCTTGAGAATGGCCGCTCCGATACGGGGGTGCAGCAGTTCGATAATCTTGTCCAGCATCATGCTGCTGACCTGGATGTCCTGGTCTTCAACGTAACGCAACACCGGCAGCACACCGATCTGGTGAACCAGGCCGGCCAGGGTGGCCTGATCCGGTTTAAGGCGGGTGTACTGCTGGGCCAGCACGTGACAGATTCCGGCAACCTCGGTGCTGGTCTGCCAGGTGGCTCGCAGCCGCTTGTCGATCATGTCGGAGGTGGCCTGAAACATCTGTTCCATGGCCAGACCCATGGCCAGGTTACTGGTGTAGGCCATGCCCAGCCGGCTGACTGCCATGTTCAGGTTTTCGATGGCCCGTGAGCCCCGGAACAGCGGGCTGTTGCATACCCGGATCAGGCGGGCGGACAGCGCCGTGTCGGTACTGATGACATTGACCAGGTCGGCAATGGCCGAGTTTTCATCCTCTGCAATATCCCGCACTTTCAGGGCCACCTCCGGCAGCGTTGGCAGGATCAGCTTGTCGTTTTCGATAGCTTCGAGAATATCTTCCCGAATGGTTTCAACGATATTGGACATAGGTGTTCAGGTCCCTGAGCGTCTTTGGTGTATCTGGTGAAGCGTTCTGCGTGGTGTTTCAGAATGCAATCTGACTATCCGTTTTATAGCAGATTCAGGCCATAATTCCTGTCAACTTATGTATCTTTCGGCGCAGGTTCAGCGGCGTCCTGTTCTGGTACCGGGTAAGGCAGAGTGTCAATCATCAGCGCCGGGCCGTTGCTATCGCCCAGCTGAAGCGGGCCGGCGACGGTGTCGTGACGCAATACCGCCAGCAGTTCCTGATGGCCATCGCTGTACGCCGCAGCGTTGATCACTTCGCCCGCCTGCCGTTCATTGGCCACAATGACGGTTCCGGGTTGTGCCACGGGGCTGCCGGGGGGGCAGGCCAGCCGGAACAGGCTTTTTTTCAGCTGTCCCAGGTAATGCATGCGGGCAATCACCTCCTGCCCGGTGTAGCAGCCCTTTTTGAAGTGGACACCGTTCAGATGTTGCCAGTTCAGCATCTGGGGGACGTAACTCTCAATGGTTTCCGGGCTCAGGGAGGCTACCCCGGCGGCTATCTCGGAGGCGAGCCAATCGGATTCGGTGATGGTGCCGGCCCTGTGGTGGCCGTCAGTGCTGTCAACAGGGCGGCCCCAGAGTTCATGGCGGATCAGGCCTGTGGCGGTACTTTCAGTGCGGATCAGGTGGCGATTGTCATCCAGTTGCAGAACGTCGCAGGGCTGATTGAGGCCGTCGGTGGAGCCGGTCAGGGCTTCAGTGGCGTCGCTTCCCAGCAGACCAAAGATCCGGTAGTCAGGTGCAGGGGTCATGGTGGTTCCCCGGAACAGCATCAGATATTTGTTGAGCTGAGCGCAGGCGTGATCAGCAATTGAATCCGGTATGGCGAGCAGGACATCTGCGCCTTCCCTGACCATACGGGTCAGCAGGTAGGTGCGGCCTTTGGGGTTGCTGGCGGCGGCCCGCGGCGCATGTCCGGAGGTGACTTCGGCCAGGTTCTGGCTGAATTGCCCCTGTAAAAAGGTATCGGTGCCGGGGCCGCTGACCCGGAAAACACGGAGGTAGGTCAGTTCTGCAATGCCGGAATCCGGCAGCGGGAAATGAGCGAAATGGCTGTTGATTGCTGACATGTGCCTTCCTCCTTTATCGGGATCTGCTGAGTGATAAACGCTGCTTCAGTGCGCCTGAAACCGTTACCGGATGTGGCGATGCTGCCTGATCGTGGCTGGCAAGTCTGAGCCAGACCCGCAGCCGGCGGAAGTCATCTTGAGTCGCGTTGCCGGGGGTGCAAAGCACCACGGGGCATGGCCAGCGCCGGCCACCGTGGCTCAGGCCAAGAACCGCCAGCCCGGCCGTAAGCCTGCTGTCGCGGGTAACCGTCACCGGCACTTCGCGCTGATTCCCGAGCGTTGCGATCAGCAGGTTGTCCCTGACCGTCATGCGGACAATGGCGTGCGGGTGAGTCAGGTTGCCACACTGTTGCCAGCGACGCCAGATGCCCGCCGCGGCAGGGGCCAGTGCGACCAGAAACAGTGGTTGCAGGTAAAGCGCCAGCAGGGACGAGGCAAAGGCAAGTGCCAGCCAGGGTGCGGCGGCCACAATCCCGGCTTTCAGGGATCTTCGTAAGTGCAGATCAATCCGGTTGTACACGGTCCAGAATCATGCGCACGATGCGTTTAAGGTCCGGATCCTGCGGTTCACTGCGTTGCATGAACCATTCAAACATATCGGCATCCTCGCAGCTCAGCAGGTGTTCGTAGCGAACCTGGTCTTCCCGTGGCAGATCCCGGTAAGCCTGTTCTAGAAACGGCAGCAGCAGGACGTCCAGTTCCAGCATGCCGCGACGGCTATGCCAGTGTAGTCGGTTGAATTCAGTGTTGTCTGACATGAAAGACGGTACCCGTGTTCGTGAATGAAGGTAAGCGGAGGCACACCCGGGGACGTCAGGGCGATGCCACCCGGTAGGTTGTTGGTACGAGAACGGTGTCTTCCGGATCGTTCTGCAGGCCGGGATAGTCCAGGGTGAAGTGCAATCCGCGGCTTTCTTTCCGTTGCAGGGCAGAACAAATGATCAGGTCCGCAACCGTCACCAGGTTACGGAGTTCCAGCAGATCATTGCTGACCCGGTAATTGCTGTAGAACTCACCGATTTCACGAGCCAGCAGATCGACCCGGTGTTTTGCCCGCTGCAGGCGCTTGGTGGTTCTTACAATGCCGACATAATCCCACATGAAGTGGCGCAATTCATCCCAGTTGTGGGAAATGATGACGTCCTCATCGGAGTCCCTGACCTGTGACTCGTCCCAGTCCGGCGCCTGCGGCGGTGGTGGAATGTCATGTTCCCGGCGGGCAATGTCTGCGGCGGCCGCACGACCGTATACCAGGCATTCCAGCAGCGAGTTGCTGGCCATCCGGTTGGCGCCGTGAAGTCCGGTAAAGGCGGCTTCGCCAACCGCATAGAGCTGGTTGATATCGGTGCGGGCGCGGTCATCGGTGGTAATGCCGCCACAGGTATAGTGGGCGGCGGGCACCACGGGAATGGGTTCCCGGGTGATGTCGATGCCAAATTCCAGGCACTTGTCGTAAATGGTCGGGAAATGCTCCCGGATAAACGTGGCGGGCTTGTGGCTGATATCCAGATACAGGTGATCCGCGCCGAGACGTTTCATCTCGTGGTCAATGGCCCGGGCGACTATATCCCGTGGTGCCAGTTCCGCCCGTTTGTCGAAGCGATCCATGAAGCGGGAGCCGTCCGGCAGGGTAAGCAGGCCGCCTTCCCCCCGCACGGCCTCACTGATCAGAAAGGATTTGGCGTGCGGATGGTACAGGCAGGTGGGGTGGAACTGGTTGAATTCCATGTTGGCAACCCGGCAGCCTGCCCGCCAGGCCATGGCAATGCCGTCGCCGGAGGCGCCATCCGGGTTGGTGGTGTAGCGGTAGGCCTTGCTGGCACCGCCGGTGGCAATGACGGTAAAGCGGGCCCGGAACAACTCTACATGGTTGTCCCCGAGGTTCAGAATGTAGGCGCCGACGCAGCGGTTGCCGGGCAGGGCCAGTTTTCGGTTGGTGATCAGATCCACCGCTACCCGGTTGGAAAACAGATCAATGTTGTCTCGGGCGGCGGCCTGATCGCTCAGCGCGGTTGACACGGCATTACCGGTGGCGTCAGCGGCGTGAATGATGCGGCGATGGCTGTGTCCGCCCTCCCGGGTCAGGTGTAACCGCTCGTTTTCATCCCGGGTGAAATTGACGCCACTGGCGATCAGCCACTCGATACTTGCCCTGGCGTTCTCCACAGTGAAACGCACGGCATCTTCGTGGCAGAGGCCGCCGCCGGCGTTCAGGGTGTCGCTGATGTGGTTTTCGATGGAGTCTTCATTGTCCAGGACAGCGGCTATGCCGCCCTGGGCCCAGAGGGTGGCGCCGCTGGTGATGTCCGCCTTGCTGACCACGGCAACCCTGAGGTGAGCCGGCAGGTTGAGTGCAACGGTCAGTCCGGCGGCGCCGCTGCCAATAATGAGAACATCGTATTCGTGTGAGTGTGGCATGTGGTTGCTGTCGCGGGCCATAATGTGGAGTGTATTGAACTAAACTTTCTGCCTGCTGTCTATTTGCCCACACCGGAAAACGCGGGTTCTGGTGGCTGGCCTGGATTATTCCGGTCAGCCAGTGACGTCCCCGGTGACCCAGAAACAGGAAACCATCCGATGACAGTGGTGCATAAGCAGCAGTCAGGTTCAGTGGCTGAACTTCAGGAGGCGTCTTTCCGCCCCCCTATGAAACCTGAAACGGATAACACGGCGAGCCAAGGCACAGATGGCCAGACCGACCTGCAACTGGTACGCAAGGCCCGTCATGGCGATCGTTCGGCCTTTGACTTGCTGGTGCTCAAATATCAGTCACGGGTTGCTTCGATCATCAGTCGCTATGTATACGACAGTCAGGAAGTGCTCGATCTTACCCAGGAAGCCTTTATCAAGGCGTACCGTGCCATTGAACGCTTCCGGGGTGACAGTGCCTTTTACACCTGGCTCTATCGCATCGCTGTTAACACCGCAAAAAACTATCTGGAATCCCGCGGCCGTCGTCCCCAGGCCGTTGCCGATGTTGCGGATGCCGAGTCGTTCGATGATGGCGGACACCTGCGTGATATCGCCTCTCCGGAGCGACACCTGCAGCGGGATCAGTTGCGCGAAGCGCTGGACCTTGCCATTCGTCAGTTGCCGGAGGAACTGCGCTCGGCCTTTTTGTTGCGGGAGTACGAAGGTCTGAGTTACGACGACATTGCGAACATTCTGGAATGTCCGATCGGCACTGTCCGCTCCAGAATATTCCGGGCACGGGATTCCATTGATCGCCAGTTGGGATCATTGCTGGAAATGGATTAGTCCGTTGGCCCGCTTCACGTCTTTGGGTTTGCTAAACAGATGACTTACCGATACAGAGGTTCAGACAATGGATGATCGGCTCAGAGAGACTTTGTCTGCAATGATGGATGATCAGGCGGATGAGCTGGCTGTGCGCCGGGTGCTGTCCCACGACGACCAGGAGGCGGTGCATCGGCAGTGGCAGCGCTGGCAACAGATCCGTGATGTCATGCAGGACGCGCCCTATACCGGGACCACCGTGGATGTGCGTGAGGCCGTACGCCAGAGCCTGCTTGGGGAGTCTGGTCAGGACAGCGACCAGACTCCGGTCAGTCGGGTCAGGGCGCGCTGGCGGTGGTCCGCGGTTGCCATGATCAGTCTGGGCGTACTGGTTGGTTTTGGTGCGGGCAGTGGCTGGGATACCATGACCACGCCCCATGGCGATGGACTGGTGACGGTGCGCACAGGGGGCCCTGCTGACGGCATGGCGAACGTACCCGAAGTGGCCCTGCAGGGACTGGATGAGCGCCAGTGGGAGCAGCTCAGTCGTTACCTGCTGGAGCATGCCCAGAATAACAGCGTCGGGAGCGGGCAGGGCGCGGTTGGCTATGCCCGGGTCACCAGCGTGTCCGGATCGGGTTACTGAACGGTGGCAGAACGTTCTGTGGTTCAGCCTGCGGTTCTGTTATTCGCCGGTTATCAGCGCCTGCTGAGGTCGCTGGCCCTGGTGCTGGCTCTGTTGGCTGCCCCGTTGACGGCAGCCGCTGACAGTGAAACGGCCGAAGCCTGGCTTATGAAACTGGGTCCGGCTCTGAAGATGACCAGCTATCGGGGTGTATTTGTCTATTCCAGGGGCGACCAGGTCAGCTCCATGATGATCGCCCACCGCTACCGGAACGGACAGGTAGAGGAGCGCCTGGTCCTGCAGGACGGTGCCAGCGGTGAAATTCTTCGCAGGGGAAACCGGGTCGTTTGTGTCCTGCCGGAGCATGGTCGTATCCAGCTTGACCAGGTGATTCCGTCCGGACCTTTTGCGGAGGCCTTTGCCAGTCAGCTTGTGCCCATGGCCTCCTGGTATGCGCCGCAGGTTCTGGGTGATGACCGTATCGCAGGTTATTCCTCCGTGGTTATTGCACTGAATCCCCGGGATCAGCATCGGTATGGCTACCGGCTCTGGCTGGAAAAACAGACCGGGTTGTTGCTGAAGAGCCAGGTACGCCAGGGCGAGGATGTTCTGGAGCGCTTCCAGTTCACCATGCTGGAAATCACCGACGACCTGCCTGACAGCGATTTCGAGATCCAGAGTGAAGGCCGGACCACCGAATTGTCATCGCCCCTGGAGCCTGATGCTGAAAAGGCCGATCGCCACAACCGGATGGCTGGCTGGAGTCTTGGCTGGCGCCCGGCGGGTTTCGTGCCCTCGGCGTCTCCGCGGACCGGGCGGGGCCAGGCGGTAGCTTTTTCAGACGGTGTCGCGGCCTTCTCGGTATTCGTTGAGCCGGTGGGGGATCTGGCCATGCCAACCGGTGTGTCGCGCATCGGTGCAACGTCGGTGTACATGCACCACGTTACTGATAACCCGGGAGCCAATCTGCTGGTCACCGTGGTTGGCGAGATTCCGCCGGCCACGGCCATGAAAGTGGCGGAGTCTGTCATTGTGGCAGATAGTGACGCCCTCACGGGAGCCCGCCGTGACTGAGACTATAGCCCCGGGACCCGCCAGGAATAACACCCCTGACATGGTGACCGAGCAGGGCACGGTGATTTCGGTCAGTGGCGATAAAGCCTGGGTACTGACCCTGAGGCAGAGCGCCTGTCAGAGTTGCAGTGCCCGCCATGGCTGTGGTCAGAAAGCACTGGCAGCCATGTCTTCGGGCCAGTCCAGGCAGTTGCGGGTCAGTAACACGCTAGATGCCCGTCCTGGTGATGAAGTGACCGTGGCCATAGCTCCAGCCAGCCTGCTGCAGGCGTCATTCCTGATCTATGCAGTGCCGTTGCTGGTAATGGTGATCGCGGTTGCCGTCACCGGAGCATGGTTGCCGGAAGTCGAACTGGCGGCGATTTTGTCAGCTGTTGTCGGACTGGCGGTGGGACTGTTGATCGCCAGGCGGGTGAGTCATCGCTGTCCAGGAGATTATGAGCCGGTCATGACCGCCCGTACCCGGTCTTCGTCAGAGGCGAGTCTGTCGTCAAATCCTACTGTTTTGTAAGTTGAAAAAATATCATCCTGACACCAAATTACGGAAAACCCCATTATTCAGAGGGAGCGAGTTATGACCCGTTATTCAGGTCCTGCAAACAGTACCTTTAATGCTGTGTTGAGGCGTCCGGTGAACCGGATGTCTATGGCCTTTTTGCTGTTTTTCAGCACCCTTATGCTGGTGCAGGTGGCGCAGGCGCGGAATCTTCCCGACTTTACCGAGCTGGTTGAAGAAAATTCGGCGGCAGTGGTCAACATAAGCACCACTCAGGAGGCCCGTTCCCGGAACTCCAGAGGACTTCCTTTTGATGAGCGTCAGCTGGAACAATTGCCTGATATTTTTCAGGATTTCTTCCGTGGCCCCCAGTCGCCGTTCGGACAATCGCCAGGCCAGGCCCAGCCACGGCGCTCCATGGGTTCCGGATTTATTGTTTCGGAAGACGGTTATGTACTGACCAATAACCACGTCATCGAAGGTGCCGATGAGATCATCGTGCGCCTGAGTGACCGCCGTGAGCTTCCGGCCACGGTGATCGGAGCCGATCCCCGCACCGATATGGCAGTCCTGAAGATTGAAGACGATGATGCGTTGCCGGTGGTTCGTATTGGTCGTTCGGCCAACCTGAAACCCGGAGAGTGGGTGCTGGCCATTGGCTCGCCATTCGGCTTCGACTACACCGTCACCGCCGGAATTGTCAGTGCGGTCGGTCGTTCACTGCCAACGGAAAACTACGTTCCCTTTATCCAGACGGATGTGGCGATCAACCCCGGTAACTCCGGTGGTCCGCTGTTCAATCTTGATGGTGAAGTGGTGGGTATCAACTCCCAGATCTACACCCGGTCCGGGGGCTTTATGGGAGTCTCTTTTGCGATTCCCATTGATGATGCCATGAGCGTGTTCCGGCAGCTGCGGGACGACGGCAGGGTTTCCCGCGGCTGGCTTGGCGTACTGATTCAGGAAGTGAATCGCGATCTGGCGGAATCCTTTGGCCTGAGCCGCCCCCACGGCGCCCTGATCGCAGAAGTGATGCCTGGTTCGCCGGCAGAGAAGGGCGGCCTGCAATCGGGTGATATTGTGTTGTCCTATGAGGGAGAGCCCATCAACCTGTCATCTGACCTGCCACCGAAGGTGGGCCGGACCACCGTTGGTGAACAAGCGCGGATCACCGTCATGCGGGAAGGGCGTGAAAGGACATTGAACGTTGAAATCGGACGGTTGCCGGAGGAGGACGACAGTGTCAGCACCAGCGAACAGCCTTCATCACCGGGAACGGGGCCGCTGGGTCTTCGGGTAGAGCCGCTTTCTGAGGATATGCTTGAAAACCTGGGGGTCAGCGGTGGTGTGCTGGTGGCGGAAGTCGGTCGTGGTACCGCGTTCGAGGCCGGCGTCCGCAGCAATGACGTTATTACCGAACTGAACCGGGAACCGGTGCGAAGTGTCGAGGATTTTCGCAAGATCGCCAATAATCTGCCAACAGGCCGGGCAATTCCGGTTCGGATAGTCCGCGACGGCCGCGCCAGCTATCTGGTGATAAAGCCCTGACAAGGTTGCGAGGCAGGCTTTCCCCCGGTACCTGCTGCCGGTGTTGACTGGGATCCAGTCGGCACCGGTGGTTTTTTTATGGCCGGTATCGGGGCAATTCTGTCCTACTCCCGCCGGGTAAAGCTGCGCTGGTCAGTCAGTATGAGTCTGTGCTGATGCCCTGATCATGGTAATGGCGCCCTACAACCGGTAAAATCCCGCGCTTGCAGGGCGTTGTTGCCTGCACCCATTTTCCTCACCCGATAACCATGGCTGGCAATTCGGGTTGATCAAGTCTGCAACGGGTAACCATTTTTCTGTGACCGAACTGAGCCGTATTCGTAATTTTTCGATCATTGCCCACATTGACCACGGCAAATCCACACTCGCTGACCGGTTTATTCAGGTCTGTGGCGGGCTGACCAACCGTGAAATGGCAGAGCAGGTTCTCGACTCCATGGATCTCGAGCGGGAACGTGGCATCACCATCAAGGCCCAGAGTGTGACGCTCGATTACAAGGCCCGGGATGGCGTGGTCTACAAGCTCAACTTCATTGATACCCCCGGCCACGTGGACTTTTCCTACGAGGTTTCCCGCTCGCTCTACGCCTGTGAAGGCGCGCTGCTGGTGGTGGACGCCGGCCAGGGTGTGGAAGCCCAGTCCGTTGCCAACTGCTACACCGCACTGGAACAGGGGCTGGAAGTGGTGCCGGTGCTCAATAAAATGGACCTGCCCCAGGCCGAGCCGGAACGGGTGGCCACGGAAATTGAGGAAATCATCGGAATCGAGGCCTCGAACGCGGTTCGCTGCAGTGCGAAAAGCGGTCTTGGAGTAGAGGATGTGCTGGAGGATCTGATCAAGCGCATTCCGCCGCCGGTGGGTGACGAGAATGCGCCTTTGCAGGCTCTGATCATCGATTCCTGGTTTGACAACTATCTTGGCGTGGTTTCTCTGGTGCGGGTTCGTCAGGGTGTGCTGCGCAAAGGCGACAAGATTGTGATCAAGTCCACCGGCAAGGCCTGGAATGCGGACCGGGTGGGTATTTTTACGCCCAAACTGACCGATACCAAAGAGCTGGGCACCGGTGATGTGGGCTTTGTGGTGGCCGGTATCAAGGACATTCACGGGGCTCCGGTGGGCGATACCATCGTGCACAGCAAGTTCGCCGATGAAACTCCGATGATTCCGGGATTCAAGAAGGTCAAGCCCCAGGTTTACGCTGGCCTGTTCCCGGTCAGTGCGGACGATTACGACGATTTCCGCGATGCGCTCGAGAAACTGACCCTGAACGACGCCTCGCTGTTCTATGAGCCGGAAAATTCGGATGCGCTGGGTTTCGGTTTCCGCTGTGGCTTCCTCGGCATGCTGCACATGGAAATCATCCAGGAGCGTCTCGAGCGCGAGTACGACATAGACCTGATTACCACCGCACCGACGGTTATCTACGAGGTAGTGACCCGTACCGGCGAGGTGGTGTCCGTTGATAACCCCTCACGTCTGCCCGACATCGGCTCCATTGAAGAAATGCGCGAGCCCATCGTTGAAGCCAGCATTCTGGTGCCGCAGGAACATCTGGGCAACGTGATTGCCTTGTGTGAAGAGAAGCGTGGCGTACAGACCAATATGCTGTTTCTCGGCAATCAGGTGCAGCTCAACTACGAGCTGCCCATGGCCGAAGTGGTGCTGGACTTTTTCGACCGGATCAAATCCGCCAGCCGGGGCTTTGCCTCGCTGGATTATCAGTTCAAACGCTTTCAGCCCGCCAATCTGGTGCGTCTTGATGTACTGATCAATGGCGACAGGATTGATGCGCTGGCACTTATTGTGCATCGGGATCTGGCCCATCGTCGCGGCCGCTCGCTGGTCGAGAAAATGAAAGAACTGATTCCCCGGCAGATGTTCGACATCGCGATTCAGGCTGCGATCGGCAATCAGGTGGTGTCGCGGGTGACGGTCAAGGCATTGCGCAAGAACGTCACTGCCAAATGTTACGGTGGTGACGTCAGTCGCAAGAAAAAGCTGTTGCAGAAGCAGAAGGAAGGCAAAAAGCGGATGAAGCAGCTCGGCAACGTAGAGGTACCACAGGAAGCTTTCCTGGCGGTGCTGAAAGTGGATAGCTAATTGGGCTTTAAACAGGGCTGCTGAATGGATATCGATTTCCCGCTAATACTGGTTGTGCTGACCTTCGCCACCGGTCTGATCTGGCTGGCTGACCGCCTGTTCCTGAAACCACGCCGTGACCTTCGCTGGCAGCAGGAAAACCCGGGCGTTGCAACGGACGACGACGAACAGGGAGCAACGGAACCCTACCTGGTGGATCTTAGCCGGTCCTTCTTTCCGGTGCTGGCCATTGTTCTGGTGCTGCGGTCGTTTCTGGTGGAACCTTTCCAGATACCATCCGGCTCGATGCTGCCGACCCTGGAAGTGGGTGATTTCATTCTGGTGAACAAGTATGCCTATGGTCTGCGGCTGCCGGTGGTCGGTACCAAGATAATGTCCGTTGGTGATCCTCAGCGCGGCGATGTCATGGTGTTCCGCTATCCTGAAGACGGCAAGACCAACTACATCAAGCGGGTGGTGGGTCTGCCCGGCGATCATGTGCGCTACCGCAATAAAGCGCTTTACATCAATGACCGGGAAATAGACACCCGGTTTGTGGCCAACCTGCCTCCTGTCGAATTGCTGAGGGAGCGGCTGGGGGACACAGAGCATCATATCTACCGCAACCTGGGTGGCATCAGTGGCGCCGGTGAGGGCGAGTGGGTTGTCCCGGACGGGCATTACTTCACAATGGGTGACAACCGGGATAACAGTAATGACAGCCGGTTCTGGGGTATGGTTCCCGATGACCTGGTGGTGGGCAAGGCATTCCTGATCTGGATGCACTGGCCGTCACTGACCAGCCTGCCGTCGTTCGGCCGGGTTGGCTCCATAGACTGATTTTCCGGTTCCGAGGTAGCAGAAGTATGAAACTACAACATCGACAGGCTGGCGCTTCCACCCTGGGTATTCTGGTTGCTGTGCTGTTTTTCGGCAGTTTGCTGACCTTGCTGATCAAGCTGGGACCGGCGTATCTTGATGACTATACTGTCAAAGAAGCCCTTGAGAGCCTTGATGGTGCCGAAGGGCTTGAGCGAATGACCCCCAATGACGTACGCAACCTGGTCAACCGCCGCCTGAGTGTCAATAACGTCAGCGGGTTTGACACCAAGGATATAAAGATCGAGAAGGACAACGAGCTGGTTATTCTTACACTCGACTACGAAGTGCGCACTGGGGTGATTTCCAATATTGATGCCGTCATGAGTTTTAACCACCGATACGAGCTGAGAGGCAAGTGAGTAATCGCCCGGACCTGGAACGACTGCAGCGCCGCATAGGCTACGAGTTCAACGATCAGGAATTGTTGCTGCTGGCGCTCACGCATCGCAGCCATGGTAACCAGAATAACGAACGCCTGGAGTTTCTGGGTGATTCGCTGGTGAATATGATGATTGCAGAGTATCTGTATCACCATTTCGAACGTTCCCGGGAAGGGCAGCTGAGCCGCCTGCGGGCACGAATGGTGAAGGGCGTCACCCTTGCTGAAATAGGCCGTGAGTTTGAGCTGGGCCAGTATCTGCGTCTGGGTTCCGGCGAACTGAAAAGTGGTGGCTTTCGTCGCGAATCCATACTGGCGGATGCGGTTGAGTCCATCATCGGCGCCATCTATCTGGATAGCGATTTTGATACCTGTCGTCAGCGAGTGCTGGCGTGGTTTGAGCATCGGCTGAAAAAACTGGATATCCAGGATACCCAGAAAGATCCGAAAACCCGGCTACAGGAATACCTTCAATCCAGGCAGTTTCCGCTGCCGCTCTACGACGTGATCTCAGTGGATGGTGAGGCCCACTCCCAGACCTTTCATGTGTCCTGTGCCCTGCCTTCCCTTGACCGGAAAACTACCGGCGCCGGCAATAGCCGGCGACTGGCAGAACAGCAGGCGGCCACTGAGGCCCTCAAACAACTGGGTGTGGAAACCGACTGATGAATGATATTACCCGCCCGGAAGATCCGGACAGCCGCTGTGGTTTCGTGGCTATTGTCGGCCGCCCCAATGTTGGCAAATCGACGCTGCTTAACCATATTCTCGGCCAGAAACTGAGCATCACCTCTCGCAAGCCCCAGACCACCCGTCATCAGGTACTGGGTATCAAGACCGAGGGCCCGGTGCAGGCCATTTATGTCGATACTCCGGGCATGCATACGGAAGAGCCCCGGGCCCTGAACCGCTACATGAACCGTG
>NZ_CAXBDN010000098.1:0-13849 GCF_963974375.1 uncultured Marinobacter sp.
GTTAATGCCTGAAACTGAAGCATTTACCCCGGCAATCATGGGCTTTGACCGGCTCAGGGAAACCCACTTGTTTGCCCCGGCGGGCTGCTGTATAGTTCGCGCTCGTTTTTGGCAGGCCACTGACACCGGAACGTTATGCGCAAGACCATCATTGCAGCAAACTGGAAAATGAACGGCTCCATGGAGCTGGTTCGCGATCTGGTGGGTGGGCTTCGGTCCCGGTTGGCGTCCCTTGATAATGGCGCTGAGATTGTTATCATGCCTCCCGCGCCCTATATCGGCGCAGTGGTTGAGGCTGTGGCCGGAACCGGAATGGTGGTTGGTGCCCAGAACGTGGCCCGCTGGTCTGCCGGTGCTTACACCGGCGAAGTGTCAGTCGCCATGGCGGAAGATGTGGGTTGTGACTACGCCCTGGTGGGGCACTCCGAGCGCAGAGAGTTGTTCGGTGAAGACGACCAGGTCGTGGCCGAGAAGGTCGCCCAGGTGCTTGGGTCAGGGCTGTCTCTGATGCTCTGCGTCGGCGAAAGCCTGGGGCAGCGGGAAAGTGGTCAGGCCGAGCAGGTGGTCCGTGCTCAGGTTGAAGCCGCGCTGACGGGTATTGATGCAGACCGCAGTGACCGGATAGTTATTGCCTACGAGCCGGTCTGGGCCATTGGCACCGGCCGGACGGCCACCGCGGAAGACGCTCAGGCCATGCACAAGGCGATACGTGATAAGCTTGCAGCCATGAATTTTTCGGCAAATGCGATGTCTCTGCTTTACGGCGGCAGCGTAAAACCGGATAATGCGGCCGCACTGTTCGCCCAGCCGGATATTGATGGCGGGTTGATTGGCGGCGCTTCACTGGTCGCAGAAGATTTTTCAAGCATCTGCCAGGCGGTCTGATCAGTCGGCGGGTGTAAAGATACAGTTTCAGGTTTATAGAGAGCTGTTATGGATTGGATGGAAACGCTGATTGTCGTCGTGCACGTCGTCGTAGCCGTTGCAGTGGTGGGTCTTGTTCTGATCCAGCAGGGCAAGGGTGCGGATGCCGGAGCGGCCTTCGGTGGCGGAGCCTCCCAGACTGTTTTCGGGAGTCAGGGTAGTGGAAGTTTCCTTACCCGCGCTACCAGCGTTATGGCTCTGGTGTTCTTTTTGACAAGTTTTTCCCTGGCAGTCCTTGCCAAGCAGCGTGCTGAAGTTGCAGGTCAGGCCGGTATTCCTACAGTTCAGGAATCCCGTTCGGCCCCGGCGGATGGCGCAGCGTCTGAGGCGGGCATGCGGGAAGAAGAGAGCGGGGACGATTCAGGTCTCCCCGAGCTCGAGTAAGTTGTTGCCGAAGTGGTGAAACTGGTAGACACGCTATCTTGAGGGGGTAGTGGCGAAAGCCGTGCCGGTTCGAGTCCGGCCTTCGGCACCATATTCAGAACGGCTTGGTGTAAGCTCTACCCAGGCCGTTTTTTTTGGTCAGTCCTTGACCATCGTCGCAGGGGTCCTTATACTCCGGCGATTATTGAGGTGGGTTGTGAAGGTTGTCGGCGGGCAGTTTGGTCGTCTGAAACATCACAGTTTACCGATGACAGGCCAGGTGTCTGTCGGCAGGAGGGCGCCTGGGGGCGTCAGGTATTTCCAGCTTGGGCCAGCGGTCGATTCCGGAAAGCCGTCTTCTGCGATTACTTGCAACAAAAGGCCCCACAGGCAGGTAGTTCCGGGCATGGTATCCGGACTGTCTGAGCAGGAGGGGCTTTTTGATTAAAGGGCCTGGCGCAACGGGCCCTGGTGCATAAAAGGGCTGCCAGACAGCCCTTTTTTTGTTTTTGTCCGCCGTGAATGTGCGGGAAAATTCTCCGGAGCCTGAAGTTCCGGGGCAGATTGATAGGAGTCATAACAGACTTGTCTGCGAAGCTGAACAAACTTGAGCAAATCCTGCGTCCCGTGGTTGAGGGCCTGGGGTATGAGTTCTGGGGTATCGAGTTCCGGTCCCAGGGCCACCAGTCGTTGTTGCGTCTGTTTATCGATGATGCGGAAAAAGGCATCAGTGTCGAAGACTGCGAGAAGGTCAGTCGACAGGTCAGCGGCGTTCTGGATGTGGAAGATCCCATTCAGACCGAGTACACCCTCGAAGTTTCCTCCCCGGGTATGGACAGACCGCTGTTTCAGCTGGAGCAGTACCAGGCCTTTATAGGGCATCAGGTCAGTATTCGTTTGCGGATGGCATTTGAAGGTCGTCGGCGTTTTCAGGGATTGCTCAAGGGCACTGAAGATGGCGATGTGGTTGTCGTAGTAGACGACCACGAGTACCTGCTGCCGTTCGAAAGTATTGATAAAGCCAACATTGTGCCGGTTTTCGAGTAAGGCCGGGCGACTGCAAGACTTGAATTTTAAGGGCAGGGCAATCCAATGAGTAAAGAAATTCTGATGGTGGTTGAAGCCGTCTCGAACGAGAAGGGCGTCGAAAAAGAAGTTATTTTCGAGGCCATCGAGCTGGCCCTGGCCACTGCGGCGAAGAAGCGGTTTGACGATGAAGAGGCCGATATACGCGTCTCCATCGACCGTCGTACCGGGGAATATGAAACCTTCCGGCGCTGGCTGGTGGTGGATAACGACGCCGTGCCTGCATTGGGCACCGAGCTGACCATGCAGGAAGCCGAAGAAATTGACAAGGACCTGCGTCCCGGCGATATGCACGAAGAGAAGGTTGAATCCGAGAGCTTCGGCCGTATCGGCGCCCAGGCCGCCAAGCAGATCATCTTCCAGAAGGTGCGGGAAGCGGAGCGCATGCGCATCGTGGACAGCTACCGCGACCGGGTTGGCGAGCTTATTTCCGGCACCGTCAAAAAGGTTACACGTGACAACGTTATTGTGGACCTTGGCAACAACGCAGAAGCGCTGCTGCCCCGTGATCAGCTGATTCCCCGCGAGACCTTCCGCATGGGCGACCGGGTTCGCTCACTGCTGCAGGAAATCCGCACCGATCACCGCGGCCCGCAGCTGATGCTGAGCCGCTCTGATCCGCAGATGCTGATTGAGCTGTTCCGTATTGAAGTACCGGAAATTGCCGAAGAACTGATCGAGATCCGTGGCGCTGCCCGTGATCCCGGTTCCCGCGCCAAGATTGCGGTGAAGACCAATGACCGTCGTATTGATCCGGTAGGCGCCTGTGTTGGTATGCGGGGCTCCCGCGTGCAGGCCGTCTCCAACGAGCTGGCCGGCGAGCGGGTTGATATCGTGCTGTGGGATGACAATCCTGCCCAGCTGGTGATCAATGCCATGGCGCCGGCGGAAGTGGCCTCCATTGTGATGGACGAAGACAGTCACACCATGGAAGTCGCCGTTGCCGAAGACAACCTGGCCCAGGCCATTGGCCGCAATGGCCAGAACGTCCGTCTGGCCAGTGAGCTGACCGGCTGGACCCTGAACGTGATGACCGAAGAAGAAGCCGGTGAACGCCAGGAGCAGGAATACAATCGCCTGCTGCAGAACTTCACCGAGCATCTGGATGTGGACGAGGAATTCGCCGGCATCCTGATTGAAGAAGGTTTCACCTCCATCGAAGAGGTGGCCTATGTGCCGATGGAAGAGATGCTGGCCATTGATGGCTTCGACGAAGACACAGTGTCCGAACTGCGTCGCCGTGCCAAAGACGTATTGCTGAACAAGGCGCTGGCCGATGAGGAAGCCCTTGAAGGCAAGGAGCCACTGGAAGATTTGCTGACAATGGATGGCATGGACCGTGCCCTGGCCTTCAGGCTGGCGGGTATGGGCGTGCGTTCCATGGAAGATCTTGCTGAGCAGTCGGTTGACGACTTGCTTGAAATTGAAGGTATGAACGAAGAGCGTGCTGGCCAGTTGATTATGACCGCGCGCGCCCCCTGGTTTCAGGACCAGGCTTAATCGGGAGGAGGTCCAGTATGACAGATGTAACGGTAAAACAACTGGCCGATGATGTAGGCGCTCCCGTGGATCGTTTGCTGCGTCAGATGGTTGAAGCGGGTTTGAAGGCGCGCTCGGAAGGCGATTCGGTTACCAGCGACGAGAAACAGCAGCTGCTGGCGTATCTGCGCAAGACTCACGGTGACAACGAGCCACAGAAGATCACCCTGAAGCGCAAGACCACCACTACCCTTAAAACCGGTGGCAGTGCGGGTCGCGGCAAAACCGTGAACGTAGAGGTGCGCAAGCGTCGTACCTACGTCAAGCGTGCGGAAACACAGCCGGAAGCCGAGGCCGAGCAGGCCGGAGTAGCCGAGGTCGAGGTGGATGAAAACCTGGTTCAGGCAGACGTCCAGGCCGAACAGCAGCCGCAGGCTCCGGAAGCTGTAGCAGCACCGGAACCGGCAGCGACGGATGAGCAGCCGCCAGAGCCGGTTGCCGAAACTCCGGTCAGCGAAGCGAAACCGGCAGAGCCGGTGGTAACCGCTGCAGACGCGGAAGAAATGCCGCTGCCGCCGCCGGATCCGGAAAACGCCAAAGATCGCAAGCCGAAGAAGAAAAAGGAGAAAGTCCGCGAGCGTGAAGAGGAAGTAGAAGAAGGCAAGCCGAAGAAGAAATCGGCAGGTCATCGCGGACCTCGTAGCCGGCCGGCGGAAGCACCCAAGGTCGTGTTGTCAGAAGATGATGACGACACCACCCTGCGTAAGCCGTTGCGGGCTAAAAAGAAACCCAAAGAAAAAAGGCATGGCTTTGAACGGCCAACCAAACCAATGGTTAGAGAAGTCGAAATTCCCGAAGTGATTACCGTCGGTGATCTCGCCCAGCGTATGGCGGTTAAAGCCGCAGACGTTATCAAGACCCTGATGGGTATGGGTGTGATGGCCACGATCAACCAGGCTCTGGACCAGGAAACCGCCGTACTGGTGACCGAAGAGCTTGGCCATAAACCGAAGGCTGTAAGCGACGATGCTTACGAAGAAGACGTGATCAGCTCCTTCGCCGGTGAAATGGAAGGTGAACGTACCCGCCGTGCACCGGTGGTGAGCGTGATGGGTCACGTTGACCACGGCAAGACCTCGCTGCTGGATTATATCCGCCGCACCAAGGTTGCCGCTGGCGAATCCGGTGGTATCACCCAGCACATCGGTGCCTACCACGTTGAAACCGATCACGGCATGGTGTCCTTCCTGGATACCCCGGGCCACGCAGCGTTTACCGCCATGCGTGCCCGTGGCGCCCAGTGCACCGACATCGTGATCCTGGTGGTGGCCGCCGACGACGGCGTCATGCCGCAAACCAAGGAAGCGGTGCTGCATGCCCGCTCCGCCGGTGTCCCGCTGGTAGTTGCCATCAACAAGATGGACAAGGAAGAAGCGGATCCGGATCGCATCAAGAACGAACTGGCCGGTATGGACGTGATTCCGGAAGACTGGGGTGGTGATACCCAGTTCGTACCGGTCTCCGCCCACACCGGTGACGGCATCGAAGCATTGCTGGAAGCGGTTCTGCTGCAGGCTGAAATGCTGGAACTGCAGGCGGTGGTTGATGCGCCGGCCAAGGGTGTGGTGGTTGAGTCCTCCCTTGAGCGTGGTCGCGGTTCGGTGGCTACGGTTCTGGTTCAGAACGGTACCCTGCGTCTGGGCGACATGGTTGTGGCCGGTGGCTGGTTCGGTAAGGTTCGTGCCCTGATGGACGAAACCGGTAAGGCCGTCAAGGAAGCCGGACCGTCCATTCCCGTGGAAGTGCTTGGTCTGAACGGCACCCCGGATGCTGGTGACGAGTTCTTTGCCGTCGCCGATGAGCGCAAGGCCAAGGAGCTGGCGGAATTCCGTCAGGTCCGCGAGCGGGAAAGCAGGCTGCAGCGTCAGCAGGCCGCCAAGCTCGAGAACCTGTTCGAGAACATGGGCAAAGACGAGATCAGAACCCTTAACGTGGTTCTCAAGACCGACGTACGTGGTTCACTTGAGGCCATCAACAAGGCGCTGCTCGATATGGGCAACGACGAAGTTCAGGTCAAGATGGTCTCCACCGGTGTTGGCGGTATCGCCGAGACTGACGTCAGTCTGGCCATGGCCACCAACGCGGTTATCTTCGGCTTCAACGTGCGTGCCGATAACGCTGCCAAGCGTCTGGTTGAGCAGGAAGGCCTGGATCTGCGTTACTACAGCATCATCTACAACCTGATCGACGATGTCAGGCATGCCCTGACCGGAATGCTGGCTCCGGAATTCCGTGAGGACATCATTGGTATTGCCGAGGTGCGGGACGTGTTCCGTTCACCGAAGTTTGGCCAGGTGGCCGGCTGTATGGTTACCGAAGGCACCGTGTACCGCAACAAGCCGATCCGGGTACTGCGTGACAACGTGGTGATCTTTGAAGGCGAGCTGGAATCCCTGCGTCGCTTCAAGGATGACGTACCGGAAGTTCGCAGTGGTACCGAATGTGGTATCGGTGTGAAGGGCTACGATGTGAAGGTCGGGGATCAGATCGAAGTGTTTGATCGGATCCGGGTTGAACGTCAGCTGGAATCTACAGGTTCCTGATGCCGAAAGAATTCAGCCGTCTGGACCGCATCGGCGACCAGATCCAGAAGGAACTTGCCCAGTTGATCATGCGGGAGGTCAAAGACCCCCGCCTGGGCATGGTGACCATCAATGCTGTGAAAGTCAGCAAGGATCTGGGCTACGCCGACATCTACATCTCGTTGCTGACTACCGAGGATCTGACCGAGGAGTCCGGCGAAGTGCAGGACTCCCTCAAGGTATTGCGCAATGTCTCCGGATTCCTCCGGAGCCAGCTGGGCAAAGCCATGAAGATCCGGGTGATTCCCCAGCTTCGTTTCCATTTCGATACCCTGATTGGTCAGAGTCGTCACATCGACAACCTCATCAACCAGGCCGTGGGTAACCGCCCCGTCGTGCAGCGTGACAATGAGCTGGGCGACGACGAGCAGGGTGATGACCAGGACAACCAGCCTGGTAACAGGCCGGAGTCTGACGTTTGAGTCGCAGGCACAAGGGTCGTAACGTCAACGGGATTCTTGTGATCGACAAGCCCATTGGCGTGACCTCCAACGGTATTCTTCAGAAGATCAAGCAGCTCTATGGTGCGGCCAAGGCCGGTCATACCGGCGCGCTTGATCCGCTGGCTACCGGCGTGTTGCCGATCTGCTTTGGTGAGGCCACCAAGTTCTCGCAGATGATGCTCGACAGCGACAAGGCCTACGTCACCACAGCAAAGCTGGGCATTCGTACGGAAACCGGAGACAGTGAAGGCGCGGAAGTGGAGCGTCGTCCGGTGCCCGAGGGCCTGACCGCAGCGGAACTTGAGCCGATTCTGGAGCAGTTCCGGGGTGATATCCAGCAGGTGCCTTCGATGTATTCGGCCCTGAAGCATCAGGGTAAGCCGCTCTACGAATACGCCCGTCAGGGCATCGAGATCGACCGTCCGGCACGGCCGGTGACGATCTATGAGCTGACTCTGCTGGCCATCCGTCCGGATGAGCTGGATTTCGCAGTCAAATGCACCAAAGGCACCTACATCCGCTCGCTGATGGAAGACATCGGTGAGGTTATCGGCTGTGGCGCCCACGTGTCGGCCCTGCGACGCACGCTGGCCTCCGGGTTTACCCTGGACGACGCCCGCAACGTTGAGATGCTGGAACAGGTGCGTGAAACCGGCGAGTCACTGGATGGCCTGCTGGTCAAGCCGGATGCGGCCCTCACCATGTTCCCGGAACTGGCGCTGGACGGCCAGAATTTACAGTCGATATTGAACGGACAACCCGTTAGAATATCGGGTCAGTCTTTGACCGGACCACAGTCTCCAACAGGACTGCTGAGGCTCTACGGTGAAAACCGTTTTGTCGGGCTCGGGGAAGGACAGCCGGAAGCGGACGGTATGGTAACCATCATACCCAGGCGACTGGTCGCAAGCAGCTAATGGTGATCTGTCCAAGGGCATGATCATCGTTACTGACTAGCCGGGCTGCAGAGATGCGCGGTCCCGCCGGATGATTCAGGCATCGCAAACAATGAGGTGAATTTATGGCTCTTACAGCCGAAGAGAAAGCACAGATCGTCAAAGATTATCAGCAAGCCGACAGCGACACAGGTTCCCCTGAAGTTCAGGTGGCCCTGCTGAGCGCTAACATCGACAAGCTGCAGGATCATTTCAAGATCAACAAGCAGGATCATCATTCCCGCCGTGGTCTGATCCGCATGGTTAACCAGCGTCGTAAGCTGCTGGACTACCTGAAGCGCAAGAATGCCGATCGTTATCTGGAGCTGATCAAGCGTCTGGGTCTGCGTCGCTGATCTGACGACCTGCCGGCCGGGAGCGTTCGTGCTCCTGGCCTGTGCTGCGATGGCTGGTTACTGGCCGCAGGCATTAATTGCCGGTGGTTCAGTGCCAGTTATCAATGCGCCTCTAACGCACCTCTCAAGCAGCATCTGAATAGTCCCTGGGGTTGATAGCAAGCCTCATGGAACCCGAACCAGAGGGAATGAGATATCGGGATCCCTGTCGTAACCGGAAGTGCCGATAGCAGGTTGTTGAAAGGCCCGGGGCCAAACCGGGGTTTTGCAACAGCCTGTTCGCTTTCAGGCAGTGTGACCTCCAATATCCGTTGCCCTGGTTTTTGTCATTTAAAATATCAGGAGTTAACGTGATTCCAGAAGCAAAGACCAAGACGTTTGAACTGGGCGGCAAGACCGTCACTCTCGAAACCGGCCGTATTGCCCGTCAGGCTACCGGCTCGGTACTGGTCACCATCGATGACATTTCGGTGCTGGGCACCGTGGGATGGGCCAAAGAAGCCCGTCCTGGCCAGCCGTTTTTCCCGCTGACCGTAAACTACTTCGAGAAGACCTACTCCGTGGGCAAGATCCCGGGTGGTTTCTTCAAGCGTGAAGGTCGTCCTTCCGAAAAAGAAACCCTGACCTCGCGCCTGATCGACCGCCCCATTCGTCCGCTGTTCCCCAACGGGTTCATGAACGAAGTACAGGTGATCCTCACCGTCATGTCCTCCAGCAAGACCCAGGATCCGGACATTGCCGGTATGCTGGCCGCCTCTGCAGCGCTGTCTATCTCGGGTATTCCCTTTGACGGCCCCATTGGCGCCGCTCGTGTCGGTTTCACCAATGACAAGGGCTACTTCCTGAACCCGACCTTCGCCGAGCTGGAAGATTCCCTGCTGGACATGGTTGTGGCAGGTACCGAAGATGCCGTGCTGATGGTTGAGTCCGAGGCCAAAGGCCTGACCGAAGACCAGATGCTGGGCGGTGTCCTCTTCGCCCACCAGGAAATGCAGACTGCCGTTCAGGCCATCAAGGAATTCGCCGCTGAAGTCGGCAAGCCTCGCTGGGAGTGGGAGCCTGCGGCTGAGAACACAGCCCTGCTGAGCGCTATCAATGAAGGTTTTGGCGCGGCCATTGCCGAGGCTTATGCCATTCGCGACAAGATGGCCCGTTACACCCGCCTGGGCGAAATCAAGTCCGAAGTGGTCGCTAAACTGGCCGGTGAAGACGACGCCCAGTGGTCTGAAGAAGAAGTGAAAAAGAACTTCGGCAAGGTCGAGAAGAGCGTGGTTCGTCTGCAGGTCATCGAGGGCAAGCCCCGTATCGATGGTCGCGACAACAAGACTGTTCGTCCGATCACCATCGAGGTTGGCGTACTGCCCAGCACTCACGGTTCCGCCCTGTTCACCCGTGGTGAAACCCAGGCCATCGTGACCACAACGCTCGGCACCGCCCGTGACCAGCAGATCATCGACTCCCTGGAAGGCGAACGTCGTGATCCGTTCCTGTTCCACTACAACTTCCCTCCGTATTCCGTAGGTGAAGCGGGCCGTGTAGGCACACCGGGCCGTCGTGAAATCGGCCACGGCCGACTGGCCAAGCGTGGCGTAGCTGCGGTTATGCCCACCATGGAAGAATTTCCGTACACCGTTCGCGCGGTGTCCGAGATCACCGAATCCAACGGTTCCAGCTCCATGGCATCAGTCTGTGGCTCCTCCCTGGCGCTGATGGACGCGGGTGTGCCCATCAAGGCACCGGTAGCCGGTATCGCCATGGGCCTGGTGAAGGAAGGCGACAAGTTCGCCATCCTGACCGACATCCTCGGTGACGAAGATCACCTGGGCGACATGGACTTCAAGGTAGCCGGTACCTCCGAGGGCATCACCGCCCTGCAGATGGATATCAAGATCAACGGCATCACCGACGAGATCATGGAACTGGCCCTCGAGCAGGCTCACGGAGCCCGTCTGCATATCCTCGGCGAGATGGCCAAGGTGATTGCGGTACCGCGCAAGGAACTGTCCGAGCGCGCACCCAGCATCACCACCATCAAGATCCACCCGGACAAGATCCGCGACGTTATCGGCAAGGGCGGCTCCATGATCCGCTCCATCTGCGAAGAAACCGGCGCGTCCATCGATCTGGATGACGACGGCAACGTCAAGATCTACGCCGACACCCAGCTCGCAGCCCAGGCGGCCGTGAACCGGGTCAAGGAAATCACCGCTGAAATCGAAGTGGGTGCCATCTACAAGGGCAAGGTTGAGCGCATCGTAGAATTCGGCGCCTTCGTCAACATCCTGCCCGGCAAGGATGGCCTGGTCCACATCTCCCAGATCTCTGACCGTCGCATCGAGAACGTCACCGACGAACTCAGCGAAGGCCAGGAAGTTCTGGTCAAGGTACTGGACGTCGACAACCGTGGCCGCGTCAAGCTGTCCATGAAGGAAATCAAGGAAGGCGACCAGCCAACCGACTTCGGCGCCTGATTCGTCAGCGTTGAATAAAGGCCGCCCCCGGTAACCCGGGGGCGGTTTTTTTATGGGAGGAGGAAATACATCAAAACGTCAGAGCGGTCGGGGGCTGGGATGTCTTTTCTGTCGGAAAAAGGTGTCTGAGCGAAGCGAGTTCTTTTTCCAGAAGAAAAGATATCGCAGCCCGCGGCCAGCCCCCACGCTGATTGTCAGTCTGAGTTTTCCCGGTGCTCCTCCATAAACCGCAACAAAGCCCGCTGATACTCCGGCAGTATGAAGGTGCCGCCATGACCGGTATCCGTCCTGAGGAAGGTCTTGGGTTCCCCGGCGGCTTCGTAGAGGGCGAGGCCGTGGTGGAAGGGGATGATGCCGTCGCGGATGCTGTGGATCACCATGACCGGCACCGGGCTGATGCGGTGGATGTGGTCAAGGCCTTCGTAATCGTCTGGCACGGTCCAGCTCAGGGGGATCTGCAGGGGCCAGGTCAGCCAGAAATTGCCGAGTTTTTCCCGGGCAATGCCGCGAAAGCCTGAAAAGGTGCCATCGAGAATCACGCCATTGAGTGCCGGTTGTTCCTCGCGGGGAACCCATTCACTGGCCAGAGTCACCGCCAGAGCGCCACCCAGACTCTGGCCCATGAGGAACACCGGCAGCTCGTCATCCAGGTGCCCGTCCAGCCAGCGCAAACCGGTTTCCGAATCGTGCAGCGCACCTTCCAGGTCGATACTCCCGGAGGACTGGCCGTAGCCCCGGTAATCGATCATGAACACGTCATAGCCCTCAGCCGGGAGCCAGGCCACGTTGAGGATATGACTGCTAATGTTCTGGGCATTGCCGTGCAGGAAGTAGACATGGCCCCGGGGCTCGCCCTGGGCCGGCAGCCACCAGCCATGGAGGCGCTCGCCATCCGCCGTGGTCAGCCAGACATCCTCGTAGGCAAGGTCCAGCCGGTCCGGCGTCAGGTATACCTGTTGGTCGGGGTAGAAGAACAGGCTGGTGCAGCCGGCCTGTAAAGCCAGTAGCAGGGCTGCAGCCAGGGTCAGAAAAAGGCGTTGAAACCTAAGTGCCATTGGGTCTGGTACCTGTCGAAGTGGTGTTCACGGCTGACGCCGGCGCGGATGCTGTAGTCTCTGCCCAGGTGCAGGGAGGCTTCCACGTAGGCCTCATCCTGGCGGTGCTGACTGCTGACAATCCAGGCCCTGGTTCGTCCACCAGCCATCACGCTGATACCGGGGCTCTGGTAAAGCAGTCCGGCATCGGCGCCGGGGGCAATATCGTAACCCCGGCGTATGGCCGAGCTGATTTCCAGGTCGGCGGTGGCTACGGCGATGGCCTGTAGCTGGCTTCCGAGCATCCAGCTGCCACCGGCGCCGCCTTCCAGATAGGGCGTCAGCACCCGGTTGCCACTGTCGGTTTCGGTACGGCGGCCGCCAAAGCCCACCTGCCAGGACAGCGGTTTGAAAAAGCTGTTCCGAGGTGTCAGCGAACGGATTTCCACGCCCACAATGCGCTCCACCTGCAACTCGTCCTTGTCCGGGTAGAAGCGGCTGTCAAAACGCAGAAACTGCAGCTGGGCTCCGGGGCGGTAGCCCTCCGGCGGGTCAAGCACATCGTGGTAGGCCGGGCGCAGGCTCAGTTCGGTGTAATGGCGGCTGCCACTGTAACCCCGGTTCAGGCCGGCCCGAAAGGTTTCGTGGCCCTGGTCATCCCGAATGGAAGGCGTCGGTGGTGTTTCCAGTGGTGCCTGGTCACGGATCTGGCTGCGGGTGCGCAGCAGGTCATGGGAGAGCGGCGCAGCGTAGTCCCGGGGCCAGCCCTCCGCCTCACTCTGGTACCGGACATAGTCGTAGGTGGCGTCCAGAACGTTGGCCTGCTCACGAGCGGAGAGTTCAGCCATTTCCGGCCCGGTGGTGTCCACGTAACCATTGGCAATCGCACTGGCCAGCCGCCGGTTTTCCGGGGTGAGCTGGTGGAGGGCATGGTTTACCTGGGTGGCAGCGGATGGCCGGTAGTTCACCGAGGCCACCAGCTCACGGTCAGCCACCCAGCGTACCGTGTCCGAGGGTATGGCATGGGTGGATACCTCGTCCAGCAGGTGGGTGCCGGGGCGGGCCACGTCGATCAGTGCCAGTAGCCGGTAGGCGCAGTTTTCGTCGAAGAAATAGTAGTCAAAATTGCGGTCCTGGATTTCCCAGGCGTGGGCCAGCATCTGATCAACTTCGTCTGGCGTCAGATTGAGCTGATACTCCCAGAGATCACGGTTTTCAATATCAGAGTAAAGCCGGATCATTTCGTAATAGGGTCGCACCGAGGTGATGCCCGGGTAGCCACCAAAAATGCCCCGGTAGGCAAAGGTCAGTTCGTTGTCCCGCTCGGCCGCATCGGCGGCGTAGGAAATGGTATTGGCCAGCAGCAGGTTGGCTTCGCTGTCGTCACTGGGAGGGTCCAGTCGCAGGAAGGTATGCCCGAACATGGAGGACGGACTGTTCAGGTAAGACGCCGCAAACACCAGGGCAACGGACTCGGTATTCAGTTCGGACGCCCATTCCTGAAAGTCTGCGCAATGGGCTTCAGTCTCAGGCATCTTCAGTTGTTCGCGCAGCCAGCGGTCCCGGGCCGGAAATTCGCAGCTGGCATGGTCGTTGTCATCCCCGGTCACCGGCGCCTGAATCGCAGCCAGGGTTGCCCTCAGTTCCGCTACCGGTGATGTTTTACCATCGGCCGCCAGGAAGAACCCGGCATCATCCGCCTGGCTCTTGTAACCCGAAGTCAGACGGTTGGGCTGGTAGTGACCCAGCGCCTGCCATTCCCGTGTGGCTGCCAGTTTGCGGATGGTGTCATCGTCAACCATGCCTTGGCTGACCACAGAGCCCTGTGCTGTCGGTAGTGCGAACAGGGTGCTGAACAGGATAATTGCAGTGCGGCTGTACATGAGTGCTTGAGGTGCCCGGGGCTGATGGAATCTGGAGAATGCCCCTGGGGGCGACAGCCCGCCGGAGGCCGGCAGGCTGCAGTGAGCCAGACGTCAGGCGACGTACTTGCTCAGGTTCTGATGCTTTTCAAGCAGTGCAACGATGGCGTTGACGGCCTGATCAGAGGTAGTGTCGGACGATGGGAAGATGCTGGCGAAGTTGTCCTGCATCAGGGCACGGAAGTCACCACGGT